>JBGTFV010000242.1:0-2821 GCA_041747095.1 Parvularculaceae bacterium
CGGATGACGGCGCCCCGGGCATAGCCGCCGCGCTCGTGGCGGTTGGCGCCACCGCAGCCGCCCTCAAGGTCCTGCCTACGAAAATCCCGAGCAACAGACCTGGCGTCAACCCAATGAGGAAAGCCGCCGACGCTCCGGCAAGCGGCGCGGCGGCAATCCATTCCATGAGCGAGTTCCACATAACGCTTGGCGCCCGGATCAAACAGTAAATGCGAGAAGCCGGTTTACTCCTCACGACCCGATGACCGACCCGACAGGCTTCTCAGCGGGGAGCCATCACCATCATCATCTGCCGGCCTTCCAGCCTTGGCAATTGCTCGACCTTTGCAATTGGGTCGAATTCGGCCTGCACGCGTTGCAGCAGTTCCATGCCGCGTTCCTGGTGCGCCATTTCCCGGCCCTTAAACCGCAGCGTTACCTTCACTTTGTCGCCCTCGTCGAAGAAACGGCGCATCGCCTTGGCTTTGACCTCATAATCATGCTGGTCGATGCCGGGCCGCATCTTGACTTCCTTAATCTCAACGACCTTCTGCTTCTTCTTGGCTTCGGCTTTTTTCTTTTGCTGCTGGTATTTGAACTTGCCGTAATCAAGAATTTTGCAAACGGGCGGCTGGGTGCCGGGGGAGACTTCGACTAGATCGAGCCCCGCTTCGACGGCGATCGCGATGGCGGCGGCAGTCTGGACGACGCCGCGTTTTTCGCCGTGCTGATCAATCAAAAGAACGGTCGGAACCGCAATTTCTTCGTTGATTCGTGGGCCGTCACCCTTGGGGGGCGCGGGGACAAAAGGTCTGCGGGATATGGGCGTATCTCCTTTGGCGGCTTCAAAGCTGTGGAAATGGAGGCGAAACAAGCCGATGCAAGGGCTCGCAACCCCGGATCGGCGCTGTCGATCGCGCGATATACCGGCTAATGGCGGCGAAAATCAACGGGCCCCTACGCGCTGATGCGCCGGTCCCCGAGGGGCAACCCCCATGTTCACCAGCGCCTGCAGAACGAATTCCGGCTGGGCTTCGGCGAGGTCCGTCTTGACGGTTAACGTGATGACGTGGCGGTTTGGGATCGACATGGTCTCGGGACCGGCCCGGCGAATGAGCACGCCCGCGCAATCGACGCTTGCCGCCAGAAATACTTCCGGCGCGCCGTCGCTGACAAAGAATGAGGCCTCCTGCGCCAGCGACGCCAACTGGAGATGGTCGGTCTTGCCGGTCAAATCGACGACTTCCGGCGCTTCGATCGCAATCTCATCGGCGAAGACGTGGGTCTCTTTGGCGCCAATAATGACCGGCATGACGCCGCGCGCGGCGATCATGCGGGCAAACGCGCCATAACGCGCTGCGGGCCAGCGCTGCGCCGCCTCCGGACCTGGGATCAGCAGTCCAAAGGGACCCGAGACGCCGAACCATGAGGGCTGCATGTTCGCCGAGTCTTTTCTCGACGCGAGCGCCCAGTGAAAGTCCGGCGCCCGGTCAGGAACGGCAAGACCCACCGAGGTTGCGGAAAGGCTTGCGTTCGTCAGTTCGCCGCGCCGCTTCGGGTTCTTGGCCGAGGGCTTTGCTACGGGCGAGCCGGTCACCCATTTCGGGCCGAAGGGCCCGATTCCGCCCTGCAGTCGGCGCGAGTCTTCGTTCGCCGAGAGATCATAGATCTTTGCGAACTTTGCCCCGCGGACCTGTTTGAAGAACGCCGTGCGCGCCTCTGCGTCGCGGAAATCCGGCATCGCGCCCACCTGATCGAAATAGGGCGCCGCGCGGGCAATTCGGTGCAGGTGGGTCTGCGTCAACAAGCTGATCTTGGCCGCCGGGTGCGCCTCGCGTATGGCCTGAAAAACTGGCTCCGCCGCGACGAAAGCTGCGAGCCCGTCGGTCTTGATGACCAGAATCTGCTGCCCGTTCCGGCTGCCCATGGTCAGCCTCCTCGCGCTGAGCGGATGGCTAGCGCATCTGCATATGCAGCGATGGTCGCCGCGGTCATCGCTGTGGTTGAAAAATTCTCGGACACCCAGCCCTGCGCCGCCGCCCCCATTTCCCTGCGCTGCTCGTTTGACATGGCCGCCGCCGCCGCCATGGCGTCGGCTAAAGCGAGGGCATCACCGGGCGGCGTTAAATAACCGGTTTGCCCGTGGCGCACCGTTTCGCGCGCCCCGCCATGGTCGGAAGCGATTACAGGACACCCCATCGCGCCTGCCTCTACGGCAACGCGGCCGAACGCTTCCGGGCGCTCGGAGGGCTGTAACACTAAATCCGCCAGCAAATAAGCCGCAGGCATATCGGCGCAGTGGCCGACGATCGTGACCATGTCTCCTACCCCAGCTTCCCACGCCGCCTCGCTCAAGGCGGCGACATATTCATCGCGTCCTTGCGCGTCCCCACAGAAAATTAACCGGAAACCCCGCGTGGCGCCAGCGTTGGGGACCGACTGACCGCCATTGGCGGAGGCGTTACGCTGCGTTAGTTGCGCGAGCGCCTCGATCGCTGTCACGTGCCCCTTCCAATTGGTCATTCGCGCAGGGAGGAGCACAATCAATGGGCGATCGGGATCGTCGGTCCGCATCTCGGGGATGCGCCACACACGCGCCAGCGCTCGCATCCTCTGGTCAGAAACGGCAGTGGGGTCAAACCGCGATAGATCCGCTCCTCTGGGAATGATGCGCAATCGGTCTTCCGCCAGCCCGTATGTCGCACGGATTGCGTCAGCGGTATAAACCGAGTTGGCGATCACGACGTCGCCGCGCACCATTGAAGAGTTGTACCAACGCTTTAGCGGCGTGGAAGCGCTGTAAGCGCCGTGGTAGGTCGTAACGAACGCCGCGCCGGTGCGC
>JBGTFV010000243.1:0-33562 GCA_041747095.1 Parvularculaceae bacterium
TCGCCGGGGCCAATCCCGCTTTCAGGCAGAACCGCGGCCCACGGCGGAACAGAAACGCAGCTCTACCCTTAAGGGAGCCCGGGAGGCGACGCTCGTTTTGACCCTGATCGCCCATCCTTCCCTGTTTGAGCGCTGCGAGGAGGCGGTTTTTGGCCTTGCTTTCGCAGATTTGGACGCTGAACTGCTGTTGTCGGAGGCGGTACGGTGTATTTTAGAGGACCCTTCACTTGACAGTGCAGGACTGAAGTCTCATCTGCAAAAGTCGCCTGCTTCGGTCGTATTGGCTCGTTACGAGCGGGGCGAGGCCTTAAACGCGCAACGCTTTTTGAAGCCTGAAACGCCAATTGACGAGGTGGAAAAAGCGTGGCGCGAGGACTTGCGCCATCATCTTGCGGTGACCGAAGCGGCTCGGGAAGTAACGAGCGTCGCCCACCGGATTGCGGTGGATCCGTCAGACGCGGCGCATGAGGACTGGAAAGCGGCGGTTCGGGCGCGCGAGGAGTTGACGGACAGGGGCGTCGGGTCGGGCGAACAGAATGGCGATGGGGATATATCCGCCGACGATCTTCGGGAGCGGCTTGAGCGTATCCGCGCAAGCTTTAAGGGGAAGGCCCGCGACAGGTAGTCGGGGGCCAAATGTGGTTGCGCTCGCTCGGTTTGGTAGTGGGCATGAGATAGCGGTTGAATCGGCGAGCGAATAAAGGACGGGAAAACGGCATGGCGAAAGTGGCGAAGGAAGCACCTGAGGTCGAGACAGCGGACGGGCCGATTCTCGACCTCACGGATGCAGACGTCAAAAAGCTGATTAAGAGCGCCAAGGCGCGTGGCTACGTTACCTATGACGAATTGAACGCTATCCTTCCTTCCGAAGAATTTTCATCGGAACAAATTGAAGATGTTTTGTCCCAACTTTCTGAGATGGGCATTACGGTCGTCGAGCACGATGAGGATGACGAAGAGCCGGAGCCGAAAGGCGCAGCTCTTGATGATGATGAACTTGAACAAGAACAAACCGGCCGCGCTGTCGTCAAGAAAGACGAAAAATCTGGCGCGGTTGCGACCAACACATCGACGTCCGCAGACAGGACGGACGACCCCGTACGCATGTACCTGCGCGAGATGGGAACGGTCGAGCTTCTTTCCCGCGAAGGCGAGATTGCGATCGCCAAGCGCATCGAAGCGGGCCGGGAAACGATGATCCGCGCCTTGTGTGAATCATCGCTCACTTTCGAAGCGATCACCGTCTGGCGCGATGAATTGAATGAAGGCCGCGTACTGTTGCGCGACATCATCGATCTCGATGCGACTTACGGGGGCGGGCCGGAAGCCCGTCCGGACATGACCCAGCCTGAAATTGCCGAGCGGGTTCAAAAGGAAGAAGCCGAGCGCGCCGAAGTCAACGAAGACGATGAAGAAGATTTTGACGAGGGAGCCCTGTCGCTTTCGGCGATGGAAGCTGAGCTTCGCGACGGTGTCATGGCGACGTTTGACGCCATTTCCGAGGATTATAAAAAACTTCGCCGCCTTCAGGATATCATGATTGAAGAGCAACTGCGCGGCGATGATCTTTCCGCTTCGCAGACCAAGCGTTTCCGTAAGCTTCAGAAAGAAATCGTTGAGCGCGTACGATCCGTGCGCCTCAATAATCAGCGCATCGAGGCGCTCGTCAACCAGCTTTACGATATCAACCGCCGGCTAATGGCGCTTGAGGGCAAGATCGTTCGCCTCGCGGACAATTATGGCGTCAACCGTCGTGAATTCCTCGGCGAATATCTGAATCACGAACTCGATCCGGAATGGTTCGAGCGGATTTCGCAGAAAACCGGCAAAGGCTGGAAGAACTTCACAACCAAAGGCGAGCGGCAGATTTTTCAAATTCGTGAGGAAATCGGCAAGCTTTCAACCGAAACTGGCCTGACGGTCGCTGATTTCCGACGCATCGTTCAGACGGTTCAGAAAGGCGAGCGTGAAGCGCGGATCGCCAAGAAAGAAATGGTCGAGGCGAACCTGCGTCTCGTAATCTCGATCGCTAAAAAATACACCAACCGCGGTCTGCAATTCCTTGATCTCATTCAGGAAGGCAACATCGGTCTGATGAAGGCGGTGGACAAGTTCGAGTATCGTCGCGGGTATAAATTTTCGACATACGCAACTTGGTGGATCCGTCAGGCGATCACCCGTTCGATCGCCGATCAGGCCCGGACGATCCGCATTCCCGTGCACATGATTGAGACGATCAACAAGATCGTTCGAACCTCTCGCCAGATGCTGCACGAAATTGGTCGCGAGCCCACTCCAGAAGAATTGGCCGAGAAGCTCTCGATGCCATTGGAGAAAGTCCGAAAGGTGATGAAAATCGCCAAGGAACCGATCAGCCTGGAAACGCCAATTGGCGATGAGGAAGACAGCCATCTTGGCGACTTCATCGAAGACAAGAATACCGTTTTGCCGATTGACGCCGCTATTCAGTCAAACCTGCGCGAGACGACGACCCGCGTGCTCGCCTCCTTGACGCCAAGGGAAGAGCGGGTGCTCCGTATGCGGTTCGGGATTGGCATGAATACGGACCATACGCTTGAGGAAGTGGGCCAGCAGTTCTCGGTGACCCGCGAGCGCATTCGCCAGATCGAGGCAAAAGCGCTGCGCAAACTCAAGCATCCGAGCCGTAGCCGCAAACTTCGAAGCTTCCTCGACAATTGATCCGGCGGTTAAGAGCGCGATTTTACATCACGAACCGCGCTTCGAAATTCGTTTTCAGGAATGGCAGCATTTCCTCATAAGAGGCGTTTTCCAGATCAACGATCGGCTCGATTTTCTCCTCGGGATTTTTTGCGACGCGAAACCTTTCGTGGCTCCGGTTCAGCGCAATCCGGTATTGGCGCATGCGCTCCACTTCCGTTCGAGGCTGCAGGCCTTCCTCGATTGTTCGGGCGGAGAGGGCGAAAAACGCCATCCAGATACCCGCGACCGAAAAGATCGGCGCAGCTAACATCGGGATGTTCACAATCGCGCCGAGGAAGATCAGAGAATCAAGCACTAGTATAATCGCGAGACATATAATCGCGAATGCACTGAAGAATTTCGCCTGACGCGCCGGAGAGTGTTGCCAGACGCGACGACTCTCACTGAGCAATAGATTGCAGTAATCGATCTGTCTTTGGAAACGCAGCAGCTCGTAAGCCCGATAATATTCTTCAAGATTTGGATCATCTTCCGGTGGAATGTCCTGCATGAAATCGAACAGCAGCCCGCCCCCGGCGTCTTCCGTCTCGACGAGTGCATGAAATGCGTCCTCAAGGCGTGCAAGGAAATTGACTTTGAACCGCTCGAAATCGCGGTCGCGACGTTCAAGATATTCTCTGGCCGCCGCACTGTCCCTTGCTCCACGAAGGATAGCGCCGCCATGCGCGGCATAGTGTTGAAAGTGAAATTGACGCAGCCGCTCCGTTGCCAGACGGTCCGTTAGCCAGAGCAGTTTGCGCCCTCGAAACATCACCCCGAAATAGCCGATTGAAACCCCGGCGACCCCGCACATGGCGCCGATGATTGAGATCAGCTGCGTCGCTTCAGCGCCCAGCCCGCTATAAAGGCTCGAACTCGCCGCGATGACGAGGGCGGCCGTGGCTAACACAACGGCCAACACGCCCCATCTGCGGCTACGCTTTTTCGCCGTATTAGCGCGCCGGTCGTGAAACTCGAAGATCTCCCGCAACGCTGGGTTGTCCAGGGCAAAAGCGACTTTCGGGAACGCACCTTTCGCCATTTCCCGGTCGGGCTCAGTCAAAAATATGTCGCTATTGAAGGCAAAGGCCATTTAATTTCCCGCGCGCATTCGCGTTGCCGGCAGCACCGGCTACCGGAGCGTTCACGTCAGCCCTATCAAAAACCATCGGTATGCGGTAGTTAGGCCCGCGTGGGAGGGGCCTGTGCCAGACGTCTTTATTTCATACAATCGCGAGGATCGCGAAATCGCCGGTCTCGTGGCCAACGCGCTGGAAGCGGAAGGTTTTTCGGTTTGGTGGGACGCCGCGCTGCGAGCAGGCGAGACGTACGACGAGGTCACCGAGCTAAATCTTCGGAGCGCTGGCGCCGTCGTCGTTCTCTGGTCGAAACGATCTTCGAATTCCAAGTGGGTGCGTGCAGAAGCGACCGTCGGTGAACGAAGCTCGACACTTGTCCCGGCCTTGATCGAGGATTGCGAACGGCCCATTCGCTTCGAATTGGTGCAGACAGCCGACCTCAGGCATTGGCGCGGCGATCGCAGCGATCCTCACTGGCGCGCTTTCATGCAAGACGTGCGGACGGCCGTCCGGCGCCGAGGCGCTGATGCTTCACCTGGTACCACCCCCACTGGGTCATCCCAGAATGTGACGATTGAAACCACATTCTGGAACTCTATCAAGAATGGGACAGACCCTTCCGATTTTGAAGCTTATCTCAAACGTTACCCAAGCGGATTTTTTGCCACGATTGCTCAGAACCGGCTTGCGTTGCTTGCCCGGTCTACGTCACCTGATCTCGCGCCGACGCCACCGGCCCAATCTCGCGCCGCCACTTCGCCAGCCCCGAAGCCGCGCGCCGCTCCACCTTTGGCCAAGCCCGAGCGCGACCGCGGGTCGACGCCGAAAAAATCGGCAGGCGGATTGATTGCCGCCATTGGCATCCTTTTGGTGATCGTCGCCGGCGCTGTCGCGTTTCTAGCAACGCGAAGCGGCGATAAGACAGCTGGAACAATCCTGCCACCCGAACCCGCGACGCCGCCCGTCGTCGTCGCTGATACAGACAATCCGTCGTCGGCCGGATCCGTGGAAGATTTCGCCATGGTCGGCACGGAGGTTGAAGAGTTAGTGGTCGATGCCAGTCTCGATGAGGGCGAACCGGTCGATAAAACAGCCGTTGTGACAGCTGAGGAGGCGGCGTCAGAGCCGGTTGCGGAGCAGAGCATTCCGGTTGTCGGAGGTGTCTTCCGCGACTGCGATTCCTGCCCGTTGATGGTGACTCTGCCAGCAGGCCAATTCGTGATGGGGTCTCCATCTTCCGAAGCAGGACGTAACGCCTATGAAGGTCCTCAGCGCGAAGTATCCGTGAAGTCCTTTGCAATTGGCGTATACGAAGTGACGAACGCCGAATGGAATGCATGCGTCGCCAGCGGGGCGTGCAAGGAAAAAAGATCGGACGACGGCGACGCATTTCCGGCGCTCTATCTGTCCTGGCGTGATGCAAGCGGATACGCCGCATGGCTTTCAAAAAAAACAGGCCGCAGATATCGTCTGCCGACCGAGGCGGAGTGGGAATACGCCGCGCGGGCCGGCTCCACTACCGCTTATTGGTGGGGTGACAAGTTTCAACGCTCAATGGTCACGAACAATGGCGCCGCTCCTGTTGGGGCGCTTACCGCCAACGCCTTCGGTATTTACGACGTCGCGGGCAACGCTCGGGAGTGGGTTGCCGATTGTTATGTCAACAATTTTGCGACAGTCCCGACGGACGGCGCGGCGGTAGTGGACGGTGATTGCGGACGGCGCGTTATCCGCGGCGGAAGTTGGGAAAGCGCCCCTACCGATACTCGCATTGCCAACCGAAGCCGGATTGGTATTGACGTAGCTGCGCGATACACGGGGGCTCGGCTCGCAGCCGACATCGAATGAGCATTGTAATTCACTGACCTCCTGCGCTGGTCTGCGCAGACGGCTGCATCTGACCGCTTCATGACGGAAGAATCACCGCGCGCGCGTCGGCACGAACATAATTTTCGATGATTAAGGGGTATACGGAACCCCATTTACTCCATATCGGACGCGCATCATTGGTGCGTTGCAACATGTTGTCCGCAATTGGATTTTGGCATTGGAGTGTTGCGTTGTGTCACGTTTTTGTTACCCTCTTGTCATTGATGGATGGGGGTCAACAAATGCAATCCATTCTCCAGAACGCTTGCACGATCTGTGTGCTGTGCGTGCTCGCAATTCTGGTAACTTTAAGCGGCTTTGCGCTTGTCGGACTATTTGCCGACCCGCTGTTGTCGCGGATCTAATCGCTGGGCGCCGCCCGGGCTACAATGGACCCGCCTTGAACCGGCCACTGCCCGTTCATTTCCTACTGCCCACTGCGCTTGCGCGCGGGTTGCAATGCGCTAAGTTCCCGACGCGCATCACCAGCGCCATTTCGCACTGCAATAGGAGATTTCTGATGGCCGTCGACGGCAAGTGGAACCTGAAAATTAAAACGCCGATGGGCGAACAATCGGGCGTTCTTAGCCTCGCTGCGGCGGGCGCGGAACTTACCGGCGAAATGACCGGCAACATGGGGTCGGTTAAAATCGAAAACGGCAAAGTTGATGGCGACAAGGTCATGTGGCACGCCAAGGTGACCTCGCCGATGCCGATTACGCTCGAGTTTGACGGCAAAGTGGATGGCGACGCGCTGGCGGGTAACGTCAAGCTGGGCGCTTTCGGCACGTCTACCTTCTCCGGCAGCCGCGCCTGAGGATCATGCCGTTGATCCGAGGTATTCTTCTCGGCCTTTTCGCGGGCGGCCTCGCCGCTTGCGATCGGGCGGATAACAGCTCGGGCATTGCTGACGGCCCATCGGCAGATTCGGTTCAGATAGTCAGTGTAGATGAGGTGGCCGAACGCTTCGTGCGTTTAGGCCTCGCGCTCGGCCAACACGATCCCGACTATGTGGACGCCTATCACGGGCCTGATGAATGGGCGGAGGCGGCGAAAGCTGACCGTGTACCTCTCGCCAAACTAAAGGCGGAAGCCGCTCGTCTCTCCGAAGCGCTCGCCAATCTTGCGGGCGACGGGGTCGACGTTCGGGAACGGATGCTCAGCCGGCTCGTGTCGTCGGCGCACGCCCGCATCCGGATGGTTGAAGGCGAGATTTTATCCTTCGACGAAGAGACGCGCGCGCTCTACGACGCCGTCGCGCCTGTCTATAACATTGCCGAGTTTGACGTGGCGCTCGAATCCATCGACGCGCTGCTGCCGGGCGACGCGTCGCTCGCGGCGCGGGTCGACGCCTTCCGCGCGTCGCTGTCGATATCCGCGGAAAAGCGAGCGGTCGTATTTGATGCCGCAATAGCGGCGTGCCGCGAACGAACGCTGGCGCATGTCAGCCTGCCGGAAACTGAAAAGTTCCGGCTTGAATTCGTGACCGATAAACCATGGGGCGGATACAACTGGTATCAGGGCGATTTTGAGAGCCTGATTGAAATCAACGTGGATTTACCAATTGGTATTGATCGCGCAGTCGATCTCGGTTGTCACGAAGGTTATCCCGGCCATCATTTTTGGAATACGTTAATTGAACGCGAAATCGTTGATGGGGAGGGTTGGGTCGAATACACGCTCTATCCGCTTTTCAGCCCGCTATCGCTGATCGCAGAGGGCTCCGCCAATTTCGGCATTGAATTGGCGTTTCCCGGCGATGAAAAAATAATCTTCGAACGGGATGTGTTGTTCCCGCTGGCTGGGTTGAACCCGGCGGATGCGCCCAAACTGGCCGAACTCAACAGACTTCAACAGCGCTTGTCACACGCGCGCAATTTCATCGCGCGCGACTATCTCGATGGACGGATTGAACGAGCGGAAGCCGTCGCTCTGTTGACGAAATACGGCCTGACGTCGCCCGAGCGCGCGGAAAAAAGCCTCAGCTTCGTTGAGCGGTATCGTGGCTACGTCATCAATTACAATCTGGGACGCGACATCGTCGCTGCGAAAATCGCACGTGACGTTTCAGCCGGCATTGATCCCTGGGTTGCATTTTTGGAGCTGTTGTCGAGCCCGGCTACAGCAAGCGATCTCGTTCAGTAAATCGCTTCCACTGAAACGCTGGTCTCATCTCGGACTCTGTAACTCGATACGCGCCGGTTTTTGCAAGCGGGAGCCGCGGGTTGCAACATCCACTTGAGTTCACTCAGATTTCTGATCAGAACCCGAGATAAAAGGGCTCTGGTCCGACGGTAGTCGTTGTGCGTTTTTTCGCCGGCGGCGCAGCCGTCTGATTGCTGGCGGGCGGCGAGGCGTCCATTTCACAAGCCGGTTTGGCGTCTGGCGCTTGAGGCGAGGCGGGTGGGGCAGGGTCGACCGGCAAGGTCGCCAGCTTAAAGCCTGACGCCAGTAGGGACATCATCGCGTCGACTATCGACACTTCCGCTTGTTTATTCGAGTGCACCGCGTCGTTAAATGCGTTCCGAGCGAGGTTAAGCGACCCGGCGCTCGCCGCCGTTACGGTCACGGAGGCGGCAGCAAGCATCAAAATGCCAGTTCTAAAAGCGCTTTTTAACATCGAAAACTCTCCCCGCCCGTTCATGGTTATCGCTAAGTAGGCAAGTTCATCCAACGGGCGTCTCGTCGGACAGCTAAAGTTTCGCCGCCGACGCAACCTTTCATATAGTGCGACACACCGCCCACTTGCAACCTGAAAAATGTCAAACGGACGCTAAAAGATCGTCTGGAGCGACGTAGTCCATCCCGAGCGCCTCAGCGACCGCCAAATAGGTGATGTTGCCGCGATGCACGTTCAGCCCGTTACGTAAGTGCGGATTGTAGCGTAGCGCTTCCAGTCCTTTGTCGGCGAGTTGGAGCCCAAGCGAAAGCGTGGCGTTGTTCAGGGCGTGCGATGACGTCAACGGCACCGCGCCTGGCATGTTGGCGACGCAATAATGAACAATGTCATCAACCACATAGGTAGGGTTCGCATGCGTTGTGGGATGCGACGTCTCAAAACAGCCGCCCTGGTCGATTGAGACGTCTACGAGAACGGCTCCCGGTTTCATGCCTTTCAACATGTCGCGCGTGACGAGTTTTGGTGCACTTGCCCCGGGGATGAGGACCGCGCCGATCACGACGTCAGCCGCATCAGTCTCGGCATCAAGCGCCTCGAAGGTCGAATAGCGCGTCTTGACCCGCCCTTGAAACAGCTCATCGAGAGCCGCCAACCGATTAAGGCTGCGGTCGAGTATCGTCACGTCGGCGCCAAGCCCGACCGCCATCCGCGCAGCATGGACGCCAACAACCCCCCCGCCGATTACGAGAACCTTGGCGGGCAGCACGCCCGGAACGCCGCCCATCAACAGTCCGCGACCGCCTTGTGGCGCCGTCAGGGCCGTCGCCGCGGCCTGAATCGACAGCCGGCCCGCAACTTCGCTCATCGGCGCGAGGAGCGGCAGTCCACCGCGATCGTCAGTAACCGTCTCATAGGCGACAGCGGTAACGCCGGAGGAGATCAGGCCGCGCGCTTGGGCGGGATCCGGCGCGAGATGCAGAAAGGTGTAAAGGATCTGACCTTCGCGCAATTGTGCGTATTCGACCGGTTGCGGCTCCTTTACCTTCACGATCATATCGCAGGAGGCGAAAACGCTCGCAGCGTCGGGGGCAATCTTCGCGCCCGCCGCCAGGTAATCCGCGTCGGTCGCCTTTATGCCGATCCCGGCGCCCGTCTCAATCAGGATTTCATGGCCGTGAGCGGCATACTCGCGAACGGCTCCAGGAGTGAGCCCGACGCGGAATTCGTTATTCTTGATTTCTTTCGGAACCCCGACCCGCATTAAATTCTCCGTTTCCCCGCCGCAGCGCTAGCGCTTTCTCTCGTCTCTAGCATTTTGTTGCGCGTGAGCAAGGCAATTTCAGGAGAGCCTGCGAAAGGGAAAACAACGTTTTGTTTCAGCGCGCAGCGCCGATCAGCAGCGCCGCATAACGCCGACGAGCCGGCCCTGAACTGCGACGCGATCAGCGCCATAGATGCGGGTCTCGAAAGCAGGGTTCGCGGCTTCGAGCGCAATGGACGCGCCTCGTTTGCGAAGTCGTTTGAGCGTCGCTTCCTGGTCGTCGACGAGCGCAACGACAATTTCGCCGTTCGCCGCGTCGTCACAGCGCTGAATAACAGCGAAATCGCCGTCGAATATGCCGGCGTCGATCATGGACTCCCCATCGACCTCAAGGATGAAATGCTCCCCCGTACGCATCAAGGCGGCAGGCGCGGCGATTCGATCAACTTCTGTCTGGATCGCCTCGATCGGCGTCCCCGCAGCGATGCGGCCCAGCACCGGAAGTTCCTGCGCGCCGCCAGACATCGGACCGGCGACCGGCTTCGACGCCACCGCCTTGCGGCGCTGGCCAAATCCGCCGTCCACAACCGAGGGTGAGAATCCACCCTGCGTCCGGCGCGTCGGCGCGTCCTCCTGAGGCAGGCGAAGCACCTCGAGCGCGCGGGCGCGATTGGGTAGCCGACGGATAAAGCCGCGTTCTTCCAAGGCCGTAATGAGGCGATGAATGCACGACTTTGACCTGAGGTCGAGCGCTTCCTTCATTTCGTCGAAAGAAGGAGACACGCCGGTTTCATTCAGCTTTGCGCTGATAAATGTAAGAAGTTCGTGCTGCTTCTTTGTAAGCATCTCAACCTCGCATCGTCATTTGCGCTTGTCACCGGCGCTCGGCTCTTCAGCGGATTTCCACGCGGCTTTATCGATCGATCGAATACCCGCTGATTCGAAAAGGCCGGTTGCGCTGCCGAAATGACGCCAGAACAAACCAACAACGTTCTAGGGATGTTCTTTTTCTGCGTCAACTAATAGCGTTGAGCAACGCTCTGATTCAGCGAACCAAATCAGCTTGAAGCTGAAAGTCCGAGCAGTTCGCGAGTAGCAAACTCAATGTCATGCGCGCGCATGAGACTTTCGCCGACCAGAAAGGCGCGCGCACCTGCCGTCGAGAGCCGATCAAGATCGGCGGGAGTCTCAATTCCGCTTTCGCTGACAAGAAAGGCCCGGTCCCCGATGAGCTTCGCAAGGCGCTCCGTCGTCTCAAGCGATGTCACAAACGTGCGTAGGTCGCGGTTGTTGACCCCGATCAGCCGCGCGCCCAGCGCCAGGGCCCGGGCGGCTTCCTCGGCGTCGTGGGCTTCGACGAGCACATCTAGCGCAAGTTCGCGGGCGGCGTCGTACAATTCACGCGCCTGCGCGTCCCCCAGGCACGCCATGATTAGGAGGATGCAGTCCGCGCCCCAAGCCCGGGACTCTACGATCTGATAGGGATCGATCATGAAATCCTTGCGCAGGACGGGAAGTCCTACCGCCGCGCGGACGGCGAACAGGTCCTCGGGCCGTCCCTGGAAGCTCGGTCCGTCAGTCAGCACCGAAAGGCATGCCGCGCCGCCAGACGCATAGGCTCGGGCGTGGTCTGCGGCGTCGAAGTTCTCGCGGATCAGCCCCTTAGATGGGCTAGCGCGCTTGATTTCGGCGATAAGGGCATAGCCGGTCTGGGTTTTGTCGTTGAGCGCCGCATGAAAGCCTCTTGGCCGGGGCGAATCCGCCGCGCGCGCCCGCAGTTCAGTAACTGGAACGCTGGCCCTCGCCGCGGCGACCTCGTTTCGCTTGTAGGCGACGATTCGGTCGAGAATGGTCATGTTTTGCGTCCATTCGAAATCGCTGCCAGTCGTGCCAGCACATTCGCGGCCGCGCCGGAGTCGATTGCGTCTTTGGCGCGCAGCGCGCCGTCGACGAGCGATACAACTTCGCCTGCCGCCATCAACGCGGCGGCGGCGTTCAGCACGACGATATCGCGGTGCGGACCTTTCTCGCCGGCCAGAATTCGCTTCAGCGACTGTGCGTTTTCCGCCGGCGATCCGCCCCGAAGCCCCTCTAGCGGCGCCCGCGACAGACCGGCGTCTTCAGGGACAATCTCAAAGCGTTTTACCTGCCCGTCCGTGAGGGCGGCGACGTGGGTTGGGCCTGTCAACGTCGCCTCATCGAGACCGTCGGATCCATGTACGACCCAAGCGCGTTGCGCGCCTAATAGGTTAAGCACGTTCGCGATCGGCTCGACCAATTCGGCGCTGAATACGCCGACAAGCTGGCGTTTCGCGCCTGCAGGATTAGTCAGTGGGCCGAGAAGATTGAACAGCGTGCGCACGCCCAGAGCCCGACGCACAGCGCCTACCCGCGCCACGGCCGGATGGTGCGATGGAGCCGCCATAAAGCCGATCCCCGCGCCATAAATGCACCCGGAGACAGTTTCAGGCGTCGCCTCAAGGTTCACCCCAAGCGCACCAAGCACATCCGATGAGCCCGATTTCGATGACGCCGCCCGATTGCCATGCTTTGCTACCGGCACGCCGCAGGCGGCGATGACGATTGCTGCGGCCGTAGAGATGTTGATCGTGTTCGCCCCATCGCCGCCGGTCCCGCACGTGTCGATGACGTTGGGGGGGGCGACGACCTTGAGGACTCGCGCGCACATTGCCGATGCAGCCGCGGCGATTTCCTCGACGGTCTCACCCCGCGCCCGCAACGCCATTAAGAAGCCCGCGATCTCGATATCGCTTATCTCACCGTCAAATATGAGATCCATTGCCGCGCGCATGTCGGCGGCGGCGAGCGGCGCGCCTGAGGCCGCCTGGTCGAGGTAGGGGTGGAAAAGACTCACGGGCGTTTGACCTGTGACCACTCGAAGAAATTGGAAAATATCGCCGCGCCATGTTCCGTGGCGATGCTTTCCGGATGGAATTGAACGCCAACGATGGGTGCGGCGGCATGGCTCAGGGCCATGATCTCGCCGTCGTCAGCCGCCTCGGCAACGATCGCGAGCGAATTTGGCAGGCTTGCGCGCTCCGCCACCAGCGAATGGTATCGCGTCGCGCGGAAGGGCGATGGCAACCCTGAAAAAAGCGGACCATTTTGGTGAACGATCTCGCTCGTTTTGCCATGTACCGGCGTTCCTGCCCGGATAATGCGTCCGCCGCAGGCTTGCGCGATCGCTTGAAGGCCGAGGCATACGCCAAACAGTGGAACCCCTGCCTCGATGGCCGCGGCGACAAGCGGAAGGCATACGCCAGCCTCGTTCGGCGTGCAGGGGCCGGGTGACAAAATGATGGCGCTCGGCGCCATCTCGATAGCGGCTGCCGCCGTGAGTTCGTCATTGCGCTTTACCTCGACGGCAAACCCCAGTCCCCCGACCAGATGGACGAGGTTCCAGGTAAAGCTGTCATAGTTGTCGATCAGGAGAATCATCGCATCGAAATGGTCGCGCAGGATTACGAACGCCCGTGGCCCCTCGCGAAGGCCGAACCGAGCAGGCGGGCCGGCACAATAGCCGTCAGGCGGCGATCCGCAAGGCGGCTGACAGCGTTGTCGAGGAAAGCAAAGTGAGCGTGGAACGTCGCAATCCAATCAGAGCCCGACTTCGTCAAACGGACGTGGCGATTCCAAGGGTTGGCTGGCCGCGGGAGGAAGCAGCCGCGCGATTGAGCGGCGCCGGGTTTGCCGCCATCGCTATTGCCGGCGTGGCGTTTGGCGTCACAAGCGCCCTGGCTGACGGGCGCAGTAGCGCCCTGCGGGGCGCCCATGGCAGCATAATCGAGGCGAGCGGCGCGACGCCCCGGACCGCACTGGTTGCGATCCGGCCTGAGAGATTCAACGCGCCTGTGTCGTTATTCGCCCGCGATAAAGATAGCGCGTACGCTGTTGGTGAAGTACAGGCGGCCTCGCCGCGAATATTTATCGTTTTTGACGATATGGGGCTCGACCGCGCCGCATTTGACCGCGTCATGAAACTGCCAGGTCCACTCACCCTGTCGTTCCTGCCTTACGGACGCGATGTACAGACAATGGTTGACGAAGCGCGGGAAGCGGGGGCGTCGGTGCTGCTGCATTTGCCGATGGAGCCGGCGGGGAAGGTCGATCCCGGCCCGAATAGTCTTTCGACGTCAATGAGCGCGGAGCGGCTCGCGGAAACGCTCGACACCAATCTTGGGGCCTTTACCGGCTATATCGGCGTCAACAATCATATGGGATCGCGGTTCACCCGAAACGAGAAAGCCATGCGTCTCGTGCTGGGCGAACTGAAAGATAGCGGCCTGTTCTTTCTCGATTCGCGCACCACTGGACGCAGCGCAGCCGCACAGGCAGGTCAGGCGGTTGGCGCCACTGTGTTGCGGCGGGATGTCTTTCTGGATGCAGACGGCGACCGCGCCTCAATCCTGCGGCAGTTAAAGCGGCTTGAGGAGATAGCTCGGCGGGATGGTTCCGCTATTGCGATTGCGCATCCACGCCGATCAACGCTTGACGTGCTTGGTCCGTGGCTGACTTCGGCGCCGTCGCGTGGTTTTACGCTTGCAACAGCCAGCGACCTTCTGATTACGGATCAAGACCTTGGCGCACCGCCCCTGCGCAGCGGTTCGTGACTGATCGTCACTGAAAAAATTCGGTATATCGTGACCTATCGCGTCATTGCGCCGGCCGCTGCCGCCGCGGCAAAAAGCGCTCGCGCCTTGGCGCTGCACTCGCGCAGCTCGGCGTCGGGATCTGAGTCGGCGACGATGCCTGCGCCCGCCTGAACGTGCATCACGCCGTCTTTGAGAACGGCTGTGCGCAAGGTGATGCAGGTATCAGCTGCTCCGCTTGCGGAAAAATAGCCAACTGCGCCGCCGTAAGGACCGCGCGCTTGACCCTCTAATTCGTCGATGATCTCCATCGCCCGGATCTTGGGCGCGCCTGTGACAGTCCCTGCGGGAAAGCCGGCGGCAACCGCCGCCACCGGATGGAGACCTTGGCGAAGCCGTCCGACGACATTTGAAACGATATGCATGACGTGGCTGTAGCGCTCGATGGCAAATTGCTCCGTGACCCGCACCGTTCCGATCTCTGCGGTGCGCCCGACGTCGTTGCGGCCAAGGTCTAACAGCATCAGGTGCTCAGCGCGCTCCTTGGGATCAGCCAGCAAGCGCTTTTCGAATGCGAGGTCTTCGTCAGCCGTCGCGCCGCGGGGCAGGGTGCCGGCGATGGGCCGGATGACCACTTCGCCGTCGCGCACCCGGACCAGGATCTCAGGACTGGAGCCGACAAGCGCATGCGTTCCAAAGTCGAGAAGGAAAAGGAAAGGCGAGGGGTTAGTGCGGCGCAGCGCGCGATAGAGGTCAAGCGGCGGCGCTTCAAAAGCGGCGCTAAAGCGCTGACTGAGGACCACCTGAAAAATATCGCCGGCCGAAATGTATTCTTTGGCGCGCTCGACGCGCGCGACATACTCCCCGGGCGTCGTATTGGACGCCGGCGCGGAGAAATCTGCGGCGGCATGCGCTTTGACAGACCCCGTCAGCGCCACGCGGACGTCTGGAGGCAAGGGGCCAGCGAGGAGCCCAACCGCCTCGGCGATCCGGCCGCGCGCACGATCAAAGGCGTCGCTCGCCGAGACGCCCGCGCGAGGCCGTACAGGCGCGACAAGCACGATTTCCTGCTTCACATTGTCGAATACGGCGACAAGAGTTGGCCGAATAAAGATCGCGTCCGGCGCAAGATAGGGGCGCGGCGGCCTGTTGGGCAGTCGCTCCATCTGCCGCACAAGGTCGTAGCCAAAATATCCGAATACGCCAGCCGCCATGGGTGGCGCGTCAGCAGGCAAGTCGATCCGTGCGGCGTCGATAAATTTCTGCAGGCTGACGAGCGGAGGATCTGTATCTGGCGTGAAATTGTCGATGTGCGTCTCGGCCGTCCAATTCACATCCGCTTGCGCTCCGTCGACGCGCCAGATGGCGTCCGGGCGGATCCCGATGATCGAATATCGGCCGAGCGTCTCACCGCCCTCGACAGACTCGAGGAGGAAACTGTTGGTCCGGTCGCCAGCAAGCTTAAGGTAGGCGGATACTGGCGTTTCGAGGTCGGAAACGACCCGATGGATCATGACCTGCGGAACGTCCGCGAGATACTTCTCCGCGAACGCGCTAAAATCAGGCAAGGCCGTCATGCGTCAACGTCCATCGGCGAAGAGGGCGTTGATCTGCGTCTGATTAATCCGCACGCCGCGTTCGTCGCGCACAGACGTAGCAAACGTTTCGACGATTTCCTGATTAATCTGATTACTAACGAACTGTCCAAAAGACGCAGCTGACGCTGGATTTACGCGACCAAAATCAAAAGCGATGTCGTTAATGACGGCAATGATCTGCGCCTCGCCGAGGCCGGCGGCGCCGGATATCGCCGAGCCTTTTTCGGCGCTGAAGGCCTGCTCCAGTAGCGCCGGCGAAAAGACTTCATTGGCGCTCTGCCGGGTCAGCGTTGCGTTAGTTGGCGTGCGATTATAGGGGGCGGCCGCCTCTTGCAGCGACTTGCCTTCCGTTAGCGCCGCGCGAACCTGCCGGACGGTTGCCGAGATGCGGGTTTGCCGCTCTTCACGCCGCAATCTCGTCGCAACGTCATCCTCGACTTCCTCGAACGGGCGGACAGCGCTGGGGCGTATGTCGCTGACGGAGAGGAAGTAATATCCATCGCCTTCCGCTAGCCGCAGGGCTTCGGTTTCGTCTCCCTCGTCCCGCTCGAATGCGGTCTTCAAGACTTCCGCCGGTAAGTCTGCGACGATCTCGCCGCCGACCCCAAAGCTGAAATTGTCGACGGGTCCAAACGTCGAAACTGCTAAGCCTGCGCGTTCTGCGGCAACGCCAAGCGAGGCGCCTGCGTCGCGTTCGTTTTCCAATCGCTCGACGGCTTCGAACAGGCGCCTTTTGCCGTCCTGAGCAAAAAAGGCGTCCTCAATTTCAGACCGCACGTCCTCGAAAGGTACGGTTGACGCGGGCGTAATGGCGGCAACCTGAATAACGGCGAAACCAAAAACGCCGCCTATAGGTCCAGCGACGCCGCCGACCCCAAGCTCTGGCGAGAAAGCGGCGGCGGAAACGGTTGGATCAAGGATGGCTTTTTGCTCAATGTCCGTAAAAGTGGCTGCTCCGAGCGATAGTCCGCGCTCGGCGGTTATGGCTTCAAACGGAGCGCCGCCCCGCAATCTTTCCGCTGCCGCTTTTGCTTCTTCCTCATTCGGATAAACGACCTGATAGATCGTTCTGCGCTCTGCCTTATCGTAGAGACGCAGCCGTTCAGCCTCGTACCGCTTCAAAAGCTCCGCCTCATCGACCGTCAGGTCGGCGGTAAAGTCGCTCTCGCGCATGATGACAGCGGTGAACGAACGGTACTCCGGCGCAGAGAAAAGCGTCGGGTTGGCGTCATAATAGGCTCTCAGTGCGACAGGCGTTGGCTCTTCCGCAATGCCCGCCATTTCATCCGTAACGGTCAGGTACGAGACCTCGCGCCGTTCAATCTCGCGCAGCAGCAGCGCGTCAGTATAGGCCCTTGGCAGCGGAGCAGATGCGACGACAGCATTTAGGAGCTGATTGCGCAACAGGTCGCCGCGTATGAGGTCTTCGAACTCCCGGACGGTAAAACGATTTTCGTTAAGAATGCGCGTCATCGCTTCGAGATCAAATTTACCGGTTCGAGGGTTTTGAAAGCGCTCGTCCGTTTCAAGGTACGAGCGGACAAGCGATCGCGGCATCGCAAGGCGCAGCGACTGCGCTTCCTGTTCAAGCGCGGCGCGGAAGGCGATCGATTCCACGATCTGGGTGTGCAGCCCTTCGGCTACGGCCTCCTCGCGCGTTAATGCAGATCCATCCTCGCGTCGGCGCGAGGAAAGCGCGCGCGTGAATTCGGCGTCGATTTCCTGACCGCTGAAGGATCGGTCGCCAACCCGGAGCGGTTTCTGGCTCAGAACGTCAGTGACGTCCGGTACATCGAAAAGGGCGAACGCCAGCACCAGCAGGGCGACGAAAAACCAAAGAACAATGCCCTTGAGGGCGCCGCGAACCTGCTTAAGCATGGGGGTGTTCCGCCTTGACGATGAACCGTGCCGATAATTTGTGCGGAACCTAGTCGCGCCCGTAGGACAGAACAAGCGCGGCGACCCCAGAACTGCCTTGGGGCTGGGGTTCGGTTCTTGCTTGCGGCGGGCTGGCCGAAGCCAGGAAGTTAAGGATTTTACCCATGCGCCAACTGATCGCTGGAAACTGGAAAATGTATGGGCTGCGCCAGAGCCTCGCAGAAATTGCCGCACTCGTTCGCGCGCTCGAGGCCGCGCCCCCCGTCGCAGACGTGCTCGTCTGCCCGCCTGCCACGCTTCTTGCCGCTTCCGTTGGCGTTTCGAAGGGCGCGCTTAGTCTTGGCGGGCAGGACTGCCATTCGCAGCCAGACGGTCCCTGCACCGGCGATGTAAGCGCTGAAATGCTCGCGGATGCCGGCGCGCAGTTCGTCATTGTTGGCCATTCCGAGAGGCGGGCGGCGCATTTGGAGACCAGCGAGCACGTTCGTGCGAAAGCAGAGGCTGCCCAGCGCGCAGGTCTGACGCCCATTATCTGCATCGGCGAAAAGCTGGCCGACCGGGACGCCGGGACGGCAGAGAATATCGTCGCCGCGCAACTCGACGACTCCCTCCCGGCTGGCGGCGATTATTGTATCGCCTATGAACCGGTCTGGGCGATCGGAACGGGACGCACGCCGAAAAATCAGGAGATCGAGGCAATTCACCGCCTCATACGCAACCGCATAGGCGCCTCGCGACGTATTCTTTACGGCGGGTCAGTCAAGCCAGAGAACGCGAGAGAGATCCTGTCGCTGGCAGACGTTGATGGAGCGCTCGTCGGCGGCGCGAGCCTGACAGTGAGTAGTTTTTTGCCGATCATCGAGGCGGCGCAGCGCCGGGACTGAAACCGACCTTCATCTTAGGCATTAACGCCAACTCGGGCGTGTTAGAAAATGGAGTGTACGTGATCGCCAATTTGTTGCTTATCAGCGTTACGCTCGCGGCCGCGCTTGGAATTGCGGGGTGTGCGAGCTGGACGGCTGAGCGCCGCGTCCCCCCTCTTGGCTCGTTCCTTGAGATTGAAGGCGAGCGGCTGCATCTGATCGACGCCGGTCCGACCGACGCAGATCTGCCGCCCGTCGTCCTCATTCATGGCGCAAGCGTCAATCTGCTCGACATGCGCATGGCGTTGGGCGACAGCCTCGCCGCTAACCGCCGGGTCATCATGATTGATCGGCCCGGACGGGGATATTCCAGCCGCCCGGCCGACGGCGAAAAATTGACAACGCAGGCCCGGCTTATCCGCGCCGCTGTCGTCTCGCTTGGCGTCGAGCAACCGATCGTTGTCGGGCACAGCCTCGGCGGCGCCGTAGCGCTTCGTTACGCGATAGATTTCGAGGACGAGATCGCCGGACTCGGCTTTCTCTCTGGCGTCAGTCACGAATGGCCGGGCGGGGTCGCTTGGTACAACAACGTTTCTGGTTGGCCCATTGCGGGCTTCGTTTTTCGTCGTTTGGTTCTGCCGCTATACGCGCCCCTCGCGGCGCGCGGGGCGGTCGAGAAATCATTCCGGCCTGATGATGCGCCCCCGGATTACTTCGACGAAGCTGGTCTTGAGCTCCTTTTCAGAGCCGGGGATTTTCGGGCTAACGCCGCTGATTTGCGTGCTTTGAAAGATGAGGTAAGGACGATGCGGCCTCACTATGAGGGGATGCAGGCTCCAACTGTCATCATGACCGGCCTAGCGGACCCGACGGTCAGTCCGCAGCTCCACAGTTTTGCGCTTGCGCGCGAGTTGCCGAACGCGGAACTTTTAACGTTCCCGGAACGCGGGCACGCGATTCACCATGCCGAGGCGGACGCTATTATTGCAGCGATCGACGCCTTGTCTGAGAGGGCGCAAGGGGCCGCGCGCTCCCAGGACGATTTACGCTCGAACGTTGCGCAATAGCGACAAGCCGACCTTCCCCCAGGCGACGGTAATTAATATCCTCCTCCCGGTTTGCCGGACTTTCACTCCGGCGCGATGGCTGAGGGGCGGGGCATGCGAATCATCGGGCGCATTTTTTTCGGACTTATCGTTATCTTCGTTATTGCCGCATTCGCCGCCTTTACGGTGTTCTGGTGGCGCCCGGTCGGCATCAACAACCTGATCAACAAGCAGACGATCCAACTGGCGCTAAAGGGTCCTGAGTTGATCACTCAACTAGGCGTCATCGACAACACCCTACTTGATTTCCATAGCGGCAAGCTGTCGTCCTACACGAAGGAAGAAGAAGACAGGCAGCTCGCGCAACTGCTGAAGTTTCGGCAGCAGCTCGATTCCTATGGTCCGGAAGGACTGAAAGGCCAGGAGCGGCTGACCTGGGAAATCATGGCTTGGTTCTACGACGACATCATCCGGCAATCCGCCTTTGAATACGGAACCATCCGTGTAAACCAGCTTTCGGGTCCGACGGTCGACATGCCGCAATTCCTCACCGACATCCATCAGGTTGTCAGCGAGAAGAGCGCGCGACGCTATATTTCACGCGTGCGCGAATTCGGTCGCGTGCTCGACGAAACGCTTGCACGGGTTAAGGACGATCGTGCGAATGGCGTCATCCCGCCGGATTTCGTCATCGAAAAGTCTGTCGCCGTCATGGAAGCCTTTCTCGAAGGCGGCGTCGCCGGCAACCCGCTCGTCACCACGTTCGAAGATCGTCTCGCTAAAGTCGAGAAGATGAGCGATGAAAAGCGCGCTGCCTTGATTGCAGATGCGCAACGCGCCGTCGCGGAAAACGTCGTGCCGGGCTATGAAGCGATGATCGCATTCATGCAGGACATCCGCGCAGAGGCGACCCACGATGCGGGCATCTGGCGCTTGCCGCAAGGCGACAAGCTCTACGCTGCGGCGCTTAAATCAAACACGACAACGGACCTGACTGCGGACGAAATCTTTGACATCGGGATTGCAGAAGTTGCGCGCATTGAAGGCGAAATGGACGCCATTCTGCAATCGCAGGGTTTTGTTGAGGGAACTGTCGCTGAGCGCATCGATGCGCTTGTGAAAGACCCGGCGCATCATTTCCCGAATACGGACGAAGGGCGGGAAGAAATGATCGCCTATCTCGTCAAACTCAATGACGAGGTCATGCTGCGCGTTCCGGAATATTTTATCACCATCCCGCCGCAGCCGGTGGAAATCGTCCGCGTACCTGAATATTCGCAGGATTCAGCGCCGGGCGGCTACTACCAGCCGCCGGCGCTCGACGGCTCGCGGCCCGGCCGGTTCTATATCAATCTGAAGGATACCGCCGACAATCCCCGCTGGGCCTTGCCGACACTGCTCTATCATGAGGCCGCGCCCGGACATCACTTCCAGCTTTCCGCCGGGCAACTTGTCAAAGGCGTTCCGTTCTTTCGCAAGATTTATCCGTTTACGTCCTATGCCGAAGGCTGGGGTCTCTACGCCGAGCGGCTCGCCGTAGAAATGGGCATGTATGTGGAGGATCCGCTGGGTGACCTTGGCCGGCTACAAGCGGAAATGTTCCGTTCGGTTAGGCTCGTCGTCGATACCGGAATGCACCACAAGCGGTGGTCGCGCGAAGAGGCGATCGCCTACATGCGCGAGAAGACTGGCATGACCGAGGCGGAAGTGACGCGCGAGATCGAGCGTTATGTCGTCTGGCCGGGGCAGGCGACTGCCTACAAGACCGGGCAACTCGCCTTGTTGCGGATGCGCGCCGAGGCGGAGCGAGAACTTGGCGACAAGTTTGACCTGCGGGCTTTCCACGAGCTCATTCTGCTGAACGGCGGCATGCCGCTAGGTATCCTCGAAGGGAACGTTCGGGCCTGGATCAGGGAACAACAGGCGGCCTGACGCCTGGCTTCTGGGCCCGACCGAGGGGGCTTGGAACCGACCTTGCAGGCGGCGAACTTGTGTCGCTGGCTCGCTTGGCCTAGTACGCGTGGCGAAATCCTTTCCAATTCGGTTTGCGGGCCCATGACCACGATCCTATTGACCGTCCATATCCTTATCGTCCTCGCGCTTATTGGCGTTGTCCTGCTGCAGCGTTCCGAAGGCGGCGCACTCGGTATTGGCGGCGGTGGGGGCGGATTTATGACGGGCCGCGGCGCCGCTAACGCGCTCACCCGATCGACGTCGGTGCTCGGCGCCCTGTTTGTGGCGACGTCGCTTGGTCTTGCCATTCTTGCCGGTGGCGGGGATGATGACGTTCGCATCATCGAGGAATTAACCGGCGAGTCGGTCCGCGATCCGAACGTGCCGACGACGTCTGAAGATCTGTTGCGGTCGCTGGGCGCCAACCCGTCGTCGCCAGCGCCACAAGCCTCAGCCCCCGTTCCGGAGGGCGAATCAGCCGGTGCGTCGCCCGAGGTTGCAAGTCCGGCTTCCGAGCCTGAAGCCTCCGACGCGCCAGTTGAAAATCCGCCCGCAGAAGCGGAAACGACGCCTGAACCGCAACGTTAAAGCCATTTTCTCCGTCTCCACCCCGAATTAGTGCGCCAAGTGCGTAATTGGCGTTTTACGCCGGCGGCGGCTGGCGCTATGAGGGGCGTCCATGACCCGGTATATTTTCATCACCGGCGGCGTGGTCTCTTCGCTCGGCAAAGGCGTGGCGGCGGCGGCCCTCGGCGCCCTGTTGCAAGCGCGCGGCTATAGCGTTCGCCTGCGCAAGCTTGATCCTTATCTGAACGTCGATCCGGGCACGATGAGCCCGTATCAGCATGGCGAAGTTTTCGTCACCGACGACGGCGCGGAGACTGACCTCGATCTGGGGCACTATGAGCGCTTCACGGGCGTGTCTGCCTCGAAAGCGGACAACATCACAACTGGCAAAATCTATCAGGGCATCATCGAGCGCGAGCGGCGCGGCGATTATCTTGGCGCCACCGTTCAAGTGATCCCGCATGTCACAGACGCGATCAAGACATTCGTGACGGCGGATGCGGGCGGCGCCGACTTCGTGATCTGCGAGATTGGCGGCACCGTCGGCGATATCGAGGCGCTGCCTTTCTTTGAGGCGATCCGCCAACTCGGCAATGAACTCCCGCGCGGCGACGCCGTTTACGTCCACCTGACCCTGATGCCTTGGATACCGTCAGCAGGCGAACTGAAAACCAAACCTACGCAGCACTCGGTTAAAGAGCTTCGCTCGATCGGGATACAGCCGGACGTCATCCTTGTGCGCGCGGATCGCGAAATTCCTGATGCGGAGCGACGCAAGATCGCGCTGTTCTGTAATGTGCGCCCCTCAGCGGTCGTGCAGGCGCTCGACTGCCGGACGATCTACGAGGTGCCGCTGGCCTATCATGACGAGCGCTTCGATGAAGAGGTGCTCGATGCGTTTGGCGTCCGCGAACGCCCCCCGATCGATCTTTCGAAATGGCAAGCTGTCGTTGAGCGCATCACCAAGCCCGATGGCCACGTGCGCATCGCCGTCGTAGGCAAGTACACGGTCTTGAAAGACGCCTATAAATCTCTGATCGAGGCGATCGCCCATGGCGGCATCGCCAACAACGTCCGCGTCGAGGTCGACTGGGTAGAGTCAGAAATATTCGAACGCGAGGACGAGGCGATCGCCGCCCTTGGCGGCGTACACGGAATTCTTGTGCCTGGCGGATTTGGCGAACGCGGATCGGAAGGAAAAATCCGCGCTGCTGGTTTTGCGCGTGAGAAAAAAATCCCGTATTTCGGCATCTGTTTCGGCATGCAGATGGCGATGATTGAAGCGACGCGTACGCTTCTGGGGGAAGCTGGCGCGACGTCATCGGAGTTCTCCGCCAGCGGCACGCCAGTGGTCGGTTTGATGACTGAGTGGGTCAAGGGCAACGAACGCGAGACGCGGCGCGCGGACGGCGATCTCGGCGGCACCATGCGCCTTGGCGCTTATCCCGCTCGCCTGACTCCTGGTAGCCGCGTGGCAGAAATCTATGGAGCAACCGAGATCTCAGAGCGTCATCGGCACCGGTTCGAAGTAAACATCGCTTGGTCGGCGGGACTGGCCGAGCGAGGCGTCGTGTTCTCCGGGTTGTCGCCTGATGGGAAGCTTCCGGAGATTCTCGAAATCCCTGATCATCCGTGGTTCATCGGCGTGCAATTCCACCCCGAACTGAAATCACGCCCGTTCGATCCCCATCCGCTCTTTGCCTCCTTCATAAAGGCGGCGATGGATCGCTCGCGCCTTGTGTGAAACCCGCCTGCCGGTCGGTTGACTGGATGCCCCTCCTTATCCGGTCCTTTAATGCAAACCCCTACCCATCTCCTTATCGCCGCCGCAACGTTTTGTCGGCCCGGCCGGGCGCGGCGGAACGTGGCGGCGCTGGCGGGCGGCTTCGCCCCCGACGCTTTTCTGATCGGGCTGTGGGGATGGTCTAAACTGAACGGCGTTCCAGAGCGATCGCTCTGGAACGAGGTGTACTGGTCCGCGCCCGTACAGCTCGGCCAGGCGGTCTCGAACTCTTTCCCGCTTTTCGCGCTCATGCTGGCGCTGGCCGGCCTTTTGCGCAGCCGCGTCGCTACGATCTTTGCGGGCGCGGGATTATTGCATCTGGCGACGGACTTCCCCGTGCATGGCAGCGATGCGCACGTTCACTTCTGGCCCATCAGCGATTGGCGGTTTTCTAGCCCGATTTCATATTGGGAGCCCGACCGCTATGGCGTCATCGTCGGCGGACTGGAGGGGCTGCTGGCGATTGGGCTCATCATCCTGCTGTGGCGGCGCTTCTCGGCCAGTTGGGTTCGGGCGGCGCTGATTATCGCTTTAGCAGCCTATATCGTGGCGCCGGCATACTTCATCCTGACGCTTGGCTGAGGGCGTGACTTCACCGGCGGGCGCTGCAATTCTATCGCCCCCCGCCAGCAACCGAGAGGCTAATCCCCCGTGTTGAAACCAGTTCTCGTTACCGGCGCATCGAGCGGCATAGGGGAGGCAATCGCCGTCCACCTCGCCCATAAGGGCTTTCGCGTATTCGCCGCCGCGCGCCGCATTGAAAAGCTGCGCGCGCTTTCAGGCTTGGGGGAGGGGCGCATCTCACCCGTCTCCCTCGACGTCAACGATCCCGCCTCCATCGAGCGGGCGCTGGCGGAGATTTCCGCCGCGGGGGCCACCCTCTACGGCCTCGTGAACAACGCGGGCGTGAGCGTGACCGGACCCATTGAGGAAGTGCCCATTGAAGACTGGAAGCGGCAGTTCGAGACGAATGTGTTCGGCCTTGTGCGGATGACCCAGTCCGTCATGCCGCAAATGCGCGCGGCGGCCGAAGGTCGCATCGTCAATATCGGTTCGGTGGCGGGCCGGCTCGTCGCGCCGTTCATGGGTGTTTACGCCTCATCCAAGCACGCGGTCGAAGGGGTATCGGACGCCATGCGACGTGAGTTTGCGCTACATGGCGTGAAAGTCAGCCTCGTGCGCCCAGGTTTTATCCACACTGAATTTGGCGAACAGGAACAGGCGGGGCTTGAGCCTTACGCCGTCCCTGGCCGTCCGTATGCGGAGGCGGTAGAGCGCATGAAAAAGTGGCACGCCAAAGGCCATCCAAATGGCGCTTCGCCGTTCGTTGTCGCCACCGCCGTTCATCATGCCATGACGGCGTCCCGCCCCCATTCGCGCTATACAGCGCCCGCCAAATATATTGGCACCCTGATGATGCGGAACACCGCGCCGTCGGCGCTTGTCGACCGCGTTTTCGCCCGGATGGTGGGGATTGATGATTTGCTGGAGAGGAAAAAAGCATGAGCGGCTACATCGACCCCACAACTGAACAGTTTAAGGCGTTCATGTCGCTGAACGATCCCGGACCCATCTGGATGCTGAACCTCGTGCGTTTCAGGGACGTGGCGGCATATGAGGATGGGCGCATTGCGACGGGCGCAGAGGCCTATCGGGCGTATTCGGTCGCCAGCGCGCCTTATTTTCTTGCTGTCGGGGGGCGCATTGTCTGGACGGGCGATCCCAGGATCGTGCTGATTGGGCCCGAGGATGAACGCTGGGACACGGCATTTGTCGCGGAATATCCGGACGCCGCCGCCTTTGGCGGCATGGTCACCAATGCCGAGTATCAATCGATCCTTTACCACCGAAGGGCGGCGGTCGAGGATTCCCGCCTCATCCGGCTGGCCCCGGCGGCAATTGGTAAACTCTTCGGGTGAAAACTGATCAGGCGTCGGTTCTGACTTGTTCCGATTGTGCGCTTGCGGCTAGAGATTAGTCGCTTTTACACGCTGAGGTTTCATGTCGACGCCCATCCTGATGCCCGCCCTTTCTCCCACCATGGAGGAGGGCACGCTCGCCAAGTGGAACGTCAAGGAAGGCGACAAGGTTTCATCCGGCGACGTCATCGCCGAAATCGAGACCGACAAAGCGACAATGGAGGTCGAGGCGGTCGACGACGGGGTCATTGAAAAAATCCTCATACCCGCCGGTTCAGAGAATGTGAAAGTCAACGCGACGATTGCCCTGCTTGCCGGCGAGGGAGAAGCGGTTGCGCCGAACGGGCGCGACGCGAAAACGGAAGTAGCATCCGCTCCGTCCGAGCAGCCTGAAAATTCCGACAAGTCGGAGAAGCCCGCGACATCTTCATCGCCGGAGCCGCAGCGCGCGCAAGCCTCTGCAGCGGCCGATCCCGACCTTCCCGCCGACGTCAAAATGGTTCCCACCGCCATCCGGGACGCCTTGCGCGACGCCATCGCCGAGGAGATGCGCCGCGACCCCGACGTCTTCCTGATGGGCGAGGAAGTCGCTGAATACCAAGGAGCTTACAAGGTCAGCCGCGGCCTCTTGGAAGAGTTCGGGCCGCGCCGCGTCATCGATACGCCGATTACGGAGTATGGCTTTGCGGGCCTCGGCGTCGGCGCGGCGTTCGCCGGCCTGAAGCCCATCGTCGAGTTCATGACGTGGAACTTTGCGATGCAGGCGATTGACCACATCATCAATTCCGCCGCCAAAACGCGCTACATGTCGGGCGGCCAGATGGGCTCGCCCATTGTCTTCCGGGGGCCGAACGCGGCGGCGAGCCGCGTCGCCGCCCAGCACAGCCAGGATTTCGCGGCCTGGTATTCCAACGTGCCCGGCCTCATTGTCATTGCGCCGTTCTCGGCTGCGGACGCCAAGGGCCTCTTGAAGGCAGCCATCCGCGACCCCAACCCGGTCGTATTCCTTGAGCACGAACTCCTCTATGGCGACGTGATGGATGTGCCAGCGGTCGAGGATTATCTTGTGCCGATCGGCAAGGCGAAGATCGTCCGCTCAGGGACGGACGTGACGATTGTCTCCTATTCGCGTGGCGTCAAATTTGCGCTGGAGGCGGCTGTCAAACTGGAAGCCGACGGCATATCGGCAGAAGTTATCGATTTGCGTACGCTGCGCCCGATGGATATCGAGACCGTCATCGCCTCAGTGAAGAAGACCAACCGCATCGTCACAGTCGAGGAAGGCTGGGCCCCCTGCGGCGTCGGGGGCGAGATCGGCTGGCAGGTCACGCAGCATGCTTTCGATTATCTCGACGCCCCGCCTGCGCGCGTGACGCAAGAAGACACGCCTTTACCGTATGCCGCGAACCTTGAAGCGCTGAGCCTTCCGAATGCTGGTAAGATCGTTAGGGCGGTGAATGGCGTCCTTTATCGTGAATAGGAAAATTCGATGGTGACGCAAATCCTGATGCCCGCGCTGTCGCCCACCATGGAGGAGGGAACCCTCGCCAAGTGGAACGTGAAAAAAGGCGACAAGGTGAAGTCCGGCGATGTGATCGCCGAAATTGAAACCGACAAGGCGACGATGGAGGTCGAGGCGGTCGACGAAGGTGTCGTCGGCGAGATCCTCGTCGCGGCGGGTACGGAGAATGTGAAGGTCAACGCGCCGATCGCCGTGCTGCTCGAGGACGGCGAAAGCGTTGAAGATGTCGTGAAAACAAACGGGAAGGCGGCCGAGACGCCAAAGCCTGCGGCGTCGGCTCCTCAGGATGAAGGAAAGTCAGAGGCGCCGGTGGCGGAAGCCCAAATGAGCCTTCACCCTGAGGAGGCGCGCAGCGTCGTTACGAAGGGCGAAGGCGGCCGGGTCATGGCCTCGCCGCTGGCGCGCCGCATCGCGAAAAATGAGGGCATTGATCTTTCGGGGCTGAAGGGCTCTGGCCCGCACGGCCGGATCGTCAAGCGCGACATCGAGGGGGCTATCAAAGGCGGCGCGGGCGCAGATGCGGCGAAGGCCCCGACCGCTCCCGCTGTCCATCCCGCAACCGTCGACGCCCGACTTTATCCGGCGGAGAGCTATACGGCGGTTAAACTCGACGGCATGCGCAAGGTGATCGCGCGGCGCCTGACGCAGTCGTTCAATAATGAAGTGCCGCACTTCCCGCTCAACGTCGATATCGAGTTGACGCGGCTTCTTGAAGCGCGCGCAGCGCTCAACGCCGCCGCGCCGAAAGAAGGCGAGGGCGCTTACAAGCTATCGGTCAATGATTTCATCCTCAAGGCGGCGGCGATGGCGCTCATCACGGTCCCGGCCGCCAATGCAACGTTTACGGATGAGGCGATTCTTCTCCACCATCACGCCGATATCGGCGTCGCCGTCGCCATCGAGGGCGGTCTCATCACGCCCATTGTCTGGCAGGCGGAAACCAAGGGCCTTGCGCAGATTTCTGCGGAGGTGAGAGACCTCGCCGCCCGCGCCAAGGCGCGAAAGCTCAAGCCGGAGGAATATCAGGGCGGCACGTTCGCTGTGTCCAACCTTGGCATGTTCGGGATTACTTCCTTTGCCTCGATCGTCAATCAACCGCATGGCGCCATCATGTCCGTGGGCGCCGGCGAGGAACGGGCGGTCGTTCGGGGCGGATCGATCGTTGCGCGCAGCATGATGACGGTGACGCTGACCTGCGATCACCGGGTCGTCGATGGCGCGGTCGGCGCGGAATTCCTCGGCGCTTTCAAGCGCTTCATTGAGGAACCAACTACGATGTTGGTATAGGCGGGGCGTTCCGCGGAGCGCGCGGCAATCTGCGTCGGTTGCGCGAACCTCGTTCCGGGCGCTATCTTCTCCGGATACGCTCTATCAGCGTCGTTCGAGGAGATACCCGATGGCCGATCATGGAGAGACGCCGCACGGGCCGCGCGCGAAATTCCGCTCAATGACGGAAGGCACGGCCGAGGATTGGGCTCTGATTGCAGGCGAGTTTGGCCCGTTCGCGGTTCAGGGCGGCAGGCGAGTGCTGGACCATCTGCGCCTGCTTGATGGCGATTGCGGCGGCTTTCCTGTCGATCGGTTGACTCATTGCCTTCAGACGGCGACGCGCGCTTTTCGCGATGGCCGGGACGAGGAATATGTCGTTTGCGCGCTGTTGCATGACATTGGCGACACGCTTGGCGCTTTCAACCATCCCGATATCGCGGGAGCTATCCTCAAGCCCTTCGTCAGCGAAGAGAACCAGTGGATGGTTGAAAAGCACGGCATTTTTCAGGGCTATTATTTCTTTCATTATCTGGGCATGGACCGCGACATGCGCGAGGCGTTCCGCGGGCATCCGAATTTTCAGCGGACGGCGGAATTCTGCGAGAAATATGACCAGGCCGCGTTCGATCCTGAATATGACACCATGCCTCTCGACGCTTTCGAGCCAATGGTCATGAAGCTGTTCGCTGCGCCGAAGCGGTCGATGTACATCGAGACGCTGGCCAAGACTTCCTAAAGCAAGTTTCCCAAAATGCGGGCCGGGAGCCCGGCTATAGATTCTTGTCTTGGCGCGCGTTCTCGCCGAAACCCGCCATCAACTATTCCGGAACGCGAACTAGCTCGCCAAAAAAAGGGCCGCGTTTCCGCGACCCTTTTTATCCCCTCGGCGTCAACGCTGTAATGCAGCGATCAGAGTCGTTTCTTGATCTCAACGCCCCAGAGCGCAGGTTCGTTGACAAACCCTGTCAGGTTGTTGAAGTCGATCCCGCCTTCAAGCGCGACATTGTTGGTTATGTTCCGTCCGAAGGCGGCAAATTCCATGCTGCCGTCCTTCAGCGCATAGCCTATGCGCAGGCCGAGCTCGAACAGGTCGTCGCGGAATTCCGCCGACTCATAGAGGAAGAAGCTCGACTCGCTTGAATAAGCGACGTCCGTCAGCGCAAATAGCTCGGCTCGGTCGCTGAGCGGGATTGCATAGCGCGCTGTGCCGTTGGCGATCCAGCGCGGCGCGTGCGGCAGGCGATTGCCGTCGATCGATACGGTACCGGGTACGGGGCCGGCCGGATCGAGCACGGTGCAGCCGCCGCCACAGGGCTGGATAAACAGGTTCGGATCGCGAATGGCGGTGAAGTTGTAGGAAACCCCAGCCGTCAGAAAGAAATTCTCAGTCGGCGCCCATTGTCCGTCAAGTTCGAAACCATAGCCGCGCGTCTTGTCGGCGTTGACGAGCTGGTTGAAGTTAGCCCCACCGCCGACCGCCGTCAGCTGCTGGTCGTCGATATTGTACCAGAAGCCCGTGAGATTGAGGCGCGCGCGGTTATCGGGAGTGGTTGTTTTTACGCCGCCCTCGACTGAGAGAATTTTCTCCGTATCCGCGACGGTCACGACATCGCCGAACAGAAGTCGACCTTGAATAGACGGTGCGCGGAACGAAGTCGCAACCCGGGCATAAATATTTGTGTTGGGCGCAGCGGCATACGTCGCCGAGACGTTCCAGGCGAAGTTCCCGTCATCGGTTTCGACCGCGATCAGTCCGGTCGCGTCGGGCACGCCGAAAAACGCCAGCGGCGATTGCGTGCGCTCGGCGATGAAGTCCTTGGTCTCGTCCGAATAGCGGAAGCCGGCTTGCAGGTTCAGGCGATCCGTCGCGTCGAGGTTGACCTGACCAAAGATCGCCCAAGCATTTGTCTGCTGCTCCTGGCGGGCGTAGCCATTTTGAACATTGCCGCCGATGCTCGAGAAGTTGAACGAGTCGATCGCAATGTCTTCGTAGAAATAATAGAAGCCGACTTGATAGTTCAGCGGTCCGTCGAGTTGCGATGAAAGGCGGATTTCCTGCGTAATCTGATCATGCTCGGGAAGGCCGTCGGCGCTTTCGGCGTCGAACGGAATAACGCCCGGCGTCGAACCTGAGGGCAGGAAGATGGCGCCGGCGCCGCCGTCGATATCGCCCCGAGAAAACGTCTCGGCGCTTTCCCATGCGGTGATCGACGTCAGTGTGTGCGAACCGAAATCGTATTCGAGACGCGCAAGCGCGCCGATTTGGCGGACCTTCTGCTTGTTCAATCCATCATGGAACACGGTATCGCGGCGGAAGCCGTCGACGAGCCGGTTTGAGCCGGGCTCGATGATATTCGCGCGGAAAACGCGCGCCGTGCCGTCGTAAATCCGTCCGTGGACATTGAAGAGAGCGGAGAAGTTATCCGTCGGCGTGAAGAGTATCTGTCCGCGATAGCCAAAGTCGTTATAGCCCTCGAGCGCGTTTTGCTCGCCGGTGAAGTCGTTGTCGACCCAGTCCGAGCGATGCTGATAGATCGTTGACAGGCGGATCGCGACGCCGTCTGCGACCGGTCCGCCGACCGCGCCCTCCCAGTTGACCGTATTGAAACGGCCGTAGGAAAGATTGCCATAGGCCTCGAATTCGTCGCCCGGTTTGACGCTGTCGAGTTTGACGATGCCCGCCGGCGTGTTGCGGCCAAAGAGGGTTCCTTGCGGACCGCGCAGGACTTCCACGCGCTCGACGTCGAATATCGGCAGACCTTTTGCGACGGGATTTTCGAGCACGACCTCGTCATAAACGAACGAGACAGGCTGGGATGCATTGAGGTCGAAGTCAGTGTTGCCAAGGCCGCGGATATAGAAGCGAGGGAAGGTTCGTCCAAACGAGGACTCGATCCGAAGGCTGGGAACGCGTCCTGACAAGGAACGTATGTCGAGGCCGCCCGAGAGAAGAACGTCGAGGTTCTCCCCACTGACCGTTGCGACCGAAAGGGGGACCTCGGTGATGTTCTCTTCCACCTTTTGCGCGGTCACGGTGATGACGTCGAGACCCGCTCTGGTCTCGGTTTCCTGCGCCAAAGCCGCGCCGGACCAGCCGAAAATAACGGCCCCGAGCGCAGTGGACGTCAAAAATGCGCCTTTTAAACAGCCACTTACGCGAAGATTTTGGCTCATTGTTCCAATCCCAGATATAGATGCCCACGACCGCGCTGCGTGTATTGTGCGTGCGCGAAGTCCCGCAGCGGACGATGGCTGAGTTGCGTCGGATGCGTAACAGTTTTGTTTCAGATGCGTGACGAAAGCGGAGATATGTGGCCTTCCTGCATCGCTCGTGACTAGGCCGACATTCGACGGAAATTGGACTTCGCGACGCGACGGGCCGCTGCCCGGCTAACGGCAATTTTCCCACTACCTCGTTCCCATATTTATCACGGCAATATTGAATGCTGCGTATGCGAACAGCTTCTGACCGTTTGGCTGGGTCGGATGTGTCATTTTGGTGACAACTAATTGAATCGCAGCGTCGGCTGGGCTCGATTTACCTTGCGTTAACCATGAAGCGTGCGAGTTAATATCCGGTTACCAGTATCAAATACGCGATCGTCAGAACAAGGAGCGTTTGTCCTTGTGCTTGTAGTCAAATCGATCGATCGGGACGGCGTTTTTCGGCGGCTGCGTACGAAGTCGCTGAATATTTTGTTTCACAAGCGCGTTCAAATGAAGAGCGCGCGACAATGGGAGAGCATAGATCATGCGGATTATCAGGCATAGCTTGTCGGCTCGGCTGCTTGCCAGCGCAGCAGTGATTGTGGGGGCAGGAAGCGCAGGCGGAGGAGCGCTTGCGCAGGAAACGGACGAAATTCTCGTCACGGCGACGAAGCGCGCGCAGTCGATTCAGCAGGTGCCTTTTTCCGTAAACGCGCAAACGCAGGAAGACATTGAACGCACGGGGTCGACCAACCTCGAAGAATTGTCGCGCAACGTCGCGGGCCTTGCAATTCAGAACCTCGGACCGGGGCAAAGCCAGGTGTCGATCCGGGGCGTATCGGCTGGTCAGATTGTTCGCGACCAGCCCGGGGTTAAGGAGCAGGTCGGCATTTACCTCGACGAATCCGTGATTTCACTTTCGCTGTTCACGCCAGACGTAGATCTGTTCGACCTTAACCGGGTTGAGACGCTGCGCGGGCCGCAAGGAACGCTGTTTGGTTCCGGGTCGCTAGGCGGCACCATACGTTACATCACCAACCAGCCGAAGCTCGGCGAATTCGAAGGCATGATCGAGGGAAGTTTCAACGTCATCGACAGCGGGGGCAATGGCGGCCACGGCAAGGGCGTGCTCAATATTCCGCTCGGCGACAAGGCGGCGCTTCGGGTTGTTGGTTACCATACGGAGTATGGCGGCTTCATTGATGCCATACGCGAGGATGGGTCGATCGATAATGACGTGAATAGGGGTCAGCGCTCTGGCGGTCGGGTCTCGCTGCGCTGGGAGCCAACAGAGGCGATCGCGGTGACGCCGCGGATCATTTATCAGGACATCCGCGCCGACGGCTTCAACCGGCAGGAATCCTTTAACCTCTTCGCCAACCCGTTCACGACGACGCGCACGGCGGTCAACTTCAATCCGCGCCGACAGTTTCTCCTGCTGGATGAAGAGTTCAGGGATGAACTCCTGATTGCCGACCTGACGATCGAGGCCGATCTCGGCGCGGTCACATTCACCTCGATCACGAGCTACACAGACCGGGATATTCTGGTCAGCCGCGATGCGAGCGCGTTGACCGGAAGCGTTTCGGTCGATCTTGGCTTCCCGGACGCAGCGGTGCTGTTGCCGTCGAACCTTCGCGATACGACAGCCGTACAGCAGATCACGCAGGAGGCGCGCATCAGTTCGAACGGCGACGGGCGCCTGCAATGGTTGCTGGGGATCTTCTATTCGGACACAGAACGCTCCTACGCTCAGAGGTTGCCAACGCCGGGATATGACGCCTTCGTCGACGCCGC
>JBGTFV010000244.1:0-4475 GCA_041747095.1 Parvularculaceae bacterium
GGGCGCCATGGCCGCGCTGCTTGGCATCGACATTGAAGGCGCCGAGCGCGCGATTGCGGCCTCCAAGGGCGAAGGGCCCGCCGCGAACGAGACGTGCGAAATCGCCAATGACAACGCGCCAGGTCAGGTCGTCATTTCAGGCCACCGGGCGCGCGTTGAGCGCGCTGTAGAGGCGTCGAAAAGCGAAGGCGCGAAAATGGCGAAATTGCTGCCGGTCTCGGCGCCATTCCACTCATCGCTGATGGCGCCGGCGGCCGAGGCGATGCGATCAGCCCTCGCGCAATCGGCCTTGAAAGCGCCGGTCGTACCCCTCGTCGCCAACATTACCGCGCGGGATACAACGAACCCGGATGAAATCCGCAGGTTGCTCGTCGAGCAGGTCACGGGCCGCGTGCGCTGGACGGAAAGCGTTTCGTTCATGGCGGCGCAGGGCGCCGACTTGTTCGTCGAGGTCGGCACGGGCCGCGTGCTTGCCGGTCTGATGAAGCGCATTGCCCGCGAGGCGCGATTGATCAGCGTCGGCGAACCGGCGGACATCGACGCCTTCCTGAAACTGTAAAAGTCAATGAAACAGCCTAGAAAGAGGGGCCAAGAATGTTCGACCTGACCGGCAAATGCGCGCTTGTGACTGGCGCGACGGGGGGCATCGGCGGCGCGGTTGCGCGCGCCCTGCATGCGCGCGGGGCTACGGTCGCGCTCTCGGGAACGAAGGCGGAAAAACTCGAAGGGCTGGCCGCCGAGCTTGGATCGCGCGCCTTCGTGACGCCGTGCAATCTCTCCGATCTTGAGGCGGTCGACGCGCTGCCAAAGTCGGCGAGCGAGGCAATGGGCGGGCTGCATATCGTCGTCTCGAACGCGGGCGTAACCCGCGATACCCTGATGATGCTGATGAAGCCCGAGATGTGGGATGAGGTCATTCGGGTCAATCTCACCGCCTATTTCCGTCTCGCCAAGGCGTCGCTGCGCGGCATGACCAAACAGCGTTTTGGGCGCATCATCGGCGTCGCCTCGATCGTCGGCGTCACCGGCAATGCGGGGCAGGCGAACTACGCCGCTTCAAAGGCCGGGATGATCGGCATGACGAAATCGCTCGCGCAGGAAATTGCCTCGCGCAACGTGACCGCGAACTGCATCGCCCCCGGATTCATTGCGACCGCCATGACCGACGCCCTTAATGAGGCGCAACGCGCGGCAATCCTCGGAAAGATCCCCGCCGGCGTTATGGGTACGCCAGACGACATCGCCGCCGCCGCCGTTTATCTGGCGAGCGAGGAGGCCGGCTACGTGACCGGTCAAACGCTGCACGTAAATGGCGGCATGGCGATGATTTAATCCCGACGGATCGGCGGGATCGGGGGGCCTAGGTGAAGCCGGACAGGCGTGCAATACTCGACAAGTTCGCCGGCAGCGTGCGCGTTGCTTGCCGATGTCTTCAATTCTCGCAGCGTCAAGCCGTTGCAACAAAGATAAATTTGCCGTAATCGCGCCCGAATCCGTCGGACAAGCGACTGCCTTGGGGCTCGGGAGACGACGGCGGTTAAACGTCGGATTAGTTAAACGTCGCGTGACTCTCGCCGGCCCCGCCGGTTGTTTCGCCGGATATCCTGGAAGGAGCTTTGAATGTCTGATCTTGCTGAACGCGTTAAGAAAATCGTCGTCGAGCATCTCGATGTCGATCCGGGTAAGGTCGAACCCAAGGCGAGCTTCATCGACGACCTCGGCGCCGACAGTCTCGACATTGTCGAGCTTGTGATGGCGTTCGAAGAAGAGTTCGACGTCGAGATCCCTGACGACGCCGCCGAGACCATCCAGACGGTCGGCGACGCGATCAAGTTCATCGACGAACAGAAAAAATAAACCCAGCCGTTCGACCGCGCAGCGGCGGGGCGCGGGCGTTATTTTCGCAGGGCGGCTGGAGACGCAGCGTAGCGTTTCCGTCGCGATGGCCGAAAAGGCAGTCACCGCATGCGTCGGGTAGTTGTCACAGGACTTGGCCTCGTCTCGCCGCTTGCGAGCGGCGTTGAGGCGACTTGGCGCCGGCTCATCGCTGGTCAGTCGGCAGCGCGCCGGATCGAGAAATTCGACGTTTCGGCGATGTCGTGCCACATCGCGGCAGAAGTGCCGCGCCGCGACGGCTATGCTGGCGGCGAGGCGCTCGGCGCGGACAGTTTCAATGCGGATGACTGGGTCGAACCGCGCGATCAGCGGCGGATGGACGATTTCATTCTGTATGGGATCGCCGCCGCCGAAATGGCGTTCACCGATTCCGGGATCACGTTCGATACGGAGCAAGCGCGCGAGCGCGCCGGCGTCATGGTCGGCTCCGGCATCGGCGGTCTGCCCGGCATCGAAATCGAATCGCTGAACCTTGCTGAACGCGGCCCGCGTCGGGTCTCGCCATTCTTTATTACCGGCCGCCTGATCAATCTTGTCTCCGGTCAGGTGTCGATCCGCCTCGGGTTGAAAGGTCCCAATCACGCGGTTGTGACCGCCTGCTCATCAGGCGCGAACGCGATCGGCGACGCAGCCCGGATGATCATGCTGGAGGACGCCGAGATCATGATCGCGGGCGGGGCGGAAGCCGCGATCTGTCCGGTCGGACTTGCGGGATTCGCCGCCGCCAAAGCGCTCACGACCCATTTCAACGACCGCCCGACGGAGGCGTCGCGCCCCTACGACCGCGATCGCGACGGGTTCCTGATGGGCGAGGGCGCGGGCATGGTCGTGCTTGAAGAATATGAGCACGCCAAGGCGCGCGGCGCGAAGATTTATGGCGAGATTATTGGCTACGGCATGTCAGGCGACGCCTACCACGTGACGGCGCCCGCCCCCGACGGCGACGGCGCGTTCCGGTCCATGCGCCTCGCCATGCAGCGCTCGGGGCTCCGCCTCGACGAGATCGGCTATGTGAACGCCCACGGCACCTCGACGCCGCTCGGCGACGAGATCGAACTGAAAGCGGTGGAGCGGCTGTTCGGCCGCGCCGCGGAAGGCCTCGTCATGTCGTCGACCAAGTCGTCGATCGGGCACTTGCTGGGCGCCGCCGGGGCGGTCGAGGCCATTTTCTGCTTGCTCGCCATGCGCGACGGCGTCGCCCCGCCGACGCTCAACCTCGAAAATCCGTCGGTCGACACGCCGATCAACCTCGCGCCGAAAGTCGCCGTCCGTAAGGAAATCCACGCCGCGCTGTCGAATTCCTTCGGCTTTGGCGGCACGAACGCCTCGCTCGTCTTCCGCCGCGTTGACGCCTGAGGCGGTTTGCCGACATCTTGGCGAGATCTGGGAGCAGGGCGCGCGGGATCGCACGGCGCCGACGGAAACGGGCGTCGAGGGGCAATGAGGCGATTATCGGTCAGCCAAGTTTCGAGGCAACGCGGCGGCGTTGTTGGCGCCATCATTGGGCTCATTTTAATCGCAGGCGCCATGGCGGCGGGGGCTGCCTACTGGGCGTGGCGCGAGGCAACGCGCCCCGGACCGCTGGCGGCTGAGACCGTGGTGCTGCTGAAACCCGGCATGTCGGTGCAGAAGATTGCCGTCGCGCTCGACGAAGCCGGCGCGCTCAGAGAGCCAAAATTATTTGTCGCCGTTGCGCGCGTCCACGGCGTCGCCGGCGACCTGAAGGCAGGCGAATACGCCCTGCCGGCCGGCGTCAGCATCGTCGATCTCCTCCGACTTCTCGTCGAGGGGCGGAGCATTCTTTATCCGTTTACCGCAGCAGAGGGCCTGACGACGGCGCAGATCCTGCGCCTTATCGCGGCCAATCCCGTGCTCGAGGGCGAGGTGACGCTCGCCCCCGCTGAAGGAACGCTGCTGCCCGAAACCTACAAATTCACGCGCGGTCAAACTCGCGACGGAATGATTGAACAGATGATGAAAGCCCAGCGCGCCGTTCTCGACGCGCTGTGGGATGATCGCGCCACGGAGCTTCCCATCTCAACCCGCGAAGAAGCCATTATCCTCGCCTCGATCATTGAGAAGGAAACCGCCATCGCCTCTGAGCGCGAGATGATCGCCGGCGTTTTCGTCAACCGGTTGCGGCGCGGCATGCGGCTGCAGTCCGATCCGACGATCATCTACGGCCTGACGCAAGGCGAGCCGCTGGGACGAGGCTTGCGCAAAAGCGAGCTTGAACGCGAAACGCCTTACAATACCTATGTGATCTCCGGCTTGCCGCCGACGCCGATCGCCAATCCCGGCCGCGCGGCGATCGAAGCCGTGCTCAATCCGGCGGATACGGACGCGCTTTTCTTCGTTGCTGACGGCACGGGCGGTCATGTGTTTGCCGCGACGCTCGAAGAGCATAATCGGAATGTCGCGAAGTGGCGACAGATCGAACGCCGGCAGCAGGAAGGCTGACCGTTCATGGCGCTTTCCTCGATGACCGGATTTGCGCGCGGCGAGGGCGCGCATGGCGAGACGCGATGGACCTGGGAGTTGAAAAGCGTCAACGGGCGCGGTCTTGAGCCGCGATTCAG
>JBGTFV010000245.1:0-1708 GCA_041747095.1 Parvularculaceae bacterium
AGATAGTCGCCCTCGACGCCGAGGCGCGCGCGGCGACCGCGCGGCTCAACGACTTGCAGACGCGCCGTAACGCCGCCTCGAAAGCGATCGGCACCGCTAAAGGTAGGGGCGATAACGCTGAGGCCGAGCGCCTCATGGCCGAGGTCGAGGCGATCAAGGGGGAAATGTCGGGCGCGGAGGCGGCCGAGCGATCCATTCGATCCAGAGTGGATCATCTGCTCGCCGAAATACCGAACCTGCCCGCCGCCGATACGCCCGACGGGCGAACTGAGGAAGAAAACGTCGAGGTGCGCCGCTGGGGCGCGCCGCGCGGCCTCAACAATCCGCGCGAGCATTTCGACCTCGGCGAAGCGCTCGGTCAGATGGATTTCGAGGCCGCCGCTAAGATGTCGGGCGCGCGCTTTGTCGTCCTGTCGGGCGGGCTCGCGCGCCTTGAGCGCGCCATCGCCAATCTGATGCTCGACACGCACACGGCGGAGTTCGGCTACCGCGAGGTCTCGCCGCCTCTGCTCGTGCGCGACGAAGCGATGTTCGGCACGGGGCAATTGCCGAAATTCTCCGCCGATCTGTTTGCTACGCACGAATCCGGCGGGGCCGCGCTTGCGGAAATCGCCGGCGGAGGTGTTGAAGTTAACGAAGTTATCGCGCGCATGCGCCGGGGCGAATTCAACGGGCGGTGGCTCATCCCCACCGCAGAGGTTTCGCTGACCAATCTCGTCGCGGACCAGATCGTCGACGCCGAGGCGCTGCCGCTGCGCTATACCGCGTGGACGCCGTGCTTCCGGTCGGAGGCGGGCGCGGCGGGTCGCGACACGCGCGGTATGATCCGCCTGCATCAGTTCTCGAAGGTCGAGCTTGTCTCCATCACGGCGCCAGAGGCGTCCGCCGCCGAGCATGAGCGCATGACAGGCGCCGCCGAGGCGATCCTGAAAAAGCTGGAGCTGCCGTTCCGCACCGTCGCGCTGTGCACGGGCGACATGGGCTTCGCGGCCGAGAAAACCTACGACATCGAGGTCTGGCTGCCGGGGCAGGGGCGCTATCGCGAGATTTCATCCTGCTCGAATTGCGGGCCGTTTCAGGCCCGCCGCATGAAGGCGCGCCTGCGCCGCAAGGGCGAGAAGGGGACGGAGTTCGTCCATACGCTGAACGGTTCTGGGCTCGCGGTCGGGCGCACGCTTGTCGCGATCCTTGAGAACTATCAGCAGCCGGACGGATCCATCGCAGTGCCTGACGCCTTGCAGTCTTACATGGGCGGGCTCACCCGAATCGAGCGGGGCTGAGCCATGCGCATCCTTGTCTCGAACGACGACGGCATCCACGCCCGCGGGCTTGAAAGCATGGTCAGGATCGCGCGCGCGCTGTCCGACGATGTGTGGGTCGTCGCCCCGCATGAAGAGCAATCCGGCGCGGCGCGCTCGCTCTCGCTCGCCAATCCGATCCGCATCCGGAAATATCACGAGCGGCGCTATTCCGTATTCGGCACGCCAACGGACGCCGTACAGATGGCGGTGACAAAACTGATGGCCGACAAAAAACCCGATCTGGTGCTGTCGGGCGTCAACAACGGCCAGAACCTCGCGGATGACGTAACGTTTTCGGGCACCATCGCCGCCGCCTTGCAGGGCATGACGCTCGGCATCCCGTCGATCGCCTTGTCGCTGGCGCGGTTCTCGCGGGAAAGCGCGCGCTGGGCGACGCCCGAACGGCA
>JBGTFV010000246.1:0-4093 GCA_041747095.1 Parvularculaceae bacterium
GGCCATGTCCTTGGCGGCTTCAACAAGCAATACGCCTGCAAGCCCTGGCCAAAACTCAGCCCCGGCGCGCTCCCACGCAGGCGCGGCGCGCAGTAAGAGAGACCAGCCGACAGGCGGGAAATAAAGCGCGCCGCTCCATGCAGTTGGCCTGAACATCGCGCCTTCAAGAAGCCGCTGCATCTGTCCCTTCAGATAAGGGCGGCCGGCAGCAAAGGGCGTGGTTTCCAGCAGCGACCAGACGCCGCGCCGGTGGGCGATGACGATGATGATACGTCCGTCTGGCGCCAGCACGCGCCATGCCTCACGCATCAGTCGGCGCGGATCGCTCGCCTCTTCGAGGCCGTGAACAATCAGCAGACGGTCGAATGAGGAGTCTGGCAAAGGCCAGCGATCGTCGCAGACGAGCGTCGCGCCATTGCCCCCAGCAGTCTGCCATCGAATGACGCCCTGTCCTTGCGGCGCCAAAGCGATTGTGCGTTCGGCCGCGCCGAAACTGGCAAGGTAGGGATCTGCGTACCCGAACCCGGCAATGCGCAATCGCGACCCATCGCCCCACGCCTCAGTTAGCCGCGCCGCAATAAAACGCTGAGAAAATACGCCGAGGGGTCCGTGGTAGAAGTCATGGAGATCAAGAATATCTGTACGCATCAGATCTCCGCAGCCGCGTCCCTTGCCAACCTCAACTTGTGCGGCCTTTAATAATAGTCGCGCACGAGAAGCCGCTTATCAACGCCGGATCTGACATATCCTGTTTCCTCCGCCGCCTGACGCGGCGGCAAATTGATTGGTTTGAAGGCCTCTTCGTTGAATTCATAGGGGAGGACGTCGAGGATCGCGCGAATGCAGTTGAGGCGGGCCTTTTCCTTATCATCGCCATCAACGGCGCGCCACGGCGCAATCGGCGTGTTCGTCGCCTCAAGCATGAGGTTTCTATAATGTGAAAACTCCGCCCAGCGGCGCCGTCCTTCGAGATCGATAGGCGAAAGTTTCCAACGTTTGCGCGGATCGGAGGCCCGGTCCTGAAACCGCGATTCCTGCTCCTCGGCGGAAACCTGAATCCAGAATTTCAACAGATGTATGCCGGAACCGATCAGCATCTGTTCAAATTGCGGAACCTCACGCATGAAAGTCTCGTACTCGGCCTTTGTGCAAAAGCCCATTACGGGCTCGACAACGGCGCGATTATACCACGAGCGGTCAAACAGGACGATCTCGCCGCCGGACGGCAGGTGCGCCACGTAGCGTTGGAAATACCATTGGGTGCGCTCGCGATCGGAGGGCTTGGGAAGCGCAACAATACGCCAGATACGCGGGTTCATCCGCGACATGATCGTCTTGATAATACCGCCCTTGCCCGCAGCGTCGCGCCCCTCGAATACAATCGCGACCTTCATCTCTTTACGGACGACTGTCTCCTGTAACTTTGCGAGTTCGAACTCAAGGTCTTCGAGCGCGTCTTCATAGTCTTTCTGTTTCATGCCAACGCTCCCGTCGCGCTATCCGTCAGATGACGGACAGATGCCGCCCCTCCGGGCTGAATTTATATTCGGTCCGACAGAATTCACATGAAACGCCGATCACCCCATTCTCGGCAAGGTCGGCAAGCTCCGACGGCTCATAACGCTCGAGCACGCTTTCAATGCGGGCCGGTCCGCACCCGCAGGCCGATCGCACCGGCTTGGCGTCGAACACGCGCACCCCGTCCTCGTGGAAAAGACGATAAAGAAGCGTCTCGGCCGTGATCCCCGGATCAAGAAGCTCGTCGGCTTGCGTCGTCCTCAGGAATGCCGCTGACCGCTCCCAGATCTCGCGGTCCTCATCGGTGCGCAGCGTCGCTTCGCCACGTTCGCGGTCGCCGCCCTCGCCCGGTACGAATTGCGCGATGATAGCGCCGGCGCGCCAGACGGGAACTTCACCCGGACGCGACATCCGCCCAACGGCAAGACGCACCGCCGTCGGGATCTGTTCCGACTGATCGAAATAGGCGACGGCCGCTTCTTCGAGCGTTGGCGCGTCAAGGGGCGTCACGCCTTGATAGCGTTCCATATCGGGGCCCTGATCGATCGTAAGCACCATGTGCCCTTTGCCCATCAGGGCCTTGAGCCCACGGCCGTTTGCCGGTTCCGCCGCGCGCGAGGCCGTCGCCCGTAACGAGCCGTCCGCGGCATAGTCGGCGACGAGCATTGACACGGGTCCCTCGCCATGGGCCTGAAAAATCAGCTTGCCGTCGAACTTCAGCGACGCGCCCATCGCGGTGACTAGCGCAGCCGCCTCGCCCAGCAATTCCGACAGATCGTCGTCAAATCGATGCCGCCCAAGAATGTCGTCGATCGCACCCGCCAGCCGGACAATCCGTCCGCGCACGGCCGTGTCGCCAATCTGGAAAGGCAGGATGAAATCGTCTGTCAGTCGTTCGTCCGTTGCACTGGCTATGGTCATGAGCACCCGCCTCAAAAAGGGCCGCCGGCGTCAGCTCTTCAGCCGATAACCAGAGCGGAACAGGAAATAACAGGCCGCTCCCAGCACGCCGCAGATAGCGAACGTGATGGCCGCGCCGGCGAAAAGGTTGGTTTCCGCCTCACCCGTAAACGCATATCGGAAGCCGTCGATCAGATAAAAGACCGGATTGAGATGCGCGATCGTGTGGAAAGGCTCGGACAGCGAGCCGATTGCGTAAAACGTGCCTGACAAGAAGGTGAGCGGGGTAATCACGAAGTTCTGAACCGCCGCCAGTTGGTCGAATTTTTCCGCCCAGACCCCGGCAAGAACGCCGAGCATCCCGAACATGATCGCGCCGCCGACCGAAAATACGAGCCCCGCGCCAATGTCGACGAGGCGCATGGGCGAGGTCGAGAAAGCCATGAAGAACACGCTCGTCAGCCCTGCAACAAGTCCCACCAGAAGCCCCCGCGCCGCCGCGCCAACGACAAACGCCACCGTGAGTTCAGCCGGCGAAAGCGGCGGCATCAGAATGTCGACGATCGATCCCTGCACCTTTCCGATCACCAAGGACGACGAGGAGTTGGCGAAGGCGTTGCTCAGGATGGCCATCATGATCAGGCCCGGCGCGAGGAACTCGATATAAGGAACGCCCGCGATTGGCGCGCGCGCATCGCCGAAAGCCTGCATGAAAACAACGAGAAAGAGGATTGTGGAAATCACCGGCGCGAAGATGGTCTGGAACGCCACCTTCAGGAACCGTCGGACCTCCTTCATCAGAAGCGTCCGTAATCCAAGCCAGTTCACCGCCCCGAACCGCCTTTCGCCGCGACCATAGGCAAGCGAAGCGGAAGTGGGCGTCGTCGGCTTTTCGTTCGCCATTACCTCTGACGCATCGGGCATCGGGGTTCGTCGCCTCGCTGTTCGTGACGCGCCGTGTAAGGGCGCTCATTCGGTGTGGCCCTTTGCCGATATAGGGTCAAGCAGCGGCAAAAACGGCTCCGACGCCTCTCCACTTCGCACAAGATGTAGTGTGCAAAACTAACCTGCCGCTGGATGTTGTAAATTTCTTCTGCGCAGATACTATATCTGGGTGATGTGAGAGAGTTTTACGGGCGCGTCACAAGATATTGAATCGACAATAACGCCCTCATCCGGACCCGATGTATTACCGCGTCCGAACATGGAAACAGGAGCAGCGCTATGGCATGGAACGACGACCGCGTTGAACTGCTGAAGAAATTCTGGTCCGAGGGACTCTCGGCCAGTCAGATTGCGAGCAAGATGGGCGGAGTCACGCGGAACGCGGTGATCGGGAAAGTCCACCGTCTCGGGCTCTCGGGTCGCGCCACCCCTGCCAAGCCGCTGCGCGGCTGCGATTTTGAGCGCGAAGAAGAAATCGCGCCTGCGGCCGTCGCGCGAAAGGCGGAAACTGAAGTCGCGTTCGTTGAGCCCGACCTGATTGAGCCGGTGGTTCTGGATACGGGCGACATGACGACGGTCGCGACGCTGAAAAACAACATGTGCCGCTGGCCGATCGGCGACCCGGCAAAGGACGACTTTCACTTCTGCGGCCAAGGCACCAATCCTGGAAAGTCCTATTGCGCCTATCATGCGACAATGGCCTTTCAGCCGGCGCAGCGCCGGGCGGACC
>JBGTFV010000247.1:0-4232 GCA_041747095.1 Parvularculaceae bacterium
CGATGCCGTGCTGATCGCCTGCGCCGTCGATCCCGCTTCGCCGGCGCTTGGTTTCCTCGATCTCGGCCTTCGATGCCCCCCGCCGCAGCGGCCTTTCGCCGGGCGGGACGTATTGGCGCTCGGCGTTCCGCCCGATCCGCGAGTTGCGGAAATCCTCGATATGGCCGAAGAGGCGTGGATTGACGAAGGATTTCCCGGCCCCGCCCGGGCGGGTGAGATTTTGCGCGAAACGGTAAGCCGGCTGAACCGATGATGGACGTAAAAACCGAACAGGCGCCGGTCGCAGGCGGCGAGGCCGCGCCCGCGATCGCGCCGAAGCCCGTCAAAAAGAAAAAGACGCAGATCGTCGTGGTCGGCGGCGGCGCTGGCGGGCTTGGGCTCGTTGCGCGCCTCGGCAAGCGATACGGCCGCAAGGACTACGACATCATTCTCGTGGAGCGGAATTCGACGCACATCTGGAAGCCGCTCCTGCACGAGGTGGCGGCGGGCTCGCTCGACGCCAATCTCGACGAGGTCGGCTATCGCAGCCACGGCCACCGCTGCCGCTACCGCTTCTTCCTCGGCGCCATGCAGGACATCGACAGCGAGAAACGCCAGGTCGTCATCGCGCCCCTGCGCGACGAAGACGGCAGCGAGATCATGGGCGAGCACCGCATCCGCTACGACTATCTCGTGCTGGCCGTCGGGTCGGTCGCAAATGATTTCGGCACCAAGGGCGTGCGCGAGAACTGCCTGTTCCTCGATAGCCGTCAGCAGGCGGATAAATTCCGCCAGAAGCTGCTCAATCATTGCCTGCGCGTGTCGCGCGCGATGTCGATCTTTCAGGGCGCCGACGAGTATGTCCGCATTGCGATTGTCGGGGCGGGGGCGACGGGCGTTGAACTCGCCGCCGAGCTTTACAACGCGGCGGCCGCGCTCAAACATTACGGCCTAGAAGTATTCGACGAAACGCGCCTGAAGGTAACGCTTATCGAAGCCGGTCCGCGTATTCTGCCGGCCCTGCCCGAAGAACTCGCCGAGGCGGCGACGGCGGAGCTTGAGGACCTGGGCGTCAGGGTCCTGACCGGCGCAAAGGTGACTGAGGTGACGCCTTATGGCGTCCGGATTGAAGGCGGCGAGGCGGTGCCGGCTGAGCTTCGCGTCTGGGCGGCGGGCGTCAAGGCGCCTGAATTCCTGAAGGACATTGCGGGGCTAGAGAGCGCGCGCGGCAATCAGCTCGTTGTGCGACCCACCCTGCAAACGACATATGACGACCGGATCTTCGCCATCGGCGATTGCGCCTATCTGGTGCCGGAAGGCGCCGACCGCCCCATTCCGCCGCGCGCGCAGGCCGCCCACCAGATGGCCTCGGTCGTTTACGACAATATTGACCGGTTGATCCGCGGACGGCCCTTGAAAGAGTTTCATTACGAGGACCACGGATCGCTCGTCTCGCTGAGCCGATTCTCGACCGTCGGCAGCCTCATGGGCAATCTGGTCGGCGGGCGGATGGCGGTTGAGGGGCGGCTCGCCCGTTTCGTTTACGTATCGCTCTACCGCATGCATCTGATGGCGATACACGGCTGGTTCCGCGGCCTTGGCATGATCGCGCTCGGACACGTCAATCAGGTCATCCGGCCAAAGCTGAAGCTGCACTGATCGACATTTAAACCGTCCAATGTCCCCAGATTGGGAGGGGCTTGGTTCATGACCCGTTAAAACCTGCTCAATAATCTTGGTCCGGAATTATCCTTTGACCAATGGGCAGGGCAATGATTTACGATGGCAAGCTTCCCTTTCATCTTTTTGCACAAATCATCAAGGAGGCGAATGACGCGATTATCGTCACCTCTGCGGAAACGATAGACGCGCCGGGACCCCGGATCGTCTACGTCAATCAGGCTTTTACAAAGATAACCGGCTATGCGGCCAAGGAAGTTATCGGCGGAACGCCTCGCATCCTTCAAGTGCCGGGTACGGATCGACGCGCGCTCGACCGCATTCGCGCTGCGCTCGCGGCGGGACGGGACTGCCGGGAAGAAATCCTCAATTACGGCAAGAACGGCTGCGCCTATTGGCTCGATATCCACATCGTGCCGCTGCGCTGCGCGGGCGGGCGCATTGAATATTTCGCCGCGATCGAACGAGACGTCACGGCGCAACGGCGCCGCCTCGATAGTCTGTGGAAGCTTGCCCATGAAGATGTGCTGACGGGGCTTGGCAACCGGGCTGCGATAACGGACCGCCTTGTAGCGCTGACGGGCGACGGCGCCGCGCGGCCTTCCGCCGAGCCGCTCGCATTGGAAGATGACCCAACGCATGCGCTGGTCCTGTTCGACCTCGACGGATTTAAATCGTTGAACGACACGTGGGGTCACGCGGCGGGCGATGTCATTCTCCAGCGTTTCGCCGCCGTCATCGTCGCCAATCTGCGCCGGGACGATTTCGTCGCACGGCTCGGCGGCGACGAATTCGCGGTCGTCCTTCCCGACAGCCGTCCAAGCGACGCGCGCCTCCTCGCCCAGCGCATTATCGACGCGACAAAACATATCACGATCCCCAAACAAAGGATCATCGCAGGCGTCGGCGCAAGCGCTGGCGTCGTCACATTCCGCGCCGGCGACCAGATGGCGGACATTTTCGCCCGCGCTGACGCGGCGCTCTATGAGGTCAAGCGGTCGGGCAAGGGCGCGGTCCGCGTCGCGCGGCCAGCTATCGCTGCTTAAGGAGCGGCGGCGAAACGCTTGACCGCGTTAGTATAGCGCGTCGCGAGCGGGCCGTTCATCCGCTGTCTGAAGACCTCGCCGAGCGCGCCGTAATACCACCGCACGCCAGCCGCGTCAGTGCTGAAGCGCGCGAACACCGCCTCGCCAAGCGTCTCGTAGTCCGTGGCGATTGCTTCAGCGTTGTAGGTCTTGTCCGCAAGCGACACGAGCATCGAGCGCAAGGGCTTTGAGCCGAGCGCCGCAACATAGTCTTGCTTGCGCTTGATCCACGGCGGTTTCGGTTCGGTCCATGCATCGGTGCAATCGCCCACTATGGCGGCGACCCCATCGCCGAAACGCCGCCGGATTTCTTCGAGCGTCGCCTTGCCGCCCTGATCTTCCGGCGCGTCATGCAGCAGGGCCGCAATCGCCTGATCTTCATCCCCGCCGTGTTCGCTAGTGATCGAGGCGACGCCGATCAGATGCGCGACATACGGAATTTCCGTACCTTTGCGCTTCTGCGCCCGGTGGAGGCCATGAGCGTAGACGAGCGCTTCATCGAACCGGTTCGATAACTCCATCCTTACCTCGGCTTTGACGTATGCGCCGGCGCGTGAAACAGCGCGTTGGCCAACAGCGTATTCATCCCATCCATATAGGCGCGGTAGGTCGGGTCCTGCGTGAAGCCGATGACCATGCCGGCGCCCATTTCCTCGGTCACGAGAAGAGGCTTGTAAGCAAACTGACGCTTGGTTTCATCCCACAGATGGCCGGATGCGACCAGGCGATCGACCGCTTCGAACCGGGCGACGTTGACGCCCGCATCGAGCTTGGTCGGCGTCCAGACGTCGCCGCCAGACAGCAGCGAATAGAGCTCGGGCGCTGCGCCCGCGCCGAGCCAGTGATCGGGGTCGACGCGCGCCCGCGCCAGAACGCCGGCTGAAGCATAAGGTGGGGCCTTTTCGGGGATGAGCAGCGCATTGGCCGCCTCCGGCGTTTCGACATAGACGCCGTCAACGATGGCGCCGTCGGCGTCAGCCGCTTTCTCGCCTTCAAAGACGGCGTTCTCGCGCTTGATCGACAGAAAGCCGTTGTCGGGATGGGCGAGGAACCGCAGCGCCGTCGTCGATCCGATGAGCACGCCGCCTGCGCGCGTCCACTCTTTGAGGCGGGCGACGCCGCTGGCGCCAAGCGCCGAGGCGTAGTCGCCCCCGCCCGGCAGATAGAGCACGTCGAACTGGTCGAGCGTGCGGTCATTGAGGTCGCGCACCCGCACGGGCGTCGCCGGATAGTCGAACTGTTGCTCGATCACAAACCGCGTCGCGCCGGCCTGATTGGAAATCGTCGGCGCGTCCCAGGCGATCGCGATCCGCGGGGCGACAAGGCGCACCGCGTTGTCAGAGCCGAAGTTCGGACCATCCGTCACCCAACTGTCGGCGACGGCGATCACCTCCGCGCCGGTCTCGGCGGCGAAGCGGTTTAACTGCGCGCGCGCGTCGGGTCCGTTCTCGGCCGCCATGAAAATGGCCGTACCCGCCGGATATTCGC
>JBGTFV010000248.1:0-6119 GCA_041747095.1 Parvularculaceae bacterium
GGCGCCGATTTCCTCCAGCCGCGCGATGGCGGCGGCGATGCCCTCCTCAACGCCGAGGCCATCGAGAAACGCCGAATTGTAGAGCGCCCCGGGGCCCGTGTAAGCTTCATCCGCAATGGCGAACGTCGCGGCGTCGGCGCCGGGCGGCAAGACGACCGGGATCACATCGAGGCCGTATTTGCGCGCGAAATCGAGATCGCGCTGGTCGTGCGCCGGACAACCGAAAATCGCGCCCGCGCCATAGCCCATCAGGATGAAGTTGGCGACGAAGACGGGCAGGGTCTTGCCCTCGGCGAAGGGGTGCGCGACGCGCACGGGCAGGGCGAAGCCTTTCTTCTCGGCCTTCTCAATCGCCTCTTCGGACGTGCCCGCGCGCTGGCACTCGGCGATGAAACCGGCGATCGACTCGTCTGTCCGGGCGAAATGCGCCGCCAGCGGATGATCGGGCGCAACGGCGCAGAAACTGGCGCCGTAAAGGGTGTCCGGCCGGGTCGTGTAGACGTCGAGACCGTCATCGCTCGCAACCGGCCCGTCCGCGTAGCGGAAGCGCATGTGGGCGCCCCGCGATTTGCCGATCCAGTTCCGCTGCATGGTGCGGACATTCTCCGGCCAGCCGGCAAGGCGTCCGTCGTCGAGTGCGGCGAGCAGATCGTCCGCCATGTCGGTGATTTTCAGGAACCATTGCGAGAGCTTGCGGCGTTCGACGGCGGCGCCCGAGCGCCAGCCCTTGCCGTCGATCACCTGCTCATTGGCGAGGACCGTCATGTCGACCGGGTCCCAGTTCACATAGCTCTCGCGGCGCTCGACAAATCCGGCCTTCCAGAAGTCGAGGAAGAGTTTCTGCTGCCAGCGGTAATAGTCCGGCTCGCAGGTGGAGACCTCGCGGTCCCAGTCGATCGCCAGCCCCATGGTCTGTAGCTGGGCTTTCATGGCCTCGATGTTGGCGCGCGTCCATTCGCCTGGATGGCGGCCGGTCTGCATGGCGGCGTTCTCGGCGGGCAGGCCGAACGCGTCCCAGCCCATGGGGTGGAGAACGTTGAACCCGCGCGCGCGTTTATAGCGGGCGATGACGTCGCCCATGGCGTAATTGCGCACGTGCCCGATATGGATGCGCCCCGACGGATAGGGAAACATTTCGAGGACGTAGTATTTGGGGCGCGCAGCGTCGGTGCGCGTGCGGAAGGCGCCGGCGGCCTCCCATTCCCGGCGCCAGCGCGGTTCTACGTCCTTGGGATTATAGCGGGGCATGGTGTCTCGGCGTTGAGCGATAGTGCGCGGCCGGCGCAATATCGTGCGCCATTCGCCAATCATATTGTTGCGGTTGTTTATCGTGACCGCGAAGGCGCGTCATCCCCGCGATACAAGGCGCTGGGCGATAATGGCCGCCAAAGCGGGCGGTTCAGGCTGCGGAGCAATTTGGAGCTCTGCCCAGTTACGGCTAATCCTTGATCTGGTTCAGGCGCAGTTGTCGCGCCCGCGTCAGGATCGCGTTCTCGATCTCGCGGCTCGTCGCCGGGTTAACGGTGGCGTCGGTCCAGCCCGTCTCCTGTTGCGCCTGCCGGAATACCGAAACCCGCAAGGCGTCGGCCCGCAGAGCGCTGTCAAGGATGTAGACATTGACCTTGAAGCGCTCGCCCGGCGTTTCCGGATTGGAGTACCAATCGGTAACGATCAGCCCGGAGACGGGGTCAGCGTTGAACAGGGGTAGGAAATTGAGCGTCTCCAGCGAGGCGGCCCAAAGGTAGCGGTTAACCGTCGTCGCCTGTCCGCCCTTGGACGTCAGAAGTCCCGCATTGCGATCGGCCGACTTCGAGCCGGAGCCTGCGCAAGCGGCAAGAGCCGCGGCAGCGCACGCCAGCGCGATCACCATGAAGTAGCGGGATTTTTGCAATTTCATAACCGGTTCTGGGGTGCTGGTTGAGGTGGATGACAGGGCGATAAATAACTCCGCGGCGGGACGCCCCATGGCCACCTCGAACGTGGCTTTCCTACCACAAACGGTGAATTAGACAACTGCCGGCGGGGCGCTTCCTTGACCGGCGAGGCGCGGGGCTCATAACTCATCTAATGCGTGCGCCAAATAGGAGCGAGCCTTGCTGCTTGCGCTTTTTTGAACGCACGGTGCGAAAAAACAGTTGGTCCGCCAGCGGGCGGCGCCTAACTTGAATAACGATTAACGGCCGACGCATTGAGATGGCGGCCGTGGAACGAACGTTTAGGAGATCTGGCGGCGAGATGGCCCGTCCGAGGCGAAAACAACTGATGGCGGGCGGGGCGCTTTTGCTGGCGGCCTTGGGTTTCGTCGCGCCCGCTGTTTTGTCTCCGGCTCTGGCCGCTGGTCCCGAAAAAATCGAAGTCACCGGCAAGGCAAGCGTCGTTACCGGCGTGATTGAACGCGACGGCGTTACGGACGCTCGCGCCGACGCGGACGCCGAAATCGCGGTCAAAGGTTCAACCGTTCTTCGTAACGGCATAGAACTGGGGGCTGTTGTCGAAGGGCGATTCGATAATCAGCAGCCCGGCCGGCTTTATGGCGGCGGACGATATTCAAGCCTGCTGATTGGGGGTCCGCGCGGCGTAGCGCCCCTGACCGGGGGGGCGTATTTGCAGGGCGCCTACGCGTACGCCCGCGGCGGGTTCGGTCAGGTGATCATCGGTCGCGACCATGGCGTGGGCCGCACGTTCGCCGTGACCGCGCCAACGATATTCCGGGCCATCAACGCCAACGACTGGCGCACGGATTTCACCGGCTTCAATGACGTTCACACCGTCAATGATTTTTCCGGCTACGCCACGAAGATCACTTATCTGCCGCCCGCAAATTTTCTTGGCGGCGTGCTGGGCGGGCTCCAGCTTGGCGTTTCTTACACGCCTTCGCTCGGCAATTGCGGCGACGGGCTCTGCCAACCGGCCGATCGGCTTTTGCTGTCGCCGGACGGCTTGCTGCTGAACGAGACGGCGCGCTGGGACGATGTTCTGGAAGCCGCCCTGTACTACCAGAAAGAGATCAACTTCGGGCGTAACGGTCTGCTTGTTGGGCTTGGCGCGAGCTACGTCACGGCGGACGAAGATGCGCGTGCGTTCGCGCCGCTGCTTGCCGACTATCACGCGCTTTCAGTCGGGCTGAACCTTGGCTACCGCGGCATCACGGTGGGCGGTTCGGTTAAAACGACTAACGCGGGTCTCGCTGAAGCCGATCGCGACGGCTATCTCGCGTTCGATGCCGGCGTTGCATTCAAGACTGGCGAAACGAAGGGCGACTGGGGCGTAATGTTCGGATACGGACAATCAGAAGCAACTGTCATTGGCCCGAATCCGGCAAATCCGTTTATTTTCCGCGACACGCAGGTTGCGCAGGCGGGCGTGACATATTTCGTTGGGCGCGGCATCACTATTGGCGCTGCTGCTCAGTACACTGAGACTAACCGGCCGGCAGCGATAGGCGGACCTCAAGAAGCCACCACCGTTGTCCTTGAGAGCTCAATAAAGTTTTGAAACTGAAATCCAGGCGCCTGCCTTGCTTGGAGGGGATATGACAACGGGGCGGTCGCGTCGGCGGCTCGCCCCGTTATCATTTTTCGACAAAGCGAACATGTGCGGCGAAGATGCGGCTCAGCGGGCAAGAAAGGCGCCGATAGCGCCAATGCCGGCGACGCGCGGGCCTTTTAGCAGGGCAGCATTGCGCTCATCCACCCCGCCGAGCGCAAGCACCGGCAGAGGGCTTTGAGCGGCCAGTTTTAAAAATTTCTCCTGCCCGAGAAAATTCGCGCGGGGATGGCTCGACGTCGCGAACACGGGCGACAGAAAAATAATCGGAACGCCAATAGCCGCCGCGGCCTCTATGTCCTCGATATTGTGGCATGAGGCGGAAACGGCGAGCCCGAAGGGTAACGTGCGTCCATGCAGCATGCGAGAGGGCAGATGCAGCGCCGCTCCTACTCTCGTTGCGAGGACGGCGTCTGCCCCAACGGAAAAAAACAGCCTTCTTGCTTTGCAGATGGAGGCAAGCCGCGCCGCCAGAGCTGGCCGGGATGGATCGTCATAGTCGCGCAGGACAACGTAGGCGCCCTCAGGCAGCGAACGGAGAATAAGCTCCGGATGCGGAATCCGTTGGCGATCTGTCATGAATGCGAGCTTGAAGGGCGCTCGCGCAGCGAATTCCCCGCCGGCTGAATTGAGCGCAGCCGCCGCTGCTGCTAGGGTCGCAGCCCGAGATCGGAGTCCCTGATGCAGCCTGACGCCAGCCTTGAAAACGCCAGCGGTCGGGACGAAACCAGTCAGGACGGGGTCGCTCATCGTGATCTTTCTGGCTCGTCCTCGCTCGCCGATCCAGCCGTCAATCTGGCGAGCATTCGCCGCTCTGTCGATGAGGCCGCCCGAGAGGCTGGCCGGAATGCCGATGATATCATCGTCGTCGCGGTCACCAAGCGGCAAGACGAAGCGCAGATCCGACGAGCGTTGACTGCTGGTTGCCGCGCCTTCGGCGAGAACCGCGTTCAGGAGGCCGCTGGGAAATGGCCTGCGCTGCGGGTCGCCTTCCCTGATATCGAATTGCGCCTCATCGGGCCGCTGCAGTCGAACAAGGCGTCAGAAGCGGTCGCCCTGTTCGATGTCATTGAGACGGTCGACCGCCCAAAGATGGCCCGGGCGCTCGCAGCGGAAATGGATCGGCAGGACCGGCGTCCGCGCCTGCTCGTTCAGGTAAATACGGGCGAAGAACCCCAGAAAGCGGGCGTTGCGCCGGCGGGCCTCCATTCGCTGATCTCGGAATGCGTCGATGTACTCGGCCTGAAAATCGAGGGTCTCATGTGCATTCCTCCGGCAGATGAGCCCCCGGCGCCGCATTTTGCCTTGCTCGCAAAGCTGGCGGCGCGCCACGCGTTACCGGTCTTGAGTATGGGCATGAGCGGTGATTTTGGAACCGCCATTCAGTTGGGGGCGACCCACGTTCGGCTTGGGGAAGCGATCTTTGGCCCGCGTCCCGCGGAGAAAAAGCTAGTTTAGCTAACGTGATTTTGATTTTAGAAATCTTTGCGTGCCGATTAAGGCGACTTTGGGCAAGACTGCCTGAAAGTAAACCGCGATCGTGTAACTGAGGCGTTTAAGAAACGATGACCCGAGCGAAACAGATCCTTCTTGTAGACGATGACGATTTGCTGCGCGACGCCCTGATCGATCAATTCTCACTCCACGAAGAATTTTCCATAATCCCGCTTCCGACAGCCAACGCGGCCATCGCCAAGGTGCGCGAGGAGGCTCACATAGACCTCGTCTTGCTTGATGTCGGACTGCCCGACATGGATGGCCGCGAGGCTTGCCAAATGATGCGGAAGAACGGGTTCAAATCCCCCGTAATCATGCTTACCGGCGCCGACACTGATGCCGACGCCATTCTTGGGCTTAATGCCGGCGCCAACGACTATGTCACCAAACCGTTCAAGTTCGCGCTCCTGCTTGCGCGGGTGCGGGCGCACCTGCGCAGTCACGAGCAGAATGAAGACGCTGTCTTCCGAATCGGGCCTTACGAGTTCCGACCCTCGGTAAAGATGCTGGTGACGGAGGCCGAAAAGAAAATTCGCCTGACTGAAAAGGAAACGTCAATCCTGAAGTTTCTTTATCGCGCCGGCGGCAAGGCCGTAACGCGCGACGTTCTCCTCGATGAAGTTTGGGGGTACAATTCCGGCGTTACGACGCATACCCTCGAAACGCATGTCTACCGGCTGCGCCAGAAGATCGAGCCCGATCCCTCGAACGCTGCGATCCTGCTGACCGAAGGCGGCGGGTACAGACTGTCAGTCTGAGATATATGGCCGTTGCGGCCGTCAGATCGTTTCGCCGCGATCAAGCGCGCCGAGAACATCGCTGGCGCGCTTGCGCAATGCGATGCGCACGCCAACATCCATACGCGACCAAGTCATGTACGGCTGCGCCAGCCGACCGCTCTGTTTCAAACGACCTTCGTTTCGAACGAGAAAGTCCTGACCTGAGCCCCAATTGGTCCCGCATTTGAATAGAGAGTCTGTCGTAACGGAGACAGACAATGCGCAAGAGCAAATTCACCGACGAACAGATCATCGCGATCCTGGCTGAACAGGAGCGTGGCATGGCCACGGCAGACG
>JBGTFV010000249.1:0-4278 GCA_041747095.1 Parvularculaceae bacterium
CGTCTGCCGTGGCCATGCCACGCTCCTGTTCAGCCAGGATCGCGATGATCTGTTCGTCGGTGAATTTGCTCTTGCGCATTGTCTGTCTCCGTTACGACAGACTCTCTATTCAAATGCGGGACCAATTGGGGCTCAGGTCACCCGAAACATAAATGTCTCTGATGAGGCCCTCGAAATCAAACCAGTTTCCGCCAGCCTGTGCCAGCAAATTGAGATGGTGCTCTCGCGACATTCAAGTCCCCCAAAAGCGCTCGACCTGAAGTCGGCAAGTTTTCATTATTTGGATGTCGTGAACAATAAACATCAGAACCTGTTGGCGGCAATACGTTGCAAGTTACTTCTAATGACGTAACCGGCCCATGCAGGCGTTCGCCGAAATGCACAATTCCGTCCGACGCCCTCTTTCGAACTTTCCTGCCTTTAACTGACATGGCAAACGCGGGACAACAGCCTAGCACAGAGCGATGGGAATTCGAATTGCCGACCAAACACGGGCCCGGTCAAGCGCCCGGCGGCCAGGCGACGCGGGGGGCCCGGTTTGCGACAAGCCGCGCGAAACGTATTATCCCTCGTCAGTGACGAATTGGACGATAGCGTCATCGTACAGGCAGGCGGGCGGATTTTCTGATGGGGTTGGCGGATCGCAGCAATGTAAATTCGGCAATCCTGACCGATCCGGCTGAAAATCGGGCCCCGGACCGGCTGTGTATCGCTGCGCAGGACATCGCCCCTTTGCGCGCGCTCGCACAATCGCTCGGCATCGTCCCGCCATCGAATCCACCCGAACCGGGCGACGCTCCAGGCGGAACTGACGCGGAAATTACCTTGTCGGAATTCTTTCTGCTGTTCCGGCAATTGATGGCCGTCGCGCCGGACGAGACGCTGAGCATGTCGCGCCGTCCGCTTGCGCCAGGCACGATGGATTTCGTTGTCGAGACGGTGCAAGGCGCGCAGACGCTCGAAGACGCGATGCGCCGGGTTGCGCGAGCCTTCAATCATGTGCACGGCGGATTTTATAACCGGGTCGAACGGACACGCGACCGGATCGCTTATCTGATCGACGATCGCGATTTTCCCTACGTCACGCCCGTGACCCGGGAGGCGACGGAAGGCTTCATGCACGGAGTCCTGATTTTCCTCCACGCGATCCTCTCGCTGGCCGTGGGCAGGCCGCTCTGCGAAGAGATCGTCTGTATTCGCAGCCGTCGTGCGCGGCGATCGACGCCGGACGGATTGTTGTCGTTCTGGTCTGCGCCCGTGAAGATCGCGTCGGCGACGTACGCCATCGAGTACAAAATGGCGGCCGCAACGCTTCCAGTCCGCTTCGAACTCAACGGAACCAATTCCGCGAGCGCGGTTTTCGACGCAATCGAGACGATGATCGCGAGGCGCAGCGACGCGCCGGGCCCGAAGGATTTCAAGTCGCGCGTCGAGGCCTGCCTCGATCAGGGAATCAGTGGGCAGACGGATGTTGCGCGCAGATTGGGCGTTAGCCCCGCCACGATGCGGCGGCGACTGACCATCGAAGGCGTGACCTTTCGAGAACTGCGCGCCGCTAGCCTCGCCGCGATGGGGCGACGCATGATCGAACAGGGCCGACCCGTCGCGGACGTCGCCGATCATCTCGGTTTCGCCGACATGCGCAGTTTTTCTCGCGCATTCAAACGCCGCTTTGGCGTGACGCCCACGCATTTTGCGGAAAAACGCAAAGCTACGCCCGAACCGACAAGCCGGTCATAGCTGTCTCGCGTGAGCGAGTTTGTCCTCAAAGGTTGATTGGCCGCGTCATCGCTGTCGCCGAAGACCGGTCATACGCTCCCTGATGAAAGCCCTCCGTCCCGTCCATCCGGACACCCGGCCCGGGAAACGAAGAGCGGCTCGTCAGGGAGGGTTATCCGTGCATCGCCAATCAACATCCGTCATCTCGTCCCGCGCTTGCCTGTTAGGCTCGGCCGCAACGGCTGCGCTATCGCTTTTCATTGTCGACGTCGCAGTGGCGCAGGAAACGCCAGCGGCGGACGCGCGCAACGACCAGATCGTCGTGACCGCCCGGCGGCGTGAAGAATCCTTGCAGGACATCCCCGTCGCGGTTTCGGCCTTCAGCGGCGACCGCGTCTCGGAACTGCAAGCCGACAATCTCTCCGGCATTCAATATGCGACGCCGAATCTGTACCTCGACCAGGGCGACGCCTCGAATGCGGTGATCTACATCCGCGGCGTCGGGCAGAACGACTCTCTCGCCTTCGCCGATCCGGGCGTTGGCGTTTATGTCGACGACGTCTTCATCGCCCGGTCTCAGGCGGCCTTCCTTGAACTGTTCGACGTCGAGCGCATCGAAGTTCTGCGCGGACCGCAGGGAACGCTCTACGGTCGCAACACGATCGGCGGCGCGGTGAAATTCATCTCAACCCCGCCGCCGGAAGAATTCGACGCCTATCTAGAAGCCGGCCTTGGCAATTTCAATTCCGGCTTCGTACGCGGGCGAATCGGCGGAGCGCTGGTGCCCGAGGTATTGCGCGGCAAGATTGCATTTTCCGCGACTCGGCGCGACGGATTCAACCGAAACTCCTTCACCGGCGAAGACGACGGCGACCTCAAATCCTTCTCGGGCCGCGCGGCGCTCTCCTACACGCCGACCGACCGCGTGGAGTTCCTTCTGTCCATCGACGGCAAGATCGACCGGCCTGACACCTCGCGCAATCCCGTGCGCGAAACGCCGATCACGGGCACGCTAGATGGCGTTAATCTCGTCACCTTCCCGGCAAGCCTTGATCCTTATGCGGTCGACGTCAACGCCAATGGCCGGTCAGACCTGTCGGCTTTCGGCGTTTCGCTGAAATCGACATACGAACTGAGCGACTCCGTGACGCTTGAAGGCATTACCTCGTTCCGCACGCTCGATTTCAAACTTAATCTTGATGCGGATGGCTCGCCTTTGCCGATTCTCGACATCCTGTTGCTGCAGGAACAGAACCAATTCTCGCAGGAACTTCGCTTGCTTTACGATAAGGGCGGGCGTTTCACTTTCACTGGCGGGCTCTATTATTTCCGTGACGACGACACGACTTTCTCGGGCGTCGACAACGGCTCAGCGACAATTTTCGGGTTTCCGGTCACCCTGTTCGGCTTCCAGTCATCCTCACTCGCCGACACCGTACAGGTCACCAATTCCTACGCTGCGTTCTTTGACGCCACTTACGCCATTACCGACCGGCTGAATTTCAGCGGCGGCTTGCGTTACACCTATGAAGAACGCCGGTCGGCGCGTCGTTTCGAGAATTTCTTCGATCCCTCCGTGTCTGTTGTTAGCGACACGCCGGCTTTTCTCGCTGGCGAGGGCGTACCCGGGACGCCGATCTCCGGAGAGGCTGACTTCGACGCCCTCACGCCCAAGGTTTCCCTCTCGTATAAAGCGACAGACGACGCGCTGCTTTATGCGTCGGTCTCGCGCGGCTTCAAGAGCGGCGGCTTCGACGGCCGCGCCAACAACGATTTCTCGTTCCAGGCGTTCGATCCGGAGTTCGTCTGGAGCTATGAGGGCGGCCTGAAAACCAGCTGGCTCAATGGCGATCTGATCGCGAACCTCGCCTATTTCTACAACGACTACACCGACGTTCAGGTGACCTCGTTCGGCGCCGATCCGATCTCGGGCGTTTTCGTCAGTCTGTTCACCAATGCGGCCGCGGCGCGCATTCAGGGCGTCGAACTCGAACTTTTCGCCAAGCCTTCCGATCGCCTTTCGGTTACCGGAACGGTCGGCTGGCTCGACGCCGACTATCGCGAGTTCGACATACTCGTCGGCGGCGTGGCGACCGACGTGTCCGACCGGGCGCTCGTCAATTCGCCGCGCTGGAACGCAAGCCTCGGCGCGACCTATGAACATCCGCTCGGCAACGGACTTATTGGCGTCGCCCATGTTGACGGCGCCTATCGCGGCGAGACGGCGACAGAAATCACAGCCTCGCCGGAGCTGACGCAAGGCGCCTACGGCATTCTCAATGCATTCGTCGCTTTGAAAACGGATGATAAGCGGCTGGAATTCCGGGCCGGACTTCAGAACGCCACCAATGAAGCCATCCGCGTGCAGGGCTTTAACCTGTCGGAATTTCCCGGCGTTCAGCTCGGCTTCTACACAGCGCCGCGCACCTACGACTTCCGGCTGATCTATCGGTACTAAGCCGGTGACGGCGCGGCCCAACATGGGCGCGGATCGAAATGGGCGGGCGTCGCGCGATGCGCCGGACGCGGAAAGCCGAGCGTTGCTGCCGCAGCTGGCGG
>JBGTFV010000250.1:0-2399 GCA_041747095.1 Parvularculaceae bacterium
CGTCTGCCGTGGCCATGCCACGCTCCTGTTCAGCCAGGATCGCGATGATCTGTTCGTCGGTGAATTTGCTCTTGCGCATTGTCTGTCTCCGTTACGACAGACTCTCTATTCAAATGCGGGACCAATTGGGGCTCAGGTCACAAACTAAACTCGTTTTTGTTTGATTGCTTGAATGTTGGTGGAAAATTGGTCGTGCCTAACTTTTTAAGCGGGGCACCAAATCGTGCTTCGATGGAGCTGCTGCAAGATTGGTTCTTGATTTTTCGGACCGAGCGCGAAATTCGAGATTTGGTGTCCTCGGTAATCGATTTCGCCGATATTTCGTATTTCGACGATAACTTCGGTTCGGTAGGCTATGCCGTCGTGACAAAAAATCGCGAACGTGGTTCATAATTTTTGTTATTGCTGCCGGCTGACTGCAGAGGGTCTGAACAGAAACGGTAATCGCCTGACTATGCCCGATCTCGATTAAGTTTCGGCTTGAGGCTGTTTTGGCTGTGGTTCGGGAGCTTTATCCTTTTTCTATGCGTCCGGTTTCCTGCGGCCGTCGATGAAGGCGGCGGCGATCTCTTCATCGCTTCTGCCTTTCTCGCCCAAGGTGTGAAAGGCGCGGAGCTGGTCGAGCGGGTGCATCGGTGCGCACTGGATGTTCTCGGCGAGGCATTCGGCGCGGATGATGCACGGGGTTGGCGCGTGCGCCGCAAGGCGCTACTGCTTCACCAGCAATTGCAACGCGCGGAGGCCACGGCCGCCAGCCGCGACTTCTCTTACGTTCCAGTCGCGGCGCCGCTTTCGTCGACGACCGCGCGGACCGTCAGGCTCTGGATGAGCGTCCGCCGCGCGATGTCCTCGGCCAGCATCTCAATTTAGACGCCCGCCTTCACCTGGCGAACGCTGGACTGTGAAAGGACGAGCTTGTTGAGAGGGATGTCCCGTGACGCGCTCAGCGCGAGGGGCGCGGCGGGTTTCGCCTTCGGTTTCGGTTTGGGCATGCGTCAATCTCGGCGACGGGACGGGCGAAAGAATCTCTCTCAGCGTCGAAAACCCGTCACGGAAAAATCCGCCCGACTCTTACGCGAGAGCCGGGCGGGATTAGGAGCGAGACTACAAACGAACAGCAATCAGGCCGCTTCGAGCAAGCGCTTCGCGCGGGCCTCGTAATCCAGCCGCGCATCCTGATGCGCCTTGCCTCGGGCGACGGCGGTGATGCCTTGCACGAAGTCGAAGACGCTGGCGGGCGGGCGACCTTCTTCGGCGAGGACAGTCTCGATGATGGTCGCGGTCTCGGCTTTCGAGAAGCCGCGCTTCCTCAGGAAGTCGCTGCGGTCCTCTTCGTTGCGGGCGACGATCTTCTCGCGCGCCGCCTTGACGCCGTTGATGAAGGGCATGGGCGATGAGTCCGCGAAGCGCGTCAGCGCTGGCGCGGCTTCGCGTGCGAAGCGGTCCGATGCATATTTCGAGTGGCGGATGACAATCTCCTGAAAATCCTCGACGCCCCAGAGGTTGCGGTTCTGGCAGACGGCGCGGAGGTAGAAGGAAGCGAGCCCGAGCGTCTTCGCGCCGACTTCCGAGTTCCAGCAGTAAAAACCGCGGAAGAAGAGATCAGGCGAGCCGTCGGGGAGCCTCCCCGCTTCGATGGGGTTCAAATCATCGACCAGGAACAGGAAGACGTCGCGGTCAGAGGCGTAGAGTGTTGTCGACTCCCGGCTGACTTCGGCGTTCGGGTTGTAGATGCCCGTCGACCAATCAAGGACGCCGGGGATTTTCCAGCGCGTGTCGCCGACGCCGTCGCCGGCGATCTTCATGACCGCCGAGACGAGTTCGTGATCATAGATGCGGCCATAGTCCGGCCCGGTGACGGCCCGAAGTTCCGTGCGCCCGTCTTCCGTCTCCAGCGTCTTCACCTGCTCGGCGCGTTATCTGAACAGTCAAGCTGTCTCAGTCGGATTTTGCGGCGTCGTTTGCCTGAAAACCGCGCGGTCCCGATAGATCTCGGCCCGTGAGACAGATTCGTGTAGCGCGCAGAGATCCTGACGGCTGCTCAGCCGGCGCAACAAGACAGCTTGGCGACGTCCTTGCTAAACGACAGGGCCGCGAGCTTGAGGCCCTCGACGGTGGTGAGATACGGAAAGATCGTATCGGCGAGGTCATCGACGGTGAGGCCCTGCCGGATCGCCAAAGCGGCGGTCTGGATGCTGTCGGCGCCTTCCGGGGCGAGAATATGTGCGCCAAGCAGGCGACCACTACTGGCATCGGCCACGAGTTTGATGAGGCCGCGGGTGTCGCGGGCGGCGAGCGCACGCGGCACCTGGTCGAGCCCGATCGTCGAGGTGTGGACCTCATGTCCGGCGGCGCGGGCCGCGGTCTCTGTCAGCCCGACGCTCGCCACCTGCGGATCG
>JBGTFV010000251.1:0-14464 GCA_041747095.1 Parvularculaceae bacterium
GCCGCGCGGCGCGGCGCGGCGGCCGGCTGAAATCGGCTTGCCGCATTTGGCCCCTACTGACCGGGGATGGTTCAACGGTCGCCGGGCGCTTGCGGGCGCGGGACCTCGCGAACGCGGTCTTGCGGTGTTGGCGGCGGACAGCGACTTCGTTTCGATCGGGTCCTCGGTTGTTGCAAAGGGCTCCGTTGTCGGCCGGGTTACGTCGGCGACATTTTCGCCGCGGTTGCGCCGGGCCCTGTGTTTTGCCGAACTATCCGCCTCGGTATCGGGCAAATCTGTAGAAATTGGCGAGAGCGCAGCTTCCCCTCGCGTCGCTGCAGCGTTTCACGAGACGCCCGAAGGCGCGTTGGCTGTTTCATTTCGGGCCAATAATTCCTCAGCGACGGATTCTCGGCGCCGGCTCGTTTAATCCTTGGGTCTGGAAAATCCCCAACCAAGGAAGGAATCAAGATGCGAAAACTTGCCATTTCAGGAATGGTTTGCGCCTTAGTAGCAGCCGCAGCGATGGTCGGCGTCGCGTCCGCGCTTGAAGGACCGAAGGACTCCAAATCGTACAGCGGGCAAGGCGAAGAAAAAACAGTCGCCGAGTTGGAGGCTAGTCATAAGGCCTATCTCTCCGCCGTTGATGCCAATTCGGATGGGGTGATCACATCAGAAGAGCGCAAGGCGTATCGTGCGGCCAAGATGGCTGAGCGGCGCAAAGCGATGTTCCCTGACAAGAACGGCGACGGATCCGTCGATCGTTTCGAATGGGAGGAGGCTGCCCGCGCCCGATTCGACCGGCTCGACCTCAATGGCGACGGTTTCATCTCGGAGGAAGAATTTGCGCAGGCCGGACAAAATCGTCGCGGACGCGGCGGGCGGCGCTGATTAATATCCTAACGATGACGGGAGGCGGCCATGCGCCTTCCGTCGCCTTAAGACGGAATGCTGTGAGTCTGGGCGAAATTTGTACGGCGAAGAAGAAAGCGACGAGACCCTTGTCGAGCGCGCCGGTCATGGCGACCGCATCGCCGCGTCTTTGCTCGTTAGCCGACATTCCGATTCAATATTCCGGTTGTGCCGCCGTATGCTGACGAATACGACGGCCGCCGAAGATGCGACGCAGGAAACGTTTCTGCGTCTGTGGAAGAGCGCAGTGAACTGGCGACCGCATGGAGCGAAGTTTAAGACATGGCTATACCGCGTTGCGACCAATGTTTGTCTCGACATGCTGCGCCGGAAAGGGCGCGAACTCCCCGAGGACGCAGCGCCGGAACGCGCGGACGGGTCGCTGTCCGCCGAGGCGTCAATGGTGGCGGAGGAAGCCCGGCTCGCTGTGGAGGCGGCGCTCGCACGCCTGCCTGAGCGTCAGCGTCTTGCAATCACGCTTTGCTGTTTTCAGGAGCTATCGAATACGGAGGCGGCGGCGGTAATGGAGTTGAGTGTCGAGGCCATCGAGTCGTTGCTCGCGCGAGGCCGCCGGACCCTGCGCGAGGCGTTATCGTCCCGGCGAGACGATCTGCTTGAAGGAATTAGGTCATGACCGAGGGGAAATCGTCGCGAGGTCCGGACAATGAAGCCGGTCGGTCCGACGCCCGCGCGCCGCTCAGCGAGACCGAGCTTGATGCGCTGCTTGCGCGCGTCAGCGCGCCGCCTGCAAGCGAGGCGCTGAAGCGCCGAATGCTCGATGATCATTACGCCGTTGCGGCATCGGCAGTCCGCACGCACCCTCGATTGCGGGAAGCTTCCGCGTGGTCGAGTGCAAAGGCCGCAATGCATGCCGGATGGGCGGCAGTCGTGCGGAATGCGGCTCCTGCCGGTGCATTCACAGCTCTCGCCTCGCTCGGATTTTTTGTTGGCGCCAATGACAACGGCCCGATTGACGAAGCCGCCTATCTTTATGTGGCGAGCGCCTTCAGCGATGTGACCGACGACGTTGAGGAGGGCTCGATATGGGCCGAATAGGAATGATTGCGCTTGCCGCATCGCTCGCCGCCAACGTTTTTCTCGGCGGCTTTGTCGCTGGACGCGTTCTCGGCCCGTCAAATACGCAACACGGTAACGAGCTTACTACCGCCCGGCTTACGAAGCGCGACCTGGCTGGCGATCCTCGCGAGATGTCACCGGCTGCGCGCGAAGCCTTCCGTAACGCTTATATTAACCGCCGCGACTAACTTGCAATGGGGCGACAGGTTTCGCGCGCCGCGCGGCGCGCTTTTCTGGAAGCAGTAAGCGCAGAGGAATGGGATCGCAAAGCGGCCGAGACTGTGCTCGCCGATATCAAAGCCATCGAACGCAGCCGGGAGGCGGCGCGATCTGCGTTGCTGCTTGATGCGCTGGAAAAAATGCCGGTTGAAGAACGCCGGGCATGGGTCGCAAGCGGCGCCGATCGGTTTGGCGGCGGTCGCTTCAGAGACGGTTACCGGCGCGGGCGGAATGAACAGCGACAGCCGCACGAGACGTTGCAGGATGCGCCGACGCCTGATGAATAATACTGATTGCTGTTATTCCGCCGCCGCAGCGCCAAGCTGGACCGGCTCGGATGGCAAGGCGATCGGGACGTATATGTCATCGCTGTTTAAGACCCCCGCAGGCCCGGTCGTCAGAATATGCACTTCATCGCGGATAAACTGAGGCAGGCGGACTTTTGCATCCTTGCGTCGCGGGAACGCCGCGCATGCGACCGTGCCGCGACCCGGCTGGCTCGCCAAGGCGAGAATGCCGCCTTGCGCGTCCATCAGCGATTTTGACAAGGCAAGGCCCAACCCTGACCCGCGCCGGCTCTTGGAGAAATGGTCTTCAACGAGTTCGAACGGCGCGCCGAGACGGCGCAGATGCTCGCGTGAGATTCCTGATCCGCTGTCGGCGACAATTACGGTAACGCCGTCGAGATCAGCCTCCGCTGTCAGGGTCACTTCGCCACCCGGCGGCGTGAACTTGATGGCGTTAGAGAGAAGGTTGAGCGTTACCTGTTTGGCGGCCCGCGCGTCGGCAAAGGCGGCGGGCGCGTGGCCGACTGAAACCGTGAGGCGTACGCCTGCATCATGCGCCCGCTTGGCGACGAGGCGAGCGCTTTCCTGCAAAATGCGCTCGAGATCGATGCGCTTCAGGTCGAGTTGCATGCGACCTGCCTCGATTCTCGACATGTCGAGGATGTCTTCGATCAACTCGAGCAGGTGTTGTCCGCTGGATAGAATGTCCGAAACGTATTCCTTGTATTTGGCGTCGCCGAGCGGGCCGTAGAGTTCTGCGTGCATGATCTCGGAGAACCCGTTTATCGCGTTCAAAGGCGTGCGTAGTTCATGGCTCATATTTGCAAGAAACTCGCTCTTGGAGCGGCTCGCGTCCTCGGCCCGGCGCTTCTCGAACTGATATTTCAGCATCGTGTCGGACAATTCCCGGCGTGATGATTCAAGGTCGCTGACAATCATCTTGAGTTCACGCTCGCGCTTCTTCTGCGCCCTGGCGCGGCGCTTCAGGTCTGTGACGTTTGAGGCGACGCAGACCATGCCGCCTTCAGCCGTCCGGCGTCTCGAAATGTGCAGCCATGCGTCGTCATTCAGTTCAACCTCGGCGCTTTCTTCATCCAGCGGAGCGTCCGGCGCAAAAAAATCAGTGACGACGTGCGCGCTTTGGCGCGCGATTGACGCGACTTCTTCGCCCGTCATGCCTTGCGATAGCTCGCCCGTGTCGATTTCGAAGATGCTGGCGAAGCGGCGGTTCCATGCGGCGAGCCCCCCTTGCGCATCCCACAGCACAAACGCTTCAGGGATACTTTCGATGGCGTCCTTCAGACGGGCTTCGGCGATCGCCGCACTCGGAATCAGGCTCTTCGGGCCCGACAGATCGAAAGCGACCCCTGCGCGATTGAACCGCGTTGCGTCATGAGCGGTGCGGAAATACGCCCGCGACCACGTCCGACCAGGATCTCGCAAGCGGATTAGACCCTCGGTCACACCAGAGGTATCGCCGGTAATAACGGCAAGCGCGACCCGCAAATCTTCCGGGTGCACGAGCGCGGTGATTTCGCCCAGCGTGAACTCCCGGTCGCGCGCCCCGAGCCCAATCGGCTCCAGAAGGCTGCGTGATAGCGTGACGGTGCGATTGCGCGCATCGAAGTGCCACGGACTGCACCGCCCGCCCGCCAAGGCGCGTTGCGTTTTCTGCAACGTGTCAACAGCAGCGCCGGCGCGCGCCGCTGCCCTGCTCTGGCGCAGAAACGCCGCCATCACCGATGCGATAACAAGCGCAATGGCGGCAAGGCACAACAGATAGAACACCCACAAGGGGCTTCTCTGGAAAATATCAGCGGCGGGCGCGGCTACAAGCACGGTCTCGCCATTGTCGAGCGGACGCCAGGCGGCCGTGGCGCGACCCGAGGCAAGATCAAGCGTGGCGCTGGCGCGCTGGGCAAGCGCGAGACTGCGAAGGAGCGCGGGCGACACGTCGATCACGTCGGTTCGACCGTAGACCGCGAGGATGTCGCCCGATGCGGAAACGTGGAACGCCGCTGAAGCGCCGCCCGCGTGGCATTGCGACAACCCCGTACGCGGCGAACCGCCAGTGACCAGCGCAACGTTGATAATGGCCGCGCAATCGGCGGCCGCCCGCTCTATGCGGAGGGCCGTTTCAATCCGCCGTCCGCTAGCGTCTTCCTGCAGCTTGCCAATGAAAAGCGCTGCAATTGCGATGACAAATATGGAGGTCAGCGCCAGCAGGCGGCGTGAGGAGAGCGCATCAATTCGGCCGGCAAGATGTGCCTCTGCCTTGGCGGCGCGCTTCGCATCCGGACGAATAAATCGCATCGCTGCCATCAGACCCTATGCATCCAACGTGCGCGCGATCACCGTGCGCGCGGACTCCGAACGACGCCCAGCCATGCACTCGCGCCTTATACCCTCGCGCCTTAGGTCGACCCCGACCTAACAGATTTTAGCGGCAAGGCGTTCCCGCAGAGCGGTATACGCCGCCTAGTGTGAAGTCTGACGCGACATTCTTCAGAGCGAACCGGACACCGCAAAAAATGCGCGTTTACCAATTGGAAACTATTACTATTCCACCCGGTAAGTCACGCGCGAATCATCAGAACTCGTGGTTCTGCGGGAGTAAAGATAACGACACCGAAACAGCATTCGGAAATCAGCCAGTTTCGCGTTAACTTGTTGTTAATCTTTGAGGCGCGAAGCCATTTCAGCAAGGTTCGGCGAGGCTCCGGCGAGTTGCGTCAGTCGCGTTAATTGTTCCTCCGCAAGTCGTCGCCGCCGGGGCTCCAGTCGGCGCCAGAGTTCAAACGGCGCGGTGAGACGCGCGGCGAGTTGCGGATTGAAACGATCGATTTCGATGATTCGGTCGGTCAGAAACGCATAGCCTTTGCCGTCATCGCGATGAAAACCTGCGACATTCTGATTGGCGAATGCGCCGATGAGAGCGCGCACGCTATTCGGGTTGGCGATGTCAAATGCTTCGTGCGTCAACAACTGCGCAACGTCGCCTAGCGCCTCCTTCGCTGGCGCCATGGCGCGCCAGGCGAGCCATTTTTTGACAACGAGCGGTTCACGCCGCCACTTGGCGTAGAAGCGGTCGAGGACGTCGCGTCTCGCAGGACTGTCAGCCGTCGCGAGCGCCGACACGGCCGCGGCCTCGTCGGTCATGTTGTTGGCGCACGCTGCCTGTTCCTGTGCATATTCATATTCGCCTGCCGCAACAAGAAGCGATAGCGCGCCGTTCATTAACGCGCGGCGGCCGGCCGCCTCAGCGTCTGGGCTATAGGGCGCATTCGTTCGCAACCTCTGATGGATTGCCTCAAGTTGTGGCCGGAGCCTCGTCCCGATTGTCTTGCGCACATGGGCGCGGCCTGCGGCGATCGCATCAGGATTGATCGCGTCGAGTCCGAGGAGCAGTTCTGCGTCAGTTGGCGCACGGAGGAGTTCTGCTGCGAACGCCGGGTCATGATCGAGTTGGGCTAGACTGTCGCCCAGAGCGTCTGCAAAGCGGTCGAGCAATGCCTTGTCGGTTCCGCTCTGCGAGGCCGCCGCGAGCGATGTTTCGCGCCAAAGTTTTTCAGCCACCGCCCAGCGGCTGAAGAGGTCTGGTTCCGCCGAGAGCAGCAAGAGACGTTCATCAAGGCTTGCCGCGCGAATGAGTTCTACGGGCGCCGAGTAACCCCGCAGCACTGACAGCACAGGCTGCTCCGTATAGGGGCCGAATGTCCGCTCAACGTCAGGCGATGTTAATTCGATCAGTCCTTCGTCCAGCACGCGCCGCGACGCAGCGCCGATAACGGCGTAGGCGATCGGCATCTGGCGCGGCGGCTTTTCCGGCTGGCCGGGAGTTGGCGGGGTCGACTGGGAAATCGACACGCGCAAAGACCCATCCGAAATGTCGGCGCTGTGCGTTTCGACGCGCAATTTGGGCGTGCCAGCGTCCGTATACCAGCGCCAGAACTGGTCAAGATTACGTCCTCCCGCCTCGGCGATGGCCCCAACGAAATCCTCGACGGTCGCCGCGCGTCCATCGCATCGGTCGAAGTAGAGATCGCAGCCCCGCCTAAATGCTTCGGCGCCGACGAGCGTTTTCAGCATGCGGCAAAGCTCGGCCCCTTTTTCATAGACGGTCGCCGTATAGAAATTGTCGATAGCGACGTAATGATCAGGCCGCACCGCATGGGCGAGGGGGCCTTGATCTTCCGGGAACTGACGGCTCCAGAGTTGGCGGACGTCCTTGATGCGCTGAACGGCGCGCGAGCGCATGTCGGCGGAGAATTCCTGATCGCGAAAGACCGTGAAGCCTTCCTTGAGGCAAAGCTGGAACCAGTCGCGGCACGTAACGCGATTGCCGGACCAATTATGGAAATATTCGTGCGCGACGATCGACTCAATCGCTTCATAGTCGCCGTCGGTAGCCGTCTCCGGGCTCGCCAGTACATAGGCCGAATTGAAGATGTTGAGGCCTTTATTCTCCATCGCCCCGAAATTGAAATGGTCGACCGCGACGATCATGAAAATATCAAGATCGTATTCGCGCCCGAACGCCTCCTCGTCCCAGCGCATGGCGCGTTTGAGGCTGTCGAGCGTGTAGCCGCATTTTTCGCGGTTCTCAGGCTGGACAAAAACTTTCAGCGCCACTCGCCGGCCCGACCGGGTTACAAATTCGTCTTCCACCGCCGCTAGGTCGCCGCCGACGAGCGCGAATAGATAGGACGGCTTGGGATGAGGGTCTCCCCATTCGGCGAAATGACGCCCGTCGGCGAGCGCCCCGCCCCCGATGCGGTTGCCATTCGAGAGAAGAACAGGATAGCGCTGCGCATCCGCTTCGATGCGTACGGAATAGCGCGCCAGCACGTCGGGGCGATCCGGGAAATAAGTAATGCGCCGGAAGCCCTGCGCCTCGCACTGCGTACAGAACATGCCGCTCGAAATGTAGAGCCCTGACAGCGCCTTGTTTGCGTCGGGACGGCAAACGGTCTCGATCTCGAGGGTGAAGACGTCCGGAACGTTTCGCAGCGTCAGGCTTGAGGGGCCGATCTCGTATTTGTGAGCAGGAAACTTATCCCCCTCCATGGTGACGCCCATAAGCTCTATCCCGTCGCCGTCGAGAACAAGCGGGGCGTCGCGGTCCGCCCCCGTGGCCCTGCGCACGGCGAGACGGGATTTCACACGCGTTCGAGCAGGGTCGAGTTGGAAGTCGAGATGGACGGAATCGACGAGGAAATCCGGCGCGCGATAGTCGGCGAGGCGAACCGTGGGACTGGCGGGGGCGGCGTCGCTGTGGCGGGCGTCGGTCATGGGCCTCCTTTTCCATCGGTCAGGGAAAAAGAACGTGGCGGTTGCAGCGCGGCAAGTAAAGCTGCGGCAGAGGCGGCGCGGGTCGCCTTCACAAGGCCCGGAAGCGCCTCTAAGGAAAGATAACGGGAGAACGCACGAATGCGCCATTTTCTGAACACCGCCGACTGGAGCCGCGCCGAGTTACAGGCGATGCTCGACGACGCGCGGGCGATGAAGGTTGCTCCCTTTGGCGACGCCTTGAAAAACAAAACGATCGCTTTGCTTTTCCTGAATAATTCCCTGCGCACCCGAACCTCTTTCGATGTCGGCGCACACCAGCTTGGCGGCCACGCGGTGGTGCTCTCGCCATCCGGCGGCATGTGGCCGCTCGAATTTGAAGACGGCGTCGTCATGGATGGCGACGCGGAAGAGCACGTGAAGGAGGCCGCCAAGGTTCTCTCACGTTACTGTGACATGATCGGCATCCGCGCCTTCCCGAAGTTTCAGAGCTGGGAAGAGGACCGAAGAGACAAAATCCTGAACGCCTTCGCGAAATGGTCGGACGTCCCCGTCGTGAACATGGAGACGATCACCCATCCCTGTCAGGAAATGGCGCTCGTCATGGCGTTGCAGGAGCGTTTCGAACGCGACGGGCGCGGCGCGCTTGATGGTAAGAAGTTCGTGCTGACGTGGACCTATCACCCGAAGCCGCTCAACACGGCTGTCGCAAACTCGGCCCTCGTCATCGCCGCCAAGTTCGGCATGAAGCCAACGCTCCTGTGTCCGACCGAGGATTACATCCTCGATGAGCGCTATATCGAGCAGGCGACGAAAGACGCGGGCGCGAACGGCCACGCCGTGACGATCTCCCATTCGATCGAGGACGCCTATGACGGCGCTGACGTCGTCTACGCCAAAAGCTGGGGCGCGCTGCCGTTCTTCGGCGACTGGGAGCCGGAAAAAGGCATGCGCGACCGGTTCAAACACTTCATCGTTGACGAGGCGAAAATGGCCCGGACGAACGATGCGCTTGTCTCGCACTGCCTGCCCATGCGCCGGAACGTCAAGATGACGGACGCCGTGTTCGATAGCCCTTCCTGCCTCGCCTATGTGGAGGCGGAGAACCGCCTGCACGTACAGAAGGCGATAATGAAGGCGGTGGTGGGGTGAAATGACCAACCCGTCGCTCAACACGCGCCAGACCATCGTCCAGCTGTTGTCGAACATGCAGGACGGCAAGGAGATTCGCGCCTATCTCCAGCGTTTTGCGGCGGTCGATCAGTCGCGCTTCGCGGTCATCAAGATCGGCGGCGCGATACTGCGCAATAATATTGAGGAGACCGCCTCGGCGCTCGCCTTTCTGCACACGGTCGGCCTGACGCCCATCGTGCTGCACGGCGGCGGGCCGCAGCTTGATGAAACGCTCGCCCAGCGCGGCATTGCGACTGACAAGATCGATGGTCTGCGCGTGACCGACGCGGCAACCATGGACGCCGCCCGAGACGTCTTCATCGGCGAGAACATTCGCCTTGTCGAAGCGGTGCGCGCGGCGGGCGTCGAAGCGGACGGGGTTATCGCCGGCGTTATCGAGGCGGATTATCTTGATAAGGATAAATATGGTTTCGTTGGCGAGCCGACGAACGTCCGCCTCGGCATGCTGCGTTCGATCGTCAAGTCCGGCGCCATTCCCATTCTTACGTGCCTCGGCGTCGCGCCGGGAGGGCAGCTTCTCAATATCAATGGCGACAGCGCCACGCGCGCGCTCGTTGGCGCCGTGCAGCCAATAAAGATCGTCTTCCTGTCAAGCGTCGGCGGCCTCCTCGACAAGCATGGAAGGCCAATGCACTCGATCAACCTCGCCACTGATTACGACCGCTTGATGAAGGCGGCATGGGTGCAGGGCGGCATGCGGTTGAAAATTCAGGAGATCAAGCGCCTGCTTGACGTCGCGCCGTTGTCCTCTTCGGTCTCGATCACGACGCCGGCAGGTCTTATCCGCGAACTCTTCACCCACGGCGGCTCGGGAACGCTGGTGCGCAAGGGCGAGGGCATCCGCCGCGTGACGAGCAAGGCGCGGGTCGATCAGGCGCAAACTGAAGCATTGGTCGAAGGCGCTTTTGCGCGCAAGCTCAAACCCGATTGGTGGGAGGGGCTCGCGATCCACGAGATCCATATCTCTGACAGTTATCGCGCAGGAGCCATCCTGACGCGGATTGATGATTTCATCTATCTCGACAAATTCGCCGTGCTGGAAGACGCGCGCGGCGAAGGACTTGCCCGCACGGTCTGGCGGCAGTTCACCAAGGAAAATCCGCGCTTTTACTGGCGCTCCCGCACGGCAAACGGCTTCAACGCCTTTTACAACGAAGTCTCGACGGGATGCATCAAGACCGGTCCGTGGACGGTCTACTGGATCGGCGACGACGATTGGGCGCGCCTTCAGCGCATCGTCGAGCGCGTCGCGCAGTTGCCGCCGTCGTTTGAGGATTGAAGCGATGAGCGAGCCTTATCTCATCGGACTTGTGGGCGCGCGCGGCCATACGGGGCTCGAATTGATCCGTTTGATTTCCGGCCATCCGGAGATGATGCTCGCCTTTGCTGTTAGCCGCGAGTATGCGGGCCGACGCGTTTCGGAGATTGCGCCCGAAGACGCTGACGAATGCATTTTCGAGGCGCTCGAACCGGCGGAAGCAGCGCGCCGCCGCGCCGATGCGGTCATCCTGGCGCTGCCCGATGGAGCGGGATCGCAATATGTGTCGGCGTTTGACGCCTCGGATCCAGAGCGCATCCTTGTTGATCTGTCTGCAGATCATCGCTTTGACGACGACTGGGCCTACGGGCTGCCGGAATTGCATCGGCAGAATCTGACGGGTCGCCGGCGTATCGCGAATCCGGGCTGCTATGCGACAGCGGTTCAATTGGGCGTGGCGCCGATGCTGCCATTTCTGGCCGGAACGCCGGTCGCCTTCGGCGTGTCAGGCTATTCCGGCGCAGGCACGACGCCAGGACCGCGCAACGACCCGGCCCGCCTTGCAGATAATCTGATGCCCTATCGACTTGTCGGCCATACGCACGAACGTGAGGCGACACGCCATCTTGGCCGCGCCGTGCGGTTCATGCCGCATGTACACCCGGCCTTCAGGGGGCTGATCGTCACATTGCATCTGCCGCTAGCGCCGCCATCCGATACGCCATTTGACAAGGCGGCTTTGAAATCAATCTATCACGCTGCCTATAGCGAGGAATATTTAATCTCTCTTCAGGATGAACCGCCCGAACTCCGCGACGGGTCGGGACGGACGGGGGTTCTGATAGGGGGCTTCGACGTCGCCAGCGATGGTTCCAGCGCCGTCGTCGTCTGCGCAGAGGACAATCTCTTGAAGGGCGCCGCCGTCCAGGCGATCCAGAACCTTAACATTGCGCTCGGGCTTGACGAACGCGCCGGGCTCGCCATCTGATAAAATATCAACCGCGTTCATCAGCGCGCGGATCACAGGCAATTCACTCTGGGGGCGGCGAGCGATGGCGGCGGAGGGCGGCGGTTTTCTCGTGGAGGCGGCCACCTATCTTGGGGCTGCGGCGATCGCCGTTCCTTTATTCAATCGTTTCAAACTGGGATCAATCCTCGGCTATCTCGTCGCTGGCGTCATTATTGGTCCCTCCGTCCTTAATCTGCTCGATCAGGAGGAGGGCGTCTTTCACGCTGCTGAGCTTGGCGTGGTGCTGTTCCTTTTTCTTGTGGGTCTTGAGTTATCCCTCGGTCGATTGTGGGCGCTGCGACGGAACATCTTCGGGCTCGGCGCCGCGCAGATGATCGCAACGGGGCTCGCAATCGGCGGCCTCATTTATCTGACCGGCTTTATGGCTTTGCCGGCCTCGCTGGTTGCCGGTTTTTCACTCGCGTTTTCGTCGACTGCGCTCGCGTTGCAATACATGAAGGATCGCGGCGAGCTAAACTCATCCTATGGCGCGCGGGTCTTTCCGATCCTTCTGCTGCAGGACATCGCCGTCGTGCCGTTGCTTGCGATCGTGCCCTTTCTGGCGAGCATGCCGGCCGACGGCGCGACGATGGCGGGCGCGAACGACATTGCAGCCGAAATGTCCGGTTGGACTGACGCGGCTGCTCGCGGCGCTGCGGTGATCATTGCGATATTCGTTGTTGGTCGGTTCGCGCTGAACCCGCTTTTGCGTCTAGTGGCGGGATCAGGCTCGCGTGAGGCATTCGCCGCATCGGCGCTGTTCATTGTTGCAGGCGTTTCGCTCGCCGTGTCGTGGGCGGGCCTGTCGATGGCCCTCGGCGCGCTGCTCGCCGGCGTGTTGCTCGCCGAGTCCGCCTATCGCCATCAGATCGAGACGGACCTTGAGCCCTTCCGCGGCTTGCTGCTTGGTCTGTTTTTCATTTCTATCGGTATGCGGCTCAATCTGTCGCTGATCTTTGACGCATGGGCGATAATTCTCGGCGCTGCGGTAGGGTTGACCATATTAAAATCAGCAATCGTTTATGTTCTTGTCCGTGTTTTTGGCGGCGATCGCGAAGATGGGTTGAAGGCAGGGGCGGCGTTGTCACAGGGCGGCGAGTTCGCCTTCGTCGTATTCAGCCTCGGGGTTTCGTCGGCGCTGTTCACTGATGCGCAAGCGACGCTGATGTCAGCGATCGTGCCGCTTTCAATGATCATGACGCCGTTCGCGATGATCCTCGCGCGCCGGCTTTCCCAAAAGGATGAGGAGGCGAAGGATCAATTCGAAACGGCTCCAGCATTGGAGGGACATGTTCTGATCGGCGGATTTGGGCGCATGGGTCAGATCATCAGTCAGGTCGTTGGCTCTGCTGGCGTCAAAGTCGTCGCCATCGACCGCAATCCAGGCCATATCAGCAACGCCGAGCGGTTCGGCTTCAAGGTTTACTACGGTGACGCCTCCCGCCTAGATGTGCTTGTCCATGCGGGCGCGCTGGAAGCCAGCGCCGTCATCCTGACAATGGATGATCCGCCTTCGGTCAACCGCGCCGTCGAGGCGCTACGCGAGAGGGCGCCGTTGTTGACAATCGTCGCCGTCGCGCATGACCGGCTGCATGAGATTGAGCTGCGCCGTCTCGGCCCTGACGTCATTGTCCGCGAGACGCTTGAATCCAGCCTTTTGATCGCGCGCGAGACGCTCGCGCGGCTGAATTTCGCCGAGCCGCTGATTGATGACTTCGTCAGTCAATTCCGCACGCGCGACCGGGAACGCCTGCTTGCGCAGATGGATTATGGCCCCGAGGCGGGCATGGACCTGATGCATAAGGGGTTTGACACGAAGTCGGATCGAAAAGAGGACGAGAAAGCCTGATCAATCGGCAATGCTGGGCCGTCAACTGTCCCTTGCGCTTTTTTCTATCCGGTCAATATCTTCATCAGACAGGCCGAGGTGATGGCCGATCTCATGCACCAGAACGTGGGTCACGAACGTTCCGAGCGTGACGTCGCCCAAGTCGGTCCACTCGGCGAGAATGGGCATGCGATAAAGGTGCACATGGGCGGGCGTTGCAACCGGATCGCTAACTGACTGGCGCAGGCGGTCGACCCCCTCATACAGCCCGGTCAATTCGAACGGGTCTTCAATGCCCAGTTCGGCAAGCGTTTCTTCGTCAGCGAAGTCGGCGACATGGATGACCACGTCGCCGCAGAGCTGGCGGAATGCGAAGGGTAATTGCGCGAATGCAGCCTGGGCGAGGGTTTCGATATCGCCGAGGGTTGGCGCGGGGCGATTGGCCCACGGATCATTCATCGTCGGCGTCAGGCGCGTCAATGATGGCGCGACGCATCGCGCCCAAAACGGGACCAGCGACCTCAAAGGGAATCGCACCGCGCGTCTGACCGAGCCGCACCAGCACAATATCTTCTTCCGGTATCATGATGACATACTGGCCTTCGTGGCCTGACATCATGAAGGCGGCGGCGGGCAATTCCGGAAAACGGCGGCCCCGCCCAGATAGCCCGTCGAGATTGAGCCAGAAATGCCCGCCATACTCATTGTCGGACCCAGCGACCGGGTCGCGCACAAAATCGGTCCACCCTTCCGGCAACAGGCGCGCGCCGTTCCAGACGCCGTCTTGCAAGTGCAATTGGCCAAGCTTCGCCCAGTCGCGCGCTGTCGCGTAAAGGAAGGACGATCCGATGAACACGCCCGACGCATCGGGTTCCAATACCGCGCTGGTCGCGTCTAGTGGGCCGAACAACGCCTCCTGCGCAAACCGATGATAATCGACGCCTGCTTCCCCGAGCGCGGTTCGCAATGCGCGCTGGATGAGGTTTGTTGTGCCGCTTGAATAGGCCCAGACTTCGCCGGGAGGCGCCGCGGCTCGCTGATTTGCAGCCACACCGCCCGTATCCGCCGACTGGAACAGCATTCGGTTCACATCCGACGTCGGCGCGCCGTAGGATTCCTCGAAAGCCAGCCCGCTCTCCATGCGCAAGAGATCGCGCCAGGTAATTGACTGACGCGGGTCGCCCGCCTCCCGCCACTCGGGAACGGGCGGCGCGTCATCGATGTCAATGACGCCGCGCAGAACGGCGGCGCCAACCATGTCGGCAGTCACGCTCTTGGCCATCGACCAGGAGAGCATGCGGGTGTCCGGGCCGAAACCCTCCGCATACCGCTCGCCGACGATTTCGCCGCCGCGCATCGCCAGCAGCGCGCGATGGCCCGCAGCCGTATCAGCCATGGCTGCGTCAAAGGCG
>JBGTFV010000252.1:0-2766 GCA_041747095.1 Parvularculaceae bacterium
GCCGGTCGCCCGGCGTGTCGCCGAGGCGCACGCCTGCGATCAAGAGCGCGCCGACTGCGCCAACAGAGGCGGCCTCGGTCGGGGTGGCGATGCCGCCGAGGACCGATCCCAGCACAGCGACGATTAGAAACAAAGGGGCCGCCAGCGTCTTCAGCGCGCCGAGAAGAACGCCCGGCCCTTTTGCTATCTCATCGGCCGGAATGGCGGGGCTGTCCTTGCCGCGGAAGATCGCGACGCCGACCTGATAGGCGAGGTAGAGCCCGACGAGCGCGAGGCCCGGAATGAGCGCGCCGGCGAAAAGGTCGCCCACTGAAATCGCCTTTGGCGCGAAGACGCCCTGTTCGAGTTGCGCCCGCTGATAGGCGTTCGAGATGACGTCGCCCAGGAGGATGAGCACGATCGAGGGCGGAATGATCTGGCCAAGCGTGCCCGCCGCCGCGATCGATCCGGCGGCGAACGCCGGATTATACCCCCGCCGCAGCATCGTCGGCAGGCTGAGCAATCCCATGGTGACGACCGTCGCCCCGACGATGCCGGTCGATGCGGCGAGCAACGCGCCGACGATGGTCACCGAGATGCCAAGCCCGCCGCGCATCGCGCCGAAGAGCTTGCCCATCTCGTCGAGCAGTTCCTCGGCGATCTTGGCTTTCTCAAGGATGACGCCCATGAAGATGAACATCGGCACGGCGATGAGCGTCGTATTGGCGACGGCCCCGTAGATGCGCTGCGGCAGGGGTTTGACGTAGCTGAGATCGAAGACGCCGAACGAGAGGCCGATCACGGCGAACAGAATGCCTACGCCCGCGAGACTGAAAGCGACGGGGAATCCCGCGAGGATCAGCGCGCATAGCGCGACGATCATCGCGATGTCGAGCCAGCCGGCGGCGGCGCAAAAACAGAAACCGTCAATCCCGGCGTCCATCGCTAGTCTCCGCGCCGGCTAAGCGTATCGGCGGCCTCGGTCGCGCGGACGAAGCCGGCCATCGCCAGCAGCGTTGCAAAGATAGGGATCAGCGTCTTCAGGATGAAGACGCCCTGCAGACCGGACTGTTCTGGCGAGCCCTCGAACACCGACCAGGACGCGGCGACGTATGACGAACTCGTCCACAGGACAAGAAGACAGAACGGAAACAGGAACGCATAACTTCCAGCGAGATCAACAATCGCCTGTCGGCGAGGGCTCGCGTCGCGATAGAAGATGTCGACGCGCACGTGATCGTCCGTAAGCAGCGCATATCCGGCTGCGAGGAGAAAGACCGCGCCATGCAGATAAGTAACGCTCTCCTGCACGAGGATGAAATTCACCCCGAACACATGACGCAAGATGACGGCGGAGAACTGAACGAGCGCCATCGCGATAACGCCCCACAGGGCGAGCCGGCCGGTTTTCCGTGCGATGACGGCGAGCAACGGCGAGAGTTTCGCCGTCGCTTGCGCCGGTCCGCCTGCTGCCGCGCACAGGCCTGCAAGCAGAAAGGTGCCGGCTGCGAGACCGGCTTGCCACGGCGCAAAAGCGAAATCCCACAGACGCGGGGCAAGACTTGCGAAAAGCGCCGCAGCGCAGGCGACGAAGAGGGTTGCCAACGCCCAGAAGCCGCTCCCCGCCGCCGGGCCGAGATTGCGGCTGGCGAGGCGCGCCAGCGGCAGCATCATCAGGGGAAAGACGATTGCCGCCGCAGACCAGTTCAGCGCGTCGCCGACAAGGGTCAGCATGGCCGCTTGCCCGAACAGCCGGTTGCTTCAGTCGCTTTCACAGGGAGAAGACCGCACGGCGCACGGCCATATACGCCTCGTCCGATATTCGCCCCCATTCCTGCGAGCGCTGGAGCGACGCGCGGTAGCTTTCATAAATGCGCCGCGAGATATCGTCTGAGCGCGCAATCTCGGCAAGCACGTTGCGGGTGGCCGCAGCCAGCGCCTGCATGACGTCGTCCGGCATCTGGCGGAGTTCGACGCCGTGATCGCGCACGAGTTGTTCCAGCGCGATGGCGTTGAAATGTCCGTATTCGGCGATAGAGAGATGGTTCGCCTGATGGCAGGCGGCGCGCACGATCGCCTGTTCCTGCGGCGAGAATCCGTTCCACACTTTCAGATTGACGCCAACGCCAAGCTGCGGGCCGGGCTCGTGAATGCCCGGCCAGTAATAGTACTTCGCTTCGCGATAAAATCCGAAGGCGAGATCGTTCCACGGGCCGACCCACTCAGTGCCGTCGATGGCGCCCGATTGCAGCGCCTGGTAGATTTCGCCGCCCGAAAGCGCGACCGCAGACGCGCCGATGCGGCGCAATACTTCGCCGCCAATGCCAGGCATGCGGATCTTCATCCCGCGGATGTCTTCCAGCGAATTGATTGGCCGCTTGTACCAGCCGGCAAGCTGGTGCCCTGTGTTGCCGGCCGCAAAAGGCTTGATGTTGAATGGCGCGGCGAGTTCGTCCCAGAGTTCCTGGCCGCCGCCGAATTCCGTCCACGCCATGATTTCGCTGGTGGTCATGCCAAAGGGAACGGCGGTGAAGAACGGGTAGGCCTTCGATTTGCCGGTCCAGTAATATTCAGCGCCGTGATAAAGGTCCGCCGCGCCGCTGGCGACCGCATCGAAGCTTTCAAAGGCGCTGACAAGTTCGCCCGCCGACAGAACGCGCACGCGCAAGGCCCCGCCGCTCATTTCAGTAATAAAGCGCGCTGTACGCTCGGCCATCGTGCCAAGGCCCGGAAAATCTTTCGGCCAGGTGGTGACCATTTTCAGTTCGCGGGGCGCGCGCCCGCTTC
>JBGTFV010000253.1:0-6567 GCA_041747095.1 Parvularculaceae bacterium
GGCCGCGCTCGCTGCGGGCCGGGCATTGAAGGCGGCAATTCCTATCGCGGAAGGCGTCGACGTTTGGGGGCCCGCGCCTGCGCCGATTTACAGACTTCGCGGCGATGCACGCTTGCGGTTTCTCGTAAGGGCCCGCCGCGACGTCCGGTTGCAACGCTATTTGGCGGCTTGGCTTGCCGCCGCGCCGATACCTGCGCGCGTCAGGCGCACGGTCGACATCGATCCCTATAACTTTCTCTAGATTTTGCAGCGCCGGGGCCATGCCCCGCTTTGAACCGACGCATTTTCGCGCGATGGTGTTTCAAGCGTTATGACGTTGACGGGGGGGGCCCGCAGCGCAGCGCGTTGTGTAAAGCGAAGTAGAGGGGCGAATGCTGCGGGTGAATTCGGTTGCGCGGTATGCGCTCTTCCTTGGCTGCGCGGTAGCGTGCGGGATCGCGCCGTCAGGCAGCCGCGCATCGGAGCTTCGCGGGGGCGCTTCGATCCAGAGCGTGCGCGCCTTTTCTCCGAATACGGAGGCAGGCGCGGCGATCGCAGGCGATGTCATTCTGGAGCCGTTTTCTGAATGGCGCATCATTGGGCGCCCGCGATTTCAGGCAGGACTTTCGGTCGCCACGGACAGTGCGGCGACAAGTTTCATCCATTCTGGCCTCATCTGGCGCATCGACCGACCCGCGAGCCGATTTTACTTCGACCTCGGCGCCGGCATCGCCATCCACAATGGCGAGACAAGTTTTGATCCCGCTACAGATGGCCCAAACAGCGGTTCGGCGTTTCTCGGCTGCCGTGCGCTTTTCCGCTTGCAGGCCTCGCCTGGCGTTTGGCTAAACAAGCGCGTGTCCCTCAGCCTTCAGTTCGAGCATCTATCGAACGCAAGCATCTGTTCGCCAAATGAAGGCCTCGACAATATTGGCCTCAGGCTCGGGACCCGCTTCTGACAGCGGCTTTCGCGTCGCGAGAGCCATCGCCATACCGCGCGCTTTCGCCAGGGGCCGCAGCGATTGCTGCATGATAGGCGGCGCGCAGCGCTTTCAACCGTGTGCGGATATCGTTGGCGGAAAACCCGATTTTTTCGATTGCGCCGCAGATCTCTGCGACATCGCGCGCCCCAACGTTCAGACTCATGGATCGCAAGGCGTGCGCCGCTTTGCGCAACGCGGCATCGTCTTTCGCCGCAGCGCTCTGAAATATTTGAATCATCGCGTCGCGCGAATGATTTTCGAACAGCTCAAGCGCCCGCACAACGAGACTGCCAGCGCCGGACTGCATTGCAGCAAGCTGATCGAGTACGCTTTCATCAAAAACCGACTTTGCGGCGGATTTCGGAGCAGGCGCGGAAATCGGCGCCGACGCCAATTCCCGATCCGGCACCTTAGCGCGCCATCGGGCTATTGCTTCGGCTAGCGTCGCAAGAGTGAAAGGCTTGGCGATGAAGTCGTTCATCCCGGCCTCGCGCCATGCTTCCTCTGGGCCGGCGACATGCGCCGTCAGAGCGATGATTGGAACGGGCGGCCGCCCCGAACTTCTTTCCCAATCGCGGATGGCCCGGGTCGCGTCGAGACCGTCGAGGATCGGCATCGAGCAGTCCATCAGGATGAGCTCAAAAGGCGTCGCGACCGCAGCCTCGACCGCAGCGGCGCCGTCCGTCACCAGCGTCGCGGATGCGCCAAGACGGGTCAACGCCTCGCCAACCACTTCACGATTAACCGCGCTGTCATCCGCCGCGAGAATGCGGACGCCGGCGAAGTCGGGCAACGCAGCCGACGGCGAGGTGGCGAGATTGACCGCCGCACGCCCGCGCATCCGGCCTTCAAATATGCGCTCAAGCTGTTCAAACACGTCATGCCGCGACAGGGGCTTGATCAACAGGTCTTCTGCAAGCCCCCGCATAAGGAGCCGATCGGAAGCATCGTCTCCAAGTTCGCCGACGCAAATGCGCGCCGGCGTCCACGGACCGCCAGCCATCGAGATGGCCGCGTCGAGAACCTCAAGGAATTTCGGCCCCGCAAAGACAATGTCTGCGTACGCCATGTGCGGCGCGATCTCGCTATTCGGCTCGACCGTCTGCGCGATAACGCCGGCCTCTTCAAGGTAACGCGCCAGCGCAACGGGCGTTGCCTCCCCATCGAGCGCGATCACAGCGCGTTTCTCTGCGCTATTCCTGCTGACCGGACGAGGCTCCTCGAGGACGAGCGCAGGTATACGGAAGAAAAAGCGCGACCCCCTGTCCTGCCGGCTGACGACGCCGATTGATCCGCCCATCGCTTCAACGAGACGGCGCGAGATGGCGAGCCCAAGACCGGTGCCGCCAAAACGTCGCGTCGTCGATTGGTCGCCCTGCGAGAACGCTTCAAAAATCTTCGCCTGCTGCGCCGTCGGTATGCCGACGCCCGTATCGGAAACCGAGAATTCGATTTCGGGATCGGCGCCATCCCGCGCAACGCGTTTGGCGCTGACGACAACAGATCCTTTCTTGGTGAATTTAAGCGCGTTATTGACAAGGTTCGATAGGACCTGATTGATCCGAACTGGATCGCCAGCGATAACTTCCGGCACCCCTGGACCTACGTAAGCGGCAAGATCAATCCCCGTCGACGACGCACGCTCCCAGAACAATCCGATTACGTCGTTTATCACTTCGACCGGCTGAACGGGAATTGTCTCGAGTTCAAGGCGTCCTGCTTCGATCTTCGAAAAGTCGAGAATATCGTTGATGATCGCGAGAAGCCCTCGGCCGGATTTGACGATGACATCGGCATAACGCTTCTGCCGCGGGGGAAGCTCGCTTCCGTTCAGCAACTCAGCCATGACGAGCATGCCGTTCATTGGTGTACGGATTTCATGACTCATGGTTGCGAGAAACTCGGATTTAGCCTTGCTCGCGTCTTCTGCGGCTTCCTTCGCGAGCTTCAGTTCTTTCGTCTTGCGCTGCACAATTTTTTGCAGGTTGTTTTGTTGCATCAGGAGCTTGGCGTCGCGCTGTTCGATTTCGCTCAGCATGGCGTTGAACGCGTCGACGAGTTCACCCGCTTCATCGTCGCTTTGCCGCTCAGCGCGTTGGCTGAAATCTCCTGTTTGTCGCATCGCGGTCATGACCGTTGCGAGATCAAGGATCGGCCGTGTGACGGCGCGCTGCATCCGCAAGGCGATCATCAACCCGATCGCGCTCGAAAATACGCCGGCCATAAAGGCGTCCCAGAGGAGGTCGCCAATGCGGCGGGTGAGCCCTGAGGTGTCCGCGATGACGGTCAACGCGCCTATTGGGCGACCGTCGATTGCAATTGGCACCTGCACCACGGCGGTTTTCTGCCGCAGCATTTTCAGCGCCCGTTGCGCGTTTGACAAAGCGTCGTAACCGGCGGGCATTTCCGCTATCATCGGCAGGGCCGCCTCTCCAATGCGGAGGAATGGATCGCCCGAGGGGAGCGTTACGACGACCGCTTCGATCTCGGGCAGTCGTCGCAGCGCCCACAAGGCTTCCTCGGCTGCGCGCGCCTCGTCCCTGTCAACCATTTCGGCAATGGCGGCCGCGAATACGGCGGACGTCGCCTCGATCTGCGCTGTCTTGTCCTCGCCATACCGGACGATTTCGCGCCAGACCGACGTCGTTGTGGCGAAAGCGACTGCGCCCGAAATGGCAAGGACAACGAGGAGGGTCAATTGCTCTCGCAAGGATCGGCGACGGACCGCCCGCCGACGTTTGTCACGATGGGTGCGGCGGGCGCGGTGGGGCGATTGGCGCGCTGCAGCGCGCTTCGGGCGGAATGGGGCAGGCTGCGCCACCGGCTTGATCTCCAGATCGCGATACGGAGTTAACCATCATTGATAGCTCGCGACCCGTTGCCAATTCATTGCGGCTGCAGAGAAGCCGGCGGCAACACATCGTTAAGGCAAATCAACGATTGTTCGGCGTTACAAAAAGATTGCTGCCGGTGGGAGAATTATGCGGCATTCGGCGAGAATACTGCTGGTCGATGACGACCCGATCATGCGCGAACTCGCTGCGAGCAAGCTGCGCGAAGCAGGATACAATATTCTGCTTGCTGAGGATGGCGCAGTGGCCCTGCAAGTCCTGTCAGAAAAGTCGGTCGATCTCGTCATTTGCGACATCGATATGCCGAATGTCGACGGGTTCGAGCTGACCGATATCGTCCGCCGCTCGCCACGCGTACGCACCCTGCCGGTTATTGTTGTGACGGCGAGCGACCACCCGGAAGCCGTAGAAAGGGCCTTTGCTGTCGGCGCCACGTCTTTTCTGGCCAAGCCAATGAACTGGACGCTGCTCGCCCATTCCGTACGTTTTATCTTGAAGGCGAGCGCCGACCAGAAGGCCCTGCGCGAGGCTCGCGATCACGCAGAAGCGGGCGGGCGTTTCAAGGACAGCCTCATGTCGGTCATGAGCCACGAGTTGCGAACGCCGCTCAACGCCATCATCGGCTTTGGACAACTCATCGGCGAACAATTTGAGCGCGACAACGACATGCTCAACAAGGAATATGCCGACTACATCGTCGAAGGCGGCAAGCGGCTATTAAATTCCGTGTCCGATATGCTTTTGGCGTCAGATGCGCGGTCCGGCCCCATCGGTATCAATGAAATCGACTGCAACCTCGGGGAAATCGTCAATCTGGCGCTTGCGCCGCTCGAAAAGACAATTGAGCTGGCCGCGGCCGAGATCCGGCTGATGCTTGAAGATCCAGATTTGGAAGTGCGCTGCGATCGGCAACTTATCGCTCGCGCTATCGGAAAGCTCGTTGAAAATTCAGTGAAATTCGGCCAGCGCAAAGTTCGGATCCTGATCGCGTCCGCTGAGACCAGCAATGGCGGCCTGGCGATTGTGGTGGAAGACAACGGCCCTGGGATGGCGCCGGAGCGGCTACGCGCCGCGTCGCAGTCTTTCGCGTCTGAAGACGTATCCCCGCGGCGCTCCAAAGAGGGGCTCGGGCTTGGCTTGCCGCTTGTTTCGGCCATCTCGACCGCTCACGGGGGCTCATTCAAAATTCACTCTGCGCCAGGCGAGGGGACGAAGTCGTTCATCGTCTTGCCGGCGGCGCGCATCGTCGACCGGCCTGCGCACAGGGCAAGCGTCGCCTGAATTTCGGGCTCCCGCACGTCGGTTTCGGCGCGCCTTGACGCCGCCCGCGCCGTCGATAGAACACGCATTCTTGGCGACGCCAGCGCCGTCAGGGGCGCGTAGCTCAGCGGTAGAGCACTACGTTCACACCGTAGGGGTCACAGGTTCGAACCCTGTCGCGCCCACCACGTTTCAACTCGCTGATGGCGTCACCGGCATTGCCGTAATCCGCCGCGGACCAATGAACGCCCATTAACGTTAACGCCGCATCAATGATCGGGCCCTAGGCTAGGCGAGCGTCGGCAGGTCCCGCCGGGGGAGGAATCGACGCGACGGCCGACCATTCCCGTAGCGGAGACCGATCGCTTTTGTTGTAAAATTGTGACTGCGACGCGTCGGCTACGCAAACCCGTCATGCGGCGTATGGACGCCGCGTCCGGGACAGGTAACAAATTAGTGAAGTCAGACCATACCGCGCCAATTAGGTCGACCATAACTGCCCCAAGGGAGGGGCGCAAAAGGGGTAACAACATGAAATTTCGTGCCAAGCCAAGTGCGCTCGCCATTCGCCTCTTGTCGGGGGCTGCAATCAGCGCCATCGCCGCGACAGGCGCTTTCGCCCAGTCAATCGGGGATGAAATCATCGTTACGTCGCAGCGGACCGAGCAATCGCTGCAGGACGTGCCGATTGCCGTTTCGGCATTTTCCGGCGCCGACCTCCAGGACCGTCAGCTCGAGACATTTCAGGATATCCAGTTCAACGTTCCAAACTTCGCCTTCTCACGGTCGAACTTTACCGGTTCGACGATCGTGCTGCGCGGCATCGGCGCGCTGGCCGTCGGCGCCTCGACTGAACCGGCCGTGTCCGTCCATATCAATGACGTCTTCATCAGCGCGCCGCGCCTCTTCGAGACCGAGTTCTTCGATATCGAGCGGCTGGAGATTCTTCGCGGGCCGCAAGGAACGCTTTTCGGCCGCAACGCCACCGGCGGCGTGATCAACGTCATCACCGCAAAGGCCTCCGTCGACGGAGTTGAGGGTTATGTCGACGCCGAATATGGAAATTTCAATTCGGTGAAGGTGCAGGGCGCGCTGAACGTTCCGCTCACCGAGCGGCTGGCCTTCCGTCTAGCCGGCACGACGATCCAGCGGGACGGCTACACGGAGAACGTGTTCGACGGCTCCGACATCGACGACCGTAATATCTACGCCTTGCGCGCGTCGACGCGCTGGCTGCCGACGGACAATACGACGGTGGATTTCACCGCCAGCTATATGCGCGAGGATGACAGCCGCAATCGCTACCAGAAACGCGCCTGCAATCCAGGTCCGGATCAGTTCCTGCTGGGCTGCTCGCCCGACGGTCCGCGCCAGTTCGCCCCGCAGGATCTGCGCGGCACCTTCTTCGCGAACGCCTCGGGCGAAGCGCTGGGCCTCGTCACCGGCAACCCGGCCGCCGCAGCCTTCGGCCTGTTCTCGATCACCCAGCCCCA
>JBGTFV010000254.1:0-18000 GCA_041747095.1 Parvularculaceae bacterium
CGCTGCGTTGCGGGTGGCGGCGCGGCGCGAAGCGCGCGTGGGATCGGGCCCTTTGGGAGCGGTCCTTTTCCGTCCAGCGGCCGACCAAAGCCATCCATAACGCGTCCGAGCCACGCGTCAGCCGGGCGCGCAAATGCGCCGGCAAGATCAAAGCGGCACATCGCCCCGCGCCTGACGCCCGCAAGCGAGCCAAAAGGCAGGCAGAGCGCCGACCCTTCCGAGAGACCCACTGCCTCGGCGATGAGAGGTCCCGCTTCGGTTGCGATCGACAATCGCGCCCCAACATGCAGCGCAGACAGCCGGTCGGACACCATCACGCCCTGAGCGGAAACGCTCTCGACCGCGCCCTCGATCGTGAACAGGGAAACCGACTGCAACTGAGCATTCATGAAGGTATGGCCCTACCCAAATCGCTGCTGGCGGATCGCCGCAGACCCGCAGGAGATTAAGAGGCCGGGATTTAAGCTCGCGTAAATTTATGAATCATCTTATTTGCTTCAACCGATACGGGCATTAACGGGCGGCGTCCGCATGGCGGATTACCGAGCGCCCGGTGTAACATTCATTGTGCCCCCCTTAACGGCGCAGTGAAAAAACCTCCGGTCTTCCTGTCTGCGTTAACCTTTATGAAAGCAAATCAACCTAACCATCGTTAAGGCAAAACGAAAAATACGCGCACCCCGAGGGAAAAGCGCGTCGAACAGGAGAGATCGGCCATGCGGGTTCTGCTGATAGAGGACGACGGCGCGACCGCCCAAAGCATTGAATTGATGCTGAAGTCGGACGGGTTCAACGTCTACACGACCGACCTCGGCGAAGAGGGCGTCGATCTCGGCAAGGTCTACGACTACGACATCATTCTTCTCGACCTGAACCTGCCTGACATGACCGGCTTCGACGTTCTGAAGTCTCTGCGGGTGGCCAAAGTGAACACCCCCATCCTGATCCTGACCGGACAAGGCGACATCGAGACCAAGGTCCGCGGCCTCGGATTCGGCGCCGACGACTACATGACCAAACCCTTCCACAAGGACGAGTTGGTCGCCCGTATCCATGCGATCGTGCGCCGCTCGAAGGGCCATTCCCAATCGGTCATCACGACGGGCAATTTAATCGTCAATCTCGATGCGAAGACTGTTGAGGTCGGCGGCCAGCGCGTGCATCTGACCGGCAAAGAATATCAAATGCTCGAGCTTCTCTCCCTCCGCAAGGGCACGACCCTGACGAAGGAGATGTTCCTGAACCACCTTTATGGCGGCATGGACGAGCCAGAACTGAAAATCATCGACGTGTTTATCTGCAAGCTGCGCAAGAAACTCGCGGCCGCGACCAGCGGCGACCACTATATCGAGACCGTCTGGGGTCGGGGCTATGTCCTGCGCGACCCAGCCGAAGAGAAAGCCGCCTGAGACGACTTTGAGACAAGGCGGAGCCTGACAAACTGGAAAGCGCCCCCGCGGGGGCGCTTTTGTTTTCAGGCCCCGTGAGATTTGCCGCAAGCTCGCGAAAAGCCTAATGTCGCCCTCTATCGGGGACCAATCCCGGGGAGGAAATTATGAAACAGGCAAATCGTACGCTGCACAGGGCGGCGGCCGGCGTTGCGAGCGCTGTCGCTGCCTTCGGCCTTGGCGCAGGCGCTTTCGCCGACGCGCCCAAAAAATACGACGCGGAAGTGTTCTTCAACACGACCGACATCAGCATCGCCGGAGCGGACAAAGCGTATTCGCCCAACGGCAAGAACTTACTGATCACGACCAACGCAACGGGGACATTCAACGCCGCGACGCTTGACCTGGCGAGCGGCGCGATTTCACCCCTGACGAACTCAACGACGAACTCGGTCTTCGCCGTCAGCTATTTTCCAAATGACGGACGCGTTCTTTACACCTTTGATGAAGGCGGGAACGAACTGAACCATCTTTATGTTCGCGGCGAAGACGGCAAAACGCAGGACCTGACGCCTGGGGAAAATGTCAAAGCCTCTTTCGTGAGCTGGATCGAGGACGGCGCGGCTTTCGTCGTACAAACAAACGAGCGCGACCCGAGGTTCTTCGACCTTTATCGCTACAACGCCGATGATTACGCGCGGTCGATGATTTTTCAGAATGACGCGGGCCTTGGCGGTTTCATCATCCGCAACGACGGCAAGCTTGTCGCCGCCTCGCGCGAGCGGACGTCCGCCGACAACAACCTCTTTCTCATAGAGATTAGCGACGCACCGGCAGAGCCCAAGCTGATTACCGCCCATGAAGGTAATATTTCGCACACCGTCTATGACTTCGCGCCGAACGGCGACAAGCTCGTGTTCGGGACGGACGAATATGGCGAGTTCACGCAAGCTTGGACTTACGACATTGCAACTGGCGAACGCCAGCCGCTGATCGAGGCGGCCTGGGACGTCATGTATGTCGACCACTCTCCTTCTGGTCGTTATCGCGTCAGCGCCGTCAACGCCGACGCCGCCACGCAGGTGACGATCACCGATACATCAACGAACAAACCGCTCGCCCTGCCCGCTAACCTGCCGAAAGGCGACCTGCGTCAGGTCAGGTTTTCCCCTGACGAAAAGCAGATCAGCTTCCTCATGAACGCCGACACGGCGCCGTCAAATATATTCACCTTAGACCTCAAGCGGAAAAAATTCCGCCAGCTGACCAATGCGCTTAATCCGGCAATTGATCAGGCGGATCTCGTATCAAGCAAGGTGGTGAGATATCCAAGCTTCGACGGCCTCGAGATCCCGAGCATCCTTTACAAGCCGCAAGGCGCGAGCGCGGCGGCGAAAGTTCCGTCTGTCGTTCTGGTCCATGGCGGACCGGGCGGCCAGACGCGAACGGGTTATTCGGCGATGGTGCAGCATCTCGTCAATCATGGCTTCGCGGTTCTTGGCGCAAACAACCGCGGTTCGTCAGGCTACGGAAAGACCTTCTTCCACATGGATGACCGGAAGCACGGTGAAGTCGACCTGCAGGACATCGTCTACGGCCGGAAATATCTTGAAAGCCTTGATTGGGTGGACGTCGAAAACATCGCCATCATGGGCGGCAGCTATGGCGGCTACATGGTGGCGGCGGCGTTGGCGTTCGAACCGGAAGTTTTCGACGCGGGCGTCAACATATTCGGCGTCACCAACTGGGTGCGCACCCTTGAATCCATCCCGCCATGGTGGGAAGCCTTCCGCGAGGCGCTGTTCGATGAGATGGGAGATCCGGCGACTGACGCCGAGCGCCATCGCGCTATATCACCGCTCTTCCACGCCAAGAACATCGTCAAGCCGATGTTGGTTGTTCAAGGGGCCAACGATCCGCGCGTTCTGCAGATAGAGAGCGACGAACTCGTCGCAGCGGTCAAGGAAAACGGCGTGCCCGTCGAATATCTTGTGTTCCCGGATGAAGGGCACGGATTCCTGAAACGCGAGAACCGCATAACGGCCTCCAACGCCTATGTGGCGTTCCTCAACAAATATCTCAAAGGGGATGCAGAGGGCGAAGGGGCCCAATCCGCGACCAACTGATTTCCCGCGTCAATCGCGGAAAGCAAGCCGGCCCGTGTACATGTGCGTGTACATGGGCCGGCTTTTTTAGTCTCGCAAAGCAGCGGCGTGCCACGCGATGTGGTCGTCGATGAAGCTGGCTATGAAAAAATAAGAATGGTCGTAGCCCTCGTGCCGGCGCAACGTGACTTGCTGACCTGCAATTACGGCTTCCTGCGCGAACAGATCGGGGCGAAGCTCCCTTTCCAGAAACTGATCTGCTGCGCCCTGATCGATCAGTACGTGCGCTGCGGACGGCGCCCGCCGGACGAGCGCCGTTGCATCGTACTCAGCCCAGTGCGCCGGGTTTTCTCCCAGATAAGCTGAAAACGCATTGCGCCCCCACGGAACCTGACTTGGCGCGACGATCGGGGCGAAAGCCGAGCACGAACGGAATTTGGTCGGGTGCCGCAAATGCGCAACCAGCGCCCCATGCCCACCCATTGAGTGGCCAAAAATCCCAAACCGTGCAGGATCGACCGGAAAACTCCCAGCAATCAATGTGGGTAGCTCCTCCGTCACAAAGGAGTACATTTGATAATGCGCTGCCCACGGCGCCTCGGTCGCATCGACGTAAAAGCCCGCGCCGAGGCCAAGATCCCAGGCGCCGGCCGGGTCTGTCGCGACGCCTTCCCCCCGTGGGCTCGTGTCGGGCGCGATGATTGCGAAGCCATGCTCGGCCGCCGCGCGCTGCGCCCCCGCCTTGGCGATGAAATTATCCTCCGTGCACGTTAGGCCTGACAGCCAGAAAAGCGCCGGAAAAGGTCCCTCTCCTGGTGGCAGAAACACGCCGAAGCGGGTCGGGCTTCGCAGCTTTACGCTTTGCGCGCGCCAGACTGACTGCACGCCGCCAAAACTTTTTGCGCGGCTGATCTCTTCCATTTGCGGCTCCGATACGATCGCCGGTCGCAATCAGTAAATAACGACCGACCGGATACTTTCACCCCGATGCATCAGATCGAAAGCATCGTTGATGCGCTCAAGCGGCAAGCGATGGGTGATAAGCTCATCAATGCGGATGCGACCGTCCATATACATGTCGACGATTTTGGGCACGTCAGCGCGCCCCCGCGCGCCGCCGAACGCTGATCCACGCCAAACGCGGCCCGTCACGAGCTGGAATGGGCGCGTTGATATTTCCTGCCCGGCGCCGGCAACGCCGATGACGACGCTTTCGCCCCAGCCCTTGTGGCAGCATTCCAGCGCCTGACGCATGGTTGTCACATTGCCAATGCACTCGAAAGAGTAATCCGCTCCCCCGCCGGTTAGCTCAACAAGGTGACCAACGAGGTCGCCCTTGACCTCTCTGGGATTGACGAAATGCGTCATGCCGAACGCCTCCGCCATGGCGCGCCGCGACGGATTGATGTCGACGCCCACAATCTGCCGGGCGCCGACCATTCTCAATCCCTGAATGACGTTCAACCCGATACCGCCGAGACCAAAGACGACGCAGGCCGTATCCGGCTCGACTTTCGCGGTGAACATGACCGCGCCAATTCCAGTCGTCACGCCGCAGCCGATATAACAGACAATATCAAAAGGCGCGTCCTTGCGGATTTTCGCCAAGGCGATCTCGGGCAGCACCGTATAATTCGAGAAGGTCGACGTGCCCATGTAATGAAGGATCGGCTTTCCGTTGTAGGAAAATCGGGATGTGCCGTCAGGCATCACGCCCTTGCCTTGCGTTGCGCGGATGCTCTGACAGAGATTGGTTTTCGGATGCAGGCAATAGTCGCACTCACGACATTCCGGCGTATAAAGAGGAATCACGTGATCGCCGGGAGCGAGCCCCTTCACCCCTGGTCCAACTTCCACAACGACGCCGGCGCCTTCATGTCCGAGTATCGCCGGAAAGGCGCCCTCCGGATCGGCGCCGGAGCGGGTGAACTCATCCGTGTGGCAGACGCCGGTTGCCTTAATTTCCACGAGCACTTCGCCCGCGCGCGGGCCCTCGAGCTGAACCGTCTCTATTACGAGCGGCTTGCCCGCCTCGAATGCTACCGCTGCCCTGACATCCATGCCCGTTTCTCTGCTTTTATTGCCAGAGCAATAGAGGCGAGCCCGTGCGGCGGCGCAAGGCGCGATGCGGCTATGCCGGCGTCAGGAATAACTCGCGTTCTTTGCGCCGCCGCTCCGTCAGGTTTGGCAGCGCCTGAAGCACGCCGTCAACGCGTGCGCGGTCATGGGTGAGAAAACCATCCGCCGCTCCTGCCCGATCACCGGCGTCCAGACGCTCGAGAACGAGCGTGCGGGAAAACCCGCCAACGCCCAGATTGTAAGCCAGTGAAACCATGGCCGAGAATTCGTTTTCGTTCACCGGCGTTTGAACAAGAGTGCGGACGCCTGTTTCGGCGTTCATCACATCAGCGCGGAGGAGAGCCTCAGCTTCAGATTCGGTGATCGTCATGCCTTGGGCTGCGGTCGCGGTATGGCCGTAGCCTATCAACCAGACGCCTCCATAATTATAGGCTGAGAGGCGGAGCCCTTCGCTTTCCCGAATTATCGCGAGTCCAGCCTCGTTGGTCCGCAGTGCAGCATTCTCGGGGAGAACGCCCTTAGGCATTGCGTCAGCATCTGATTGTTCCGCCGTCGCTTCGAGAGATGCGACAATCCGGTCGATCGCCTGACGTGCGGCTTGTTGAGAATCTACGTCTTGCTTGAATTGCGCGAAGAGGCCTATCGCGGCAAATCCTGCGGCGCACAATAACGTTCCCAGCAACAGGCGGCTCAAGATATTCATAATATCCCCCAATCCTTCGCCGTGGGGAAAACTAACGGTGGCAAAGGTTAATGCAACCGCCACCAACCATAGCGGGAACATGGCCTTGCCGCCGCTATCATTGCGGGACTTATCGCCAATTACTCACAGGGGCCTTGCGTGAAATTTCCCTCCGCCCTGCAGAGCGGCCAGCTGATCCGACGATATAAGCGCTTTCTGGCGGATATTGCGCTTGACCCGAGCGAGGGCGCTGCGTTTGAGACGATCACCGCGCACTGTGCAAATCCCGGTTCGATGATGGGCGTCGCGCCAGAAGGCGCCCGGGTTTGGGTGTCCCGCAGCGCGTCAAAAACCCGAAAGTTGCCCTTTTCCTGGGAGCTTGTGGCTGTCGATGGCGGCCTCGTCGCGATTAACACGTCAAACCCGAACGTAATTGCCGCTGAGGCAATCGCTGCTGGCCAAATTCCAGCGCTCAAAGGGTATTCCAGTCTCGCCCGCGAGCGCCCGTATGGGACCGCAAGCCGCATCGATATTCTGCTGGAGGACCCGCCGACGGCCCGCGCCTGTTTTGTAGAAGTTAAAAACGTTCACCTGATGCGTAAGCGCGGACTGGCGGAGTTTCCCGATTGCGTCACGACGCGCGGGGCCAAGCATCTCGCCGAATTGACGGGCGTCGTCGCCTCTGGCAGGCGCGCCGTGATGCTCTTCATTGTCCAGCGCAGCGACTGCGACCGGCTGTCGCCAGCACGCGATCTCGACCCCGCCTACGCGGCCGCGCTCGAAACCGCCGCGTCGTCAGGCGTTGAACTGTTATGCTATGACTGCGAGGTGACACTTGACGGCGTAAGCCTGCGCAATCAATTGCCGGTTGTGCTATGAACAGCGGCGTAGCCGCCGAATGCGAGACGGAATGACAAATCTACTCGCCGACGACATTAGACCAATGAAAACCGGCGAAATCCGCCTGCATGGGCCGGACGATTTCGAAGGCATGCGCCGAGCGGGAAAGCTGGCCGCCGAATGTCTCGATATGATCGCCGCTCATGTTGCGCCGGGCGTCAGCACTGAAACGCTCGACGATCGAATTCGCGCGTTCGTGCTCGATAGCGGGGCCTTGTCCGCGACCATTGGCTATCGCGGCTATCGCCATGCGAGTTGCATTTCTCTGAACCACGTCATCTGTCACGGCATTCCCTCCGCCAAGACGTTGCGCGATGGCGATATCCTTAATATCGACGTCACCGTTATTGTCGATGGTTGGCATGGCGACACGAGCCGGATGTATTTTGCCGGGACGCCAAAAGTAAAAGCGCGGCGCCTCGTCGATACGACATACGCTGCGATGATGGCGGGCATTGAAGCCGTTCGTCCAGGCAATACGCTTCGCGACATCGGTCGCGCCATCCAGTCCGTCGCGGAGGCGGAGGGCTTCTCCGTCGTGCGGGATTTCTGCGGCCACGGATTAGGCCTGGTTTTTCACGACGCGCCGAACGTCGTTCACTATGCAGAATACCGCGATCGCGGCGGCGTCCAACGGGCGCCAGAAACGCCCTTGAAGCCGGGAATGTTCTTCACAATTGAACCAATGATCAATGAGGGTCGCCCGGAAGCAAAGCTACTGAAAGACGGATGGACCGCCGTAACGCGCGACAAGTCTCTCTCGGCGCAGTTCGAGCACTCAATCGGCGTAACGGAATCCGGAGCAGAGATTTTTACCGCCTCACCGCGCGGCCTGAGCAATCCTCCCTACTCGCTCTGACGCCATTCCTGAACGTGACCAAGCGAGGCGCGATCGGCGCGGCTAACGAACAACTCGAGGCTCCGCTTTTGGAAAGCGGGCAAGTCGACCACCGCGCCGGGCATCGCGAGCGCCTGCGAGAGCGGTTCATCCGCGCGGGAGTCGACGGCGTTCAGGATTACGAGTTGCTTGAGCTTTTGCTTTTCAGGGCGATTCCGCGCCGCGACGTGAAACCGCTCGCGAAGGATCTCATCAAGCGGTTTGGCGGCTTTGCACAAACGCTCGCCGCCCCGGTCGATCGCCTCTGCGAGGTGAAAGGCGTTTCAACAAGCGTCGCCCACGAACTGAAGATCGTTCACGCCGCCGCGATCAAGCTGGCGCAGGCAAGGGTTTTGAACCGGCCGGTTATTTCCTCTTGGAATGAACTCCTCGCCTATTGCCGAGCGGCGATGGCGGACGAGAAAACCGAACTCTTTCGCATACTCTTCCTCGACCGAAAGAATATTCTGATTGCGGACGAGGTGCAGCAGCGCGGGACGGTCGACCATACGCCAGTCTATCCGCGCGAAGTCGTTAAACGCGCGCTGGAGCTGGGCGCGTCGGCAATCATCCTCGTTCACAATCATCCGTCTGGCGACCCGACGCCCTCGCGCACAGACATCGAGATGACGCATCAGATTGCAACGGCGGCGAAGGCCCTCAATATCCGCGTGCATGATCACCTGGTGATCGGCCATGCGTCCGAGGCGAGCTTCAAATCGCTTGGGCTCTTATAGACTTAAAGCCTGCCGGAACAGCGCATTTTAGGGCGCGCAATCTAAGGATACTGGACCTCAAACCCCGAGCAATTCGCTGATTTCAGCCTCACCAAATCCGGCCGCAGAAAGTATCTCACGTCCATGCTCGCCGGAGCGTGGCGGCGGCGGCGGGTCAGGCGGGCGCATACCGTCAAAACGAGGCGCAGCGGCGGCCTGCAAAACGCCGTCAACCTCCCGCCACACGCCGCGTTCCACGAGGTGGGCGTGGCTCGCCGCCTCGCCGGGAGACAGTACAGGCGCAAAGCAGACATCGGTACCTTCCAAAAGTTCGACCCAATGCGATCGGGGTTGCATGCGGAAGAGTTGTGCGAGCCTATGGCGTTGTTCCGGCCACGCCGTTGCGTCATGCTGCGCCTGCATCGCCGGATCATTTGCGAGTCCAAGCTTTTCGAGAAGCAGCGCATAGAATTTTGGCTCAAGCGGGCCAAGAGAAATCCACTTTCCGTCGGCACACTGATAGACGCTGTAGAAATGCGCGCCGTCGAGCATCGACCTCCCGCGGACGTCGGGCAGGCCGCCGGCGGCCCGCAGCGACATCAGAAGGTTCATCATATGCGCGGAACCGTCGACGATTGCGGCGTCGACAACGCAGCCCCTGCCTGACGCTCGCGCAGCAAGCACGCCAGCTAAAATACCGATCGCCAGATACAGCGCGCCGCCGCCGACATCGCCCGCAATCGTTGGCGGCGGAAGCGGCGCCGCGCCCGCTTCGCCAGCGTACCACGCAGCGCCGGACAGACCGACATAGTTCAAGTCGTGTCCCGCAGCCGAAGATAAGGGGCCGGTCTGGCCCCAACCTGTCAGCCGGCCGTAAACCAGCCGTTGATTATCTCTGCGCAGCGCGTCCGGCCCCAACCCTAGGCGTTCCATAACGCCGGGTCGCATGCCTTCAATCAAAGCCTCAGCGCCAAGACATAATCGCCGGGCGGCCGCAACATGGGCGGGTCGTTTTAAATCGAGCGCGATCGACTTCTTGCCGCGGCGATAAACTGCGGCTGCTCCCGGATCAGCTCCGCCATTGCGCTCGATCAGAATGACCTCGGCGCCAAGGTCCGCGAGCAGCATGCCGCAAAACGGACCAGGGCCCAGCCCTTCGAACTCGACGACACGCAAGCTCGCCAATACACTCATCTTGTAGCCCCTCGTGGCGCGTTCTATCGCATCCGGATACTCGCGTGACTATACCCAACCACCGACCTCCACAACTATACAGCGCAGTCGGACGATCTTCCCTCGCCCTGAAACATTTGCATAATGATGCGCTTGGGCAGGGGCGCAAAATCTTTTGCGCATCCAAAAATGAGCGCCGGCTAAACCAGCGCCTTCGTGGGAGGACAGAGTATGACGAGCCGAATTCTTCGGTTGTTCCGACCAATACGCGTAACGCAGGCGCGCTGGCGCAATCAGTTCAGGGGGGCTCAGAAAACGCTCACGGCGGCGACTTCTGAGTTGGTCCCGGCGTCAACCCTGGCGATAGAGCGGACGCCGCTGGAACAGCTTCTTCTAGGCGCCGCGCGGGAAGCGTCTGCTGCGGCTGACAAACCCAGAAAATCGGTCAGTTAAGCTTTGTGTCTGGTTAGCCCGTTAGCGCGTCTGCGATGACGTCACGCGGCCTAGACGCCTCGCCATTTTTTCGCTCACTTTCGTCCAAAAAAGAGTTAGATCATCGCTGCAGACTTTAAGCAGGATGTCGCCCATGTCGGCTGTGTCTATCTCTCAGGCGCTTCAGCGCGTAGCCCCCTCGCCCACGCTTGCCGTCACGCAACAGGCGCGTGAACTCAAAGCCCGCGGCGTTGACGTGATCAGCCTCGGGGCCGGAGAGCCCGACTTCGATACGCCTGACCACGTGCAGGCTGCAGCGATCGATGCGATCCGCTCCGGCAAGACGAAGTATACCGAGGTCGACGGCATTCCCGAACTGAAGCAAGCCGTAGCCGCGAAGTTTCGGCGGGACAACGGGCTGACCTACAAAACGTCGGAAATTTCAGTCGGACCGGGCGGCAAGGCAGTGATCTATAATGCGCTCGTCGCGACGCTTAATCCCGGCGACGAAGTCGTGATCCCAGCCCCTTATTGGGTCTCCTATCCTGACATGGCAAAGCTCGCAGGCGGCGAACCGGTGATTGCCGCCGCCGACGCTGCCGATGGTTTCCGGTTGCGTCCCGAGGCGCTCGATGCCGCCATCACGCCGCGCACTCGCTGGCTCATCCTAAACTCGCCCAGTAATCCTACCGGCGCTGCCTATAGTCGCGAAGCGTTAAAAGCTCTGGCGGATGTACTCCTTCGGCACCCGCACGTCATGGTCATGACCGACGATATGTACGAGCATATCCTCTACGACGGGTTTGAATTTCACACGATCGCCGCCGTTGAGCCACGACTTTTCGAACGTACACTGACCGTCAATGGCGCATCGAAAGCCTATTCGATGACCGGCTGGCGGATTGGCTATGCTGGAGGGCCGGAAAAGCTGATCCGCGCGATGGCGAAGGTCATGTCGCAATCAACCTCAAACCCTTGTTCGATCAGTCAGTGGGCGAGCGTTGCGGCGCTGAACGGCGATCACGGCTTTTTAGCCGAACGGAATGCGGCGTTCCGCGAGCGCCGCGACATGGTCGTTGCCATGCTGAATGAGGCGCCCGGCCTTGCGTGTCAGACGCCCGAGGGCGCGTTCTACGTTTACCCATCGTGCGCAGGCGTCATCGGCAAGCGGACGCCCGCTGGGCGCACCATCGCAAATGACGAAGACTTCGCTGCCTCCCTGCTTGAAGCGGAAGGCGTTGCAGTCGTGTTTGGATCGGCGTTCGGTCTATCGCCGTTCTTCCGAATTTCTTACGCCGCCGCTAAATCCGAACTCGAAGAGGCGTGCTTGCGCATCCAGAGATTTTGCGAATCGTTACGGGCGTGAATTTCCGCGCTTTTCTCGCGTTACCGCGCCGGTTACCGCGTTGATCATCTAATCGTTCGATGAAATACGCCTTACTGATCTGGTTGAACGATAGAGCCGTGCTTCCTATGTCTAAAACGAAGTTCAGGAGAGATGATACATATGACAGCGCTCAATATCGGGCTTGATGGCAATTCGCGCAAAGCCGTCGCGGACGCGATCAATGGCGTACTCGCCGATACTTATGTGCTTTACATGAAAACGCACGCCTATCACTGGAATGTCACGGGACCGCAGTTTCACACCCTCCACGTAATGTTCGAAGCGCAATACCGGGAAATGTGGGCGGCGCTCGACGTTCTCGCGGAACGGGTCAGAGCGCTTGGCGAATTTGCGCCGTCGAGCGGCAAGATTTTCGGTGAGTTGTCTTCATTGAAAAGTGCTGACGAGAAGCCGCCGGCAGCGAGCGAAATGATCAAGATACTTCTCAAAGATCACGAACTTCTCATCCGGCGCGCGCGAGGCGTTAAACGTCGCAGGCGAGGCGGGTGATGCCGCGAGCGAGGACTTGCTGACTGTCCGCATTCAGACGCACGAGAAGACAGCGTGGATGTTGCGCGCACTGACGGAATAGTAGTTGGAAAATCCGCCGTACGAAAAAGCCGGACCCTCGTGCGAGGAGGGTCCGGCCGATCGACCGAACAAGATCAGAGGGCTCATTTTTTGCCCGGCCGACTGCCGCGTACGTTCGGGGGAGCGCACACGGCGTTCAAGTTGGCGCTATCAGCGCGCCAAAACGTAACGCGCTGACATTTTCAAAATTAGTCAATTTCTGATGATAGGCTATCCGCTCCGTCGCGGCGGGCAGTCGTTTCGTCGAATCCACGAGCGCCGCATTGGCGTGAGCAGTCACGCCGCTACTTTTTCATTCATCAGCCATCGAACCGTTTCCGCGAGAACCGGCTTCAGCTGCGCCGCTTCCCATTGCAGCTCGCGGCGCGCCTTGTCGCTTGAAAAGGCTACCTGCCGCCCCGCAAGGCGCACGCCTGTAAGGGGTGCGCGCGGCGGATTAGATGTAATGCGGGCAATCAGAGCGGTCTCAATCGCCGCGATGCCCAGCGCAACGCCATAAGGCAACCGTGTGCGCGGCGGCGGCGCGCCGCCAACTGCTTCTATGCCTTTAAGCAGCTCCAGCATGGAGATATCAGCGCCGCCGAGTATGTAGCGCTCGCCGCGCCGACCGCGTTCACGAGCGGCGATCATTCCCTCCGCAAGGCTGTCCACCGGTATGAAATTGAACAGGCAGTCGATGTAAGCCGGCGTGCGCCCCAAGGCAAAATCGCGGATCATTTTGGTTGGCGGCGTGAGACTGATGTCACCCGGACCAATCGGTTCAGTCGGGATCGCGATCACGGCGTCAAGCCCCTGCCCCACGGCCTCAATCACCGCGGCGTCGGCCATCCATTTAGACCGCGGATACGGCCCCAGCATGTCGGAAAGAGGCTTTTCCGACGCCTCTGTGGCCATCGATGGACCAATGGGCGTCGAGCGACCAATCAACGTCGTTAAACTCGAGCAGTGAACAAACCGACGCACATTGACGCTCTGCGCGGCCGCTAGCACGACGCGCGCGCCGCGATGGTTTACGTCGTCGAACTGTTCTTCGCGGGGTGACCAGAGTTGGGCATTGCCTGCCAGATGGAAGACGCTGTCGACGTCCCGCATGGCTCTCTCAACAACAGTATGGTCCGTAACGGAGCCAACTATCGAGTCTGCGTCATCATCAACAGCGCGCAGATCAAGAACGCGCACACGCTCGCCACGCGCGCGCAACAGGGCAACGAGGCGTGATCCGACAAAGCCGGCGCCGCCTGTGACGAGTGTCCAGGTCACAACGGGGACAACTGATCGGCCTGCGTTTGTGGTTCGCGCGGCTGACACACAAGTAGGCCCACATCGAGCGCAGATCCGGCAATGAGCGCGCCTCGGTGCGTTACAGCCGATGTCGCAGCGGCGAACTGAACGCCTTTCTGGTCATCGAACAACAATGAGACTTCGCCGGTCTCAGGCGAAACGAGCACGACGCGCGAGGGAGCCCGGCCGATATTTCCAATTCTGTGGAACGCCATGCGCAGCATGGAAGGATGTACAGCCACGATGATCGATCCGCCCTCGGAAAGTTTCAAATTGTCGGGTCCGCCTGGCACATCAAAGCGCTCCACTTCACGCAATCCACCGGCTCCATCGTCGCGCGCGATCAATACTGCGCCCGCGCGCGTATCAGCAAGGGCGATGTCGCCGGACGGCAGCGCCACGACGCCGTTTGCAAATTTCGCTTCAGCGAACAGCTTCCGGCCCTGAAGGTCCATTACCCCGCTGCGCCGGAGGCCCTGAACATCATTGACCATTGCGCGCCAGCCGCAGACCGGTCGATCGAAACTCAGTAACGATTTTTCATTCCAGACAGTCACGGCATTTGCAGAGCATGTTGTGACCCCTTCTGTTTTGGAATGCACAGAGGTCGCTGAAATATCCACCCGCTCGATGGTCGCCTGCAGACGCCACGCGCCGTTTATCCTTTGGAAGGCGCGATTGACAAAAACGATCTCCCCGCGATTGACGTCAAGTGCAATGCCATGCGGACGCAGCCCCCCGGGGATCGCAGAAGGCGCAATTAGCGGTCTTGCGACAGCGCTATCAGCCGATGACCACAGATCCGCCAGGGAAACTTCAAAAAGGCCGCCTTCCGGTACGTCGAACGCTTTTCGCCGCACGGCTCTTTCAACCGCGTGACGATCATACGCGGAGACAAACAATCTACCTCCAAGCGCATCGAGCGCCAAATCTTCTGCGCCGACAATCAAGCCGCCAGTTGCTGGATTAATAAGCGCCACACGCCGGCATTGATCCCCGGTATAGTCTGCTCGCGCAACGGTCCGGTCGGCGCACGCCGCTAAAAGAGCAGCAACCAAGACAGCGCCGGCACCAGCGCCGAGGCGACGGAAATATTTCGACTTGGCTTTCAGCTTTGAATTCATCTTTGCGCCCCCCAGCGCGCTAAACTGCACGGCTTTTCAGGAGCCCGGCCGCTCATATTGCCATTTGTCGATGAACCGCTGCAACCGACCGCTGACTTTCGCCGCTGCCTCATCCGAATAGGCGAATTTATTCTTTTCGAAACTCTGTACTGATGCAAGGTAGGATTCAAATTGTGGACGCGCCGCGTCAAACCCCGGCAGGGCGAGTTCTTGGTAGACCCGCTCAACGGCTTCGAGCGGACGAGAATCAAGATCGTCGTAGCGAATTTCCACCATTCGATCCGCCGACAAGGTCGCCCGATCGCGATCAAACGCATCCATCATCCGCTCGTACACTGACAGAATTGTTTCGTCGATGTCGACATGCGAATACGACTGCAGCGCAAATTCCGCAAAAAGCTTGTTATAAAAATTCCGCATTGAGACGAAGACATCGTAAGGGTTTCGGTGAATGTGGATGAACTTTGCCGAGGGAAATAGCTCCGCTAAAAGGGCGGGACGCGCAGTGTAAACCGGGTTTTTAATCAGCAAAGGCTTGCGTTCGTGAAAGAGATAAAGCTTGCGCATCAAGTAGACGAAACGTTGCTTCCACCCTTCAATTTCCCGTGGCGAGCATCCGTCGAAAAAAAGTCCTCGCCGAAGGAAGTCGTCGAAAGCTGCGGGAAAATAGATGCCATGATAGAATGAAAGATCGCTCATGTTGGCCATGGCGATTTCGTCTTCCTGCGGACTATCAGGACGCACAGGAATGTTGTCGATATATCGATCCGCAGGAAGCGCTTTTTCGAGCATCGGCCCGAACGCGCGCGCGATACCGAAAAGATCCCACGGCAAGCCGGTGGCGACAGGCGGCACAAAGCCCCATTCCCCTGACTTGCACATGATGTTGTAAAGATGGGTGGTGCCAGACCGCCAATGGCCGAGGATAAAGACCGGGGCGGCCATCTCCGCCGCTGACGGCAATCGGCTTTCCATGATCAGCCGCTCAGCAGTCGAAATCGGCCAGCGCCCTAAAACGGACCCCAAAATGCCCAAAGAGCTTGCGATTTTCGACGGCGCGCCCGCGCGACCGACGACCGATATCAACGTGGCTGGATTCGCGCCGCAGAGAGGATGGGGCATTTTTCTTGACCGAACTGTTAACTACCCAATGGTCGCGCTTTACCTCACGCCTTCCGGCATGGCCAGCGTGCCGCCGAGCCCACGCCAAGGCATGGTTAACAATACCATGGCACGGTCCAATTCGTGTGCCGGGGTTTTGCTCGACGCCGAGCCGGTGGCGCCGTGCGATGCGTTTAGAATCAAAGAGTTAGGACTAAGTAATAGTGGGTTTGACGTTTAACTTCGCCGCTTTGGCGTTGGGATTGGCCGTCGCTGTGGGCTGGACGAACCCGTCGCGCGCTGCTGAAGCCTATGAGGTCGAATTCCGCGGCGCACCTTCGGCGCTGTCGGGGAAAATACGTTTGATTTCGGAACTGGCGCAAGAAAAGCGATCGACGCCCACGCTGGCTGCGATCAGAAGGATTGCTGAGAGGGACGCCCGAGCAATCGAAGAGGCGTTGCGCGCCTCCGGCTATTACGCCGGGGCTACCAGTTTCAGGGTGGCTGCGGCCGAGGCCGGCGGCAAGCATCGCGTTCTGTTTGAGATCGCCCCGGGACAGTTATTTCGAATTTGGGATTATGTGATCGCCTATGAGGATGCGACCGGGGAATATCGTCCTTCATCGCCCAAGGAACTTGACCTCGAATTCTCCGGCGCTGCGGATGGCGCCAGCCTTCGCGACGCGCAACAGGCGGTGCTGCTTGCCCTCTGGGCCAAAGGTTATCCTGCGGCTCGCATCGTTCGGCGACGGGCGGAGGCGCGGATGGATGAGGGGCTCGCCAGAGCCGTATTCGAGTTTCACTCTGGCAATCAGTCCACATTCGGTGAACTGAAGGTTTCGGGCGCAGAGCGAACCAAAACGACTTACCTCGGGAAACTGAAAACCTGGGACGAAGGGGACATCTACGACCGGTCGAAGCTCGTCACCTATCGTGACCGTCTGGCCGCGACCGGCATTTTCGCTGGAGTCGATGTCGAAGCCGGCGCGCCAGATGAAAACGGGGTTGCGGATGTGATCCTCGAAGTCGACGAGCGCCCACGACGAACAGTCGGAACGGGCGCCTCATTCTCTACAGCCGAGGGACCCGGCGGCCGATTGTTTCTCGAATACAGGAACATGTTTGGCGCTGCGGAACGCGCGCGCGCTGAACTCTCCGCCACAGCGGTCGAGCAATCGCTCGTCTTCAACGTCGACAAACCGTTACCGCTCTTTCCCGGCTCTGTGTTCGGACAATTCAGTTTTCGGAACGAAACCACGGACGCGTTCAACGCGCGCTCGGTCCAACTTTCCGCAGGATTTGCGCGTCGCTGGCTGAATGATCGCCTCGAAACCCGCGCGGGCGCAGCTTTCGAGACGTCGGGCGTTGACTCGCTCGAAGGCGACACGCGGACGTATTTCTTCTCTCTGCCCCTTTCGGCCGTCTGGAACACAGAAGATGATCCGCTGAACCTATCGCGGGGCGTGCGCGCCGCTTTGACCGTCAGCCCCTATGTCGGCTCGAGTAATTTCACGCAAGGCGACCTGAGCGCCCGCGGACGCATAAATTTCGGAGCTGAAGACCGCTTCACGCTGGCGGCGCGAACGCGGCTCGGCGCAACAGTCGGCGTTTCGTTTGAAGACCTGCCGATCAACAAACGATTTTTCCCAGGCGGCGGCGCCTCAGTTCGCGGGTTTGATTTCCAAGCCGCCGGACCCGTCACGGAAGATGGGACGCCAATTGGCGGACGGTCGGTGATCGAAGGCGCCGTTGAGGCGCGCACCAAGGTTACATCGACAATACAACTGGCCGCGTTCCTCGACGCAGGAACGGCGTCGCCGTCTGCCTTCCCGGACTTTTCGGGACCCTACCTTCTGGGCGGTGGCGGCGGCGTTCGCTACCTGACCCCGATCGGGCCCATCCGCGCAGATTTCGCAATACCGCTCAATCCACGCCCGACAGATAGCGATTTCCAACTTTACATTTCCTTGGGACAACCTTTCTGATGCCCCGTCTTTTATTCATTTTACTGATTATCTTCTGCACCGTTTTTGCGGCGGGCTTTGCCTTGCTGCGCACAGATCCGGGTCATCAGCTGCTAAAATCAATTGTGGCGGAAGCCTTGTCGTCGGCGACGGGCGGCGACGTGCGCATCGCACGGCTTTCCGGAGCGCTTCCAAATCAG
>JBGTFV010000255.1:0-1547 GCA_041747095.1 Parvularculaceae bacterium
GCACCCCGACGCCGACGAGGCCGCCGCCGCGCGTGACGTCGCGGGCGCGCTTGGCCGCCTCTTCGACATCGGCAACGTTGGTGACGCGGAAGGAAACCGTTCGTTGGGCAAGATTAATCGTCGGCAAGTCTGCGAGCTGGATGCGGTTGCGATCGCCCTGCTGGCGCATGGACCGCTGAACTTCCTGGCGTACGCCAATCAGACGGTCGTTCAGCACCTTTTCCGTATCAACGCCAAGCAGCAGATATGACCCGCCCTGTAGGTCAAGACCGAGATTCATCCGCCCTTTGGGGAGAAAATCCGGCCACTGAGCGACTTCTTCCTTTGAGAAAAAGTTCGGCGCGGCGAACAGCGCCGCCAGCGCCACGGTCATGGCGATCAGCGCAGACTGCCATCTCTTGAATTGCAGCATTGGTCATTCGCCTGTCGGTCTTCGGCGCGGCTGGCACTGTTCCGGCCACGCGTTGCGGCGCTGCGGACGTTAGCCGTGCGAGCGCCCGCTTTATGGACTATTGATCGTTTGCTGGGGCCGGTTCGGATTTTGAGACGACCGCTGTCAGCGTCGATTTGATGACCTTGACGACGACTTTGTCGGCAAGCTCGATCATCACTTCGTCTCCTTCCAGAACTTTCGTCACCTTGCCGACGATGCCGCCCGCCGTGACCACTTGGTCGCCGCGGCGCACATTCGACACCATCTCCATGTGCTTCTTGCGCGCCTGCTGTTGCGGGCGGATGAGGAGGAAATAGAAAATTACGAAGATAAAGATCAGCGGCGCGAGTTGAATCAACGGGTTCGCGGCGGCGGCGTCGGCTTGCGCGTAGGCGGGCGTTATCAGCATGCGGGCGCGTCTCCAGAAACGGAAGCTTCACGGCGAAGCAACGATTGGGTGGGGGGTAGCCGGATCGTCCAGCCGAGGACCAGCCAACGAGTTGGCGCATATATAACGATTGAACCGCCCGGCGCAACGCGCTCCCGAAAAGAAGTTGGCGAAAAGAAGTTGGCGACGCCTGCCGCGGTTTGCGCGCCGCCTAGTCCGCCCGCGTGCTTTCCAAGGCGCTTTCCCGGGCGCTTTCCAAGGCGAGAAGCGTCTGTTTGCGCGCTGCGCCCCAGCGGTAGTTGTGTACGGCGCCGGAGGCCAGAATGACCCGGTGACACGGAATGAGGAGCGAAATCGGGTTCGCTCCCACCGCTGCGCCAACCGCCCGCGACGCCCCCGGCGCGCCAATCGCGGCTGCGACGTCCCCATAGGTTACGCACGCGCCCGGGGGAATGCGTAGCAGGGCCTCCCATACGCGGATCTGGAAATTCGAGCCCATGACATGCAGGCGAACGCCCCCCTCCGAGGCTGCCGATCCCTCGCGACGGCCCCCCAGAACATGGGCGTAGGCCGCCTCGGCAAGCGGCGCGACGAACGCTGCGTCTTCCATGAACGACGCCGCCGGCCATTCGGCTGTCAGTTCCTCCATCTGCCGCGCGCGCTCGGCTTCCGCACCGAAACTGAGCCAGCAGATGCCTTTTTCGGTCGCCCCGACGAGCGCCGCGC
>JBGTFV010000256.1:0-4527 GCA_041747095.1 Parvularculaceae bacterium
CAGCTTCTTCAGCTTGCCGCGCGGCAATGAGCGCGGCGACCTCCTGCGCGACGTCGGATCCCGGCGTCGTGGAGGCGATGAAGTGATCGATGGCTGCGGGGTCTCCGGAGGCGCGCACGCGGGCGCGTACGTCGTTTTTCCAGATCTCCGCGCGCATGCCCTGCATCAGCGTCGAGGGATCCGTTGCGATGCGTGCGACTGCGGGGCTTTCATCGCCGCGCCGGGCGGTCATCTCGCCATTCATGAAATAGTACGTATAGCGATGGTCGTCGATCTCAAGATGCAAGACATAATTGGGGTGCGGCTGCGCGCATTTGTTCGCGAACATCTCTAGCGCGAGCGCGACCGAGTCCGGTTGGAGATCGTTCGAGAAAATGCATTCGCGCGGGGCGGAAGGTTCGGGCCGCCGCATGAAGTATTCGATCGACCACAACATCAGGGCGCGGATAGTGGGTCGCAAGGCCTCACCCTCATCAGACAGGCGATACTGCCCGCGCATTTCCGGCATCGAAGCGATAAGGCCTGCTTCCTCGAGTTCCTTGAGGCGCTTGCTGAGCAGGTTTGTGCCAATGCCCGGCAGGCAGGCGTGGAGGTCCCCGAAGCGCCTCGGCCCGAGGAACAATTCTCTGACGATCAATAGCGTCCAGCGCTCGCCCAATAGGTCAAGCGCATAAGCGAGCACGCATTCCTGATTGTAAGTTCGCGACATTAGCCCTCGGTCCAGACGTTTCCCGGTTCGAGACGCTGGCCGGCGCTGCGGGGGCGTTTTCGCCGTTTCCCGCATCTGCTCCGCCAATCGTGACGGCGGAGGCGTCGAAGCGTCTGATCCAATTTACATGTTAGCAAGTTCACACTGTCATAAAAATAGACTTGACACTTTAAAAAACAATAGTAAACCGTTCGGTATGGTTTTGGAGGGGCGAGGCGCCCTTCTGGAACTGGCTACCGCCCAAAAAACAGCCAAGCGCCTGCAAAAGAAACACACTTACTTCGAAAAACGCCAAAAGGAGCGTCCGAAATGATCCGCAACCTCGCCCTCGCCACCCTTGCCGCCATCGCGTTCAGCGCCGCCCCGGCCTTCGCCAGCACGGACCGTCAGGTCCAGTTGTGCGCGGCCGCCCTCAGCGACGCAGGCGTTGCCCCGGCCGACACGTTCCGAGCCAAATTCCTCAAAGCCCGCGGCGGCGCGGTCCAGACCGTTACCGTTCGCCTCATCCCGATCAGCGGCGGCGAAGGCCTGACGGGCGAGTGCAAGATCAGAGCGGGCGAGGTCATCGACGCCGGCCTCAAGGCCTGACGCTGCGCCTTGCGAAAGGCGTTCGCCGCTTACTGTTGAGCAACAATCACGGAACGCCCGCGCACGCGCCGCGGGCGTTTCTGCGTCTTTATAGCGCCCGGCGCCGGCCTGTCGTTGCAGTCGGCCATGGCGGCGGTTAGAAGCGCGGACCGATTTATCGTTTGTAATTCTGCGTGCGTCAGGAGCGTTCATGAGTTGGAGTCCGTCTAGCTGGCGAGAAAAGCCGGCGCGGCATGTGCCAGCCGATTATCCCGATCCGGACGCTCTGGCGGCGGTCGAGAAAGAACTCGTGCGCTATCCGCCGCTTGTTTTTGCGGGCGAGGTGCGGACGCTGCGCGAGTCGCTTGCCGAGGTGGCCGCTGGCCGGGCGTTCCTGCTACAGGGCGGGGACTGCGCGGAGAGTTTCAAGGAATTCCACCCCGACAATATCCGCGACATGTTCCGCGTCCTGTTGCAGATGTCGGTTGCGTTGACGTTCGGCGCCGCGATGCCGGTCGTCAAACTCGGCCGCATCGCGGGGCAGTTTGCCAAACCCCGGTCCGAGCCGACGGAAACGATCGACGGCGTGACGCTGCCGAGCTATCGCGGCGACAACATCAACGGTATGGAATTCGACCCGGCGACGCGCGCGCCCGACCCGCAGCGCCTCCTGAAAGCTTACGGTCAATCCGCCGCCACCTTGAACCTCATTCGCGCATTTGCGCGCGGCGGCTATGCCGACCTGCACAACGTGCATCGCTGGAATCTTGAGTTTGTCGACGGCAATCCGCAGGCGGAGCGCTACCGCCAGCTTGCCGACCGTATCTCGGAAGCCTTGACCTTCATGGAGGCGTGCGGCGTCACAGGAAGCGACGTCCGCGCCCTGCGCGAGGTAGATTTCTACACCAGCCATGAGGCGCTGCTGCTCGGGTATGAGCAGGCGATGACGCGCATCGATTCGACGAGCGGGCGCTGGTACGACACGTCTGCCCATCTCATCTGGATTGGCGATCGGACGCGCCAGCCCGACGGCGCGCATGTCGAATTCTGCCGCGGGGTTGAGAATCCGATTGGCGTCAAATGCGGGCCGAGCCTTGACCCCGATGAGTTGATGACGCTGCTCGACATCCTCAATCCAAAGAACGTTCCCGGACGGATCGTCCTGATCTCTCGTTTTGGGGCCGGCAAGGTCGAGGCGGGGTTGCCCCGCCTTATCCGCCGCATCGTCTCCGAGGGACGCGTCGTTGTCTGGTCCAGCGACCCCATGCACGGCAACACGATTAAAACCTCTGACGGGGTCAAAACGCGCCGCTTCGAAGATATCATGTCTGAGGTCGAGGCGTTTTTTGCGATCTGTCGGTCAGAGGGCGCTTATCCTGGCGGCGTGCATTTCGAAATGACCGGTCAGAATGTGACCGAATGTCTCGGCGGACTGCAGGACATCTCAGAGGGCGATCTTGCGTCGCGGTACCACACCCATTGCGACCCGAGACTGAACGCAAGTCAAGCGCTGGAGTTGGCGTTCATTTTCGCCGACCGGTTGCGTGAGCACCGCGATCGATCCACCTGACAGGGCGCTGCGTCGTCTGCACTGCGCCGCACGGATTAAAATAAACCGAAACATTCGTTGATGGGGTCAGGACGTCAGCCGCTGTTTGACGGCGAGGCGGCTCCCGCTATGGTCGCGCCGGGCAACGGCTGAGGGGCGAGCAGGCGGGAGCACGTGCGTGTCAACAGTTGCACCATCAAGAGTAAAAACCGGCGTCGCCGGCGCCGGCGTATTTGGCGGATTTCACGCCAAAAAGTTGTTCGAGAGCGAACGGGCTGAACTGGTCGCGGTGTTCGACACCGAGCCCGCGCGGGCCGCGGCTTTGGCAAGCCAGTTCGCGGCGCAGCCGTATACAGACTACGCAGACTTTCTTGCGGCGGTTGACGCGCTGATCATCGCCGCCCCGGCGGCCGCCCACGGTTCGCTCGCGATAGCCGCGCTTGAGCGTCGTCGGCATGTTTATGTCGAAAAGCCGATCGCGCTTGATCCCAATGACGCGACGCGAATGATCAGCCTTGCGCACAAAAACGGCTGTGTGCTGCAGGTCGGTCATCAGGAGCGCTTTGTGCTGGCGGAGTTCGGTCTGCCGCGCATGGGAAAACGACCGCATATGTTGGAATTCGTTCGCACCGGTCCTCCTTCGGGTCGTTGTGAAGAAGTTTCCGTCGCCATCGATTTGATGATTCACGATCTCGATCTTATGGGGATTTTTGGGTTTACCGCGCCCGAAAAGGTGGCAGCCGCCGGCGACGCTCACGAGATGGCGGCGACCCTGACATTTCATGGCGGCGCAGCTTGCCGCTTCCTCGCCAGCCGGCGGAGCGCCTCACGGTCGCGAAAAATGACCGCTCATTACGACGACGGACGGATCGAATTTGACTTTATAGATCGTAAACTGACAAATACGACGGGGTGCGAACTGTCGGCGTCGCCAACGGGCGCGCCATCGCAGGCGACGACCGATCCGTTGAAAGCCAGCGTCGAGGCGTTCCTTAATTCGATACTAACCAACGCCCCGATAGTTGTTTCAGGTGAGGCGGGCTCCGCCGCGCTTTATTTGTCATTGGCGATTGAAAAATCTGTCCGAAAATTAAGCCGCGTCTCTTCGTCTGTTGACGTTGAAGGCCCGCGCAGCGCAATGGTTATGTCATGAACGGCGTCGCCAATCTTTCTCTTGTCAGTCAGTCGTCAGTCGGCGAGATCGCCTTCATTGATCTTCGAGCGCAACAGCGCCGCATCCGCGCAAGAATTGAAGCGCGGATAGCCGAAGTGCTTGACCATGGTCGGTATATTGCAGGTCCGGAAATCGATGAACTGGAAATCCGGCTCGCAATGCGCACGGGAGCGGCGGCCGCGGTCGCCTGCGCCAGCGGTACGGCGGCTCTGATCATTCCCCTGCTGGCCGCCGGCCTTCAGGAAGGCGACGCGGTCTTTATTCCCGCCTTTACTTACAACGCGACGGCTAACGCTGTTTTGCTGACCGGGGCGACTCCGGTGTTCGTTGACGTCGATCGCGCCACCTTCAACATGGATCCGGTCGATCTGGAGCGGCGCATCGCGGAAGTGCGGCGCGAGGGGCGTCTGCGGCCGGGCGGCGTCATTCCGGTCGACCTCTTCGGTTCGCCGGCCGATTATCGCACCATCGGAGCCATTGCGCGGCGGGAGGGCCTCTACCTCTTGGCGGACGGCGCGCAGAGCTTTG
>JBGTFV010000257.1:0-8958 GCA_041747095.1 Parvularculaceae bacterium
ACGACAGGATGAAATGGCCGCGTTGAAGCGCGCCAACCGCTTCGAATTCGGCAAAAACATCTTCGGACGTCATCTGATCATGCGGCGCGCTAGTCGGCATTCTGACCCATTCCTTCGTTGCGTTCAGCCGACAGGACATTCGCAGACGCGCGCAAGCCCGCAAGAAGTTGCGAAAGGTGGCGGGCGTCCTTGACGAGTATGTCAATATAGAGGTCGACGAAGTCCGGCGATTTATTCTGTAAGCGGATGTTCGCGATAGAGACGTCGTAGCGTGCGATGATGCCGGCGACATCGCTGAGAACGCCGACCTCATTGCGTACGGTGACGATGATCTGGGCGTAGGCGTCTACTCCGCCTGCCCGCTCCCGCCATTTAAGATCGAGCCACAAGGGTTGTGGCGGGTCTTCCCGCGCGAGCTGTTCGCAATCGATACGGTGCACTTTTATGGCGCCGTCCTCTCCCCTGATGCCGACGATCCGTTCGCCCGGCAGCGGCGCGCAACAGCGCCCAAGGGTCACGATGGCGCCCGGGGTCAATCCGTCAATCGCCAGCCGCGGCTTGAAGGCGGCCATGCCAGCCGCCCTGATCTCGCCCTCGCTTTCCAATGAAGCGCCAGGATACACCGCCTCGACAAGATCGCCTACATTCAAATCGCCGCGGCCGACCTTGGCGAATACATCGTCGACGGAGTTCTCGCCGAGACGGGCGAGCGCAGCCCTTATCGCTTTGGGCGACAGCTCAAGCCGCGCGCCGCTAAAGACATTCTCGGCCATGCTGCGACCGAGATCGACTAGCTCTGCATATTGCATCTTTTTCACGCGTCGGCGAAGCGCCGAACGGGCGCGCCCGGTGACCGCCATCGTCTCCCAGCCAACAGGCGGCGACGGCGCCTCTGAGCGCAACACAAGCACAACGTCGCCATTCCTGACCGGGGTGCGCAGCGGACGCGATACGCCGTTAATCTTTACGCCAATGCAGGTGTCCCCGATATCCGTGTGCACCGCATAAGCAAAGTCGAGACCGGTCGCCCCATTAGGCAGCGCGATGACGCGCCCTTTGGGCGTGAAGCAGAAAACCTGATCCTGAAACAGCTCCAGCTTGGCGTATTTCAGCGCCTCATCCGGGTCTTCGCCTGCCTGAAACATCTCTACAAGACGCCGCGGCGTTTCATAGGGATCGTAATGGCCGGGGGCCAATATCTCGACGCTGCGTCCGCCGCCCGCCGTATCCTTATAGCGCCAATGCGCGGCAACGCCGCGTTCTGCGGTCTCATGCATCGCGCGCGTGCGGATCTGGATTTCTATCCGCTGCCGGCCGCCGTCAGCGCTCGGCGGACCTATCACCGCAGTGTGGATCGATCGGTAGTTATTGGGCTTGGGAGCGGAAATGTAATCATCGAATTCGGAAGGGATCATGCGCCAGGTGCGATGCACGACGCCGAGCGCCCGGTAACAATCTTCCTCGGTATCGACGAGAATGCGAAAGCCATAGATATCCGCCAATTCGTCAAACGAGACGTTTTTCGCCGCCATTTTGCGCCAGATGGAGTAAGCGCGCTTCTCGCGGCTGTGCACGTCCGCGGACATTCCTGCCTCGCGCAACTTTTGGCGCAGCACTTGCGCAATCTCGACTACCGAACCGACGATCGATCGCTGGAGATGTTCAAGCCGCCCGAAAATCGTGTCGTACGCCTGCGGACTGATTTCCCGGAAAGCGAGATCTTCGAGTTCTTCGCGGATGCGTTGCACGCCGATGCGGCCAGCGAGCGGCGCGTAGATTTCCATGGTCTCCATCGCAATGCGGCGCCGCTTCTCGACGCGATCGAAATGCTGCAGCGTGCGCATGTTGTGCAGGCGGTCGGCGAGCTTGACGAGCAAAACCCGCACATCGTCAGCCATCGCCATCACGAGCTTGCGAAAATTCTCCGCCTGCGTCGTGGCGCTGGTCTTGGTCTCAATCTTCGAGAGCTTGGTGACACCATCAACGAGGCTCGCAATTTCCTCGCCGAACATTCGGCTGATATCTGCGATGGTTGCATCGGTGTCTTCGACGACGTCGTGCAACAGCGCCGTCACGACCGTCGCCGGGTCAGCCCTCAGTTCCGTGAGGATGCCAGCCACCGCCAGCGGGTGCGTGAAATAGGGATCGCCTGATTTACGCGTCTGGCCGCCATGGGCGCGCATTGAAAAAACATAGGCGCGATTGAGCAGGTCCTCGTCGACATTCGGGTCATAGGCGCGAACCCGCTCGATCAATTCGTACTGTCTGATGAACCCGACCGGCGCGCCCGGACCGGTGTGCTTGCGGGGCGCGGCTATTGTTGAGCCGGCGATGTCCGGCGGCGTTTCCGGTACCATGGCCGAAGCGCTGGGATCGGTCCGCTCCTGAGACATGCGGGCGCTGCGCGCCTCCTTGTGGTTGCTGCGTGCGCCGATCAACCCTTGGGCAAGGATTGCGGCGTGGTCATGCCAGCCGCCTTGATGGCGCGCATGAATTCGTCTTCGCTGTTGCGATCGAATTCCGGCGCATCGGCTTTCTCCGAGCCGCTGGCATTTTCGGAATCGTCGATCTCAACCTGCTTCTGCAGGGAGCTGACGAGATCTTCCTCCAGCAGTGAGGGAGAAACGGCCTCGTCGGCTATCTCCCGGAGCGCCACGACCGGATTCTTGTCATTGTCCCGGTCGACCTGGAGCGGCGCGCCGGAAGACAGGATGCGCGCCCGATGAGCTGCCAGGAGCACCAAATCGAAGCGGTTCGGAACCTGTTCGACGCAATCCTCGACGGTCACCCGGGCCATGCGTTAGTCTCCTTAAGCGTAATGAGCGCGCGACGTATCGCGCATTGGCGATCGTTGGACATAGACCCGGCGCGCCTGCTGTTCAACCGGCCCTGAAAAAATTCACGCTTTGGGCGAAACGAAATATGGCGGTCCGGCGCCCGTTAGGCGTTTTCAAACGCCTGCAATGGTCGCCTGACCGACAGACGTGCGAGCATCTCGCTGACGCTCAATCCGGATTCTGGATGGCGCCAGGCCGGGGCGACGTCCGCGATGGGAGCGAGGGCGAAGTCGCGCTCCGAAAGGCGAGGATGGGGCAGAACGATGGTATCGCCTGCCCGACTGATCATTCCCCCATAGTCGAGAAGGTCGAGATCGAGCGTGCGAGGCGCATTGGGTTGGCTGCGCACGCGGCCAAACGCCGCTTCGACGCCGTGCAGGTCTGCCATCAGGCGCTCCGGCGGCGGCCCGTGATCGAGTTTCAGCACCGCGTTAACGAAGGGCGGATCGGAGGGATCGGGCCACGCCGGCGAGGCATAAAGTGGCGAAATTGCTGGATTAGCGCCGAACACCGAGCAAATGCGACCGGCGAAGGCAACAATTTCTTGCGGCGACGCGCCGCAGAATGGAAGATTAGAACCTAAACCAATGAGAATCATGTACTTAGGTTTCTAATATTAAATCGCGATACTTCGCGCCGCCAGCGCGCTCGTACTGGCTTTAAAATGAGATTGAGGGGCTTATGAAAACTTTTCTCGACGCGCGCAATGATGAAAAAACGGCGATTTTCATCGATGGCGCAAACTTATACAAAACCGCAAGGGCGCTTGGGTTCGATATTGATTACAAAAGCCTGCTGGCAAAATTAAGAGCGTCGTCAAAGCTCGTGCGGGCCTATTATTATACCGCCATGCAGGAGGATAAGTCGCTCGATTACTCTCCGCTCAGGCCGCTCGTCGATTGGCTCGACTACAACGGCTATTCGATGGTGACAAAGGCCTCGCGCGAGTACGTCGACGCGCAGGGGCGCAAACGCTTCAAGGGATCAATCGACATTGAACTAACCGTCGATCTGCTGACGGTTGGCGCGAAGCTCGATCATGCCATCGTGTTTACCGGCAATGGCGATTTCAAACGCGCTATCGAGGCTCTGCAAACAATGGGCGTGCGGGTGACAATCGTCTCAACGGTCCGGTCGAACCCGCCGATGGCGTCCGACGAATTGCGCCGGCAGGCCGACCGCTTTGTCGATCTGGCGGAACTGGAATCCGAGATCGGCCGCACCGGCGGACCAGCGCGACGCGCACGCCCGGCGGAAACCGCGGCCGCGGATGCCGATGACGCCGATTATGAAGACGATTTCGAGGACGAATTCGACGACGATTTCGACGATGTCGACTAGGACGCTTCCGCTGCGGCGGGTTGGGGGCGCCGCCCGGCATGCCAATGAGTCTGCAAGTGCGCCTGCGAGTGAACCGGCATATGACTGCGACTTGTGCCCGCGCCTCGTCGCCTACCGTCAGCAAAACCGGACGGATCATCCAGATTGGTTCAACGGACCAGCGCCATCATTCGGCGCCCAGCACGCGCGCTTTTTGATTGTCGGGCTTGCGCCGGGCCTCAATGGCGCAAATCGCACAGGCCGGCCCTTCACCGGCGACTACGCCGGCGACCTTCTTTACGGCACGCTGTCGAAGTTCGGGCTCGCTACAGGCGTCTATGATGCGCGTCCCGACGATGGTCTGGCGCTCCGCAGGGTGATGATATCGAATGCTGTGCGTTGTGCGCCGCCGGCGAACAAACCAACACCGTTAGAAATCCGCACCTGCCGGTCGTTTCTAGCGGCGCGCATTGCGAGCCTGCCGCACCTGCGCGCAGTGCTGTGTCTGGGGCGGATCGCCCATGACTCAACGATCGCCGCGCTCGGCGAAACGCAGCGCCGGTTTCCATTCGCTCACGGCGCGCGACACCGCGTGCCGGGCGCAGGGTTTGAAGTGTTCGACAGTTATCATTGCTCACGATACAACACGAACACGGGTCGCTTGACCCGGGAAATGTTCGAGACGGTTTTCGCCAATATTGTGCGAGCGCTGAAATCAGGAGCCGCCGCGTGACCCGAAACTGGGGCATCCCTTCAAAGGACGGCGCTTTCGGCAAGGCCCGCGACGCGAAGCCGCTGGCGACGATGGCGGCGACCATCGCATTCGGGGTTCTCGCCGCCTCTCTTGCGGCCTTCAGCTTCATCGAGGCGCGAACATTCCTGACGGGCCTGTTCAGGGGACCGTCGCTGATCACTGCGGTCGTCGCCGCCGGGTTCGGCTGTTGGGCTTATGTCTGGCTCGCATGGCCGCGGTTTGCGGCGCAGTTTTCCGGTGGCGACGCGTTTTCTGACCTGATCCGTTTTTATGGTCGCGCGGCTATCGGATTGGTCGCGCTTTTGGCGTTCGGCAACGCGCTCAAGATATTCGCCGGTCTTGGGCCGGCAGGACTCGCGCTCTGCGTCTCCGGCGGCGCAGCGGCGGCGGCCGCGTTCCAGACCGTGCTGCCTTTTGTCCCGGCGCGTAGCGCAGAAGGGCCAGGAGCCGGTCGTTCCCGCTAGAACCGGCAAGGGCTCGAACGGCGCCGTTTGCAACAACGCATTGGCAACAACGCATCGATTGTGCAAACCCCTCCGCGAACGCTACGTCGGTTGCGGTTCGCCGCGTGACCGCAAAGGGCCATCTCACATCCCGAAAGTTGAAAGAATGAACCGCTACGCCGCAACGCCGCCAACCGATGCAGCCGACCGCGATCGCGGTTCCGCCTTCGCTGCATCGATCGAACTGGAAGCGGAAAAACGCACTAAAGGCCGATCGATCAAACCATTGCGACAGATTGTTCCGTTCGTGCTGCGCTATCCCGGCATTCTGGCGGCGTTCCTCTTTTTTCTCGCAGCCGCCGCCGCGCTGACCCTTGTCCTGCCCGCCGCCTTCCGGCTCGTCGTCGATTGCGGCTTCAGCGGCGCGGCGGCAAGCGAGACTTGCGCTGCAGCGGGCCTCGGAACCGATCTTTCCGGGTACTTCGTCGCCGGAATCGTGGTCGCCCTGCTCCTTGGCGCAGCAAGCGCGCTTCGATTTTATTTCATCAGTCGGCTCGGCGAGCGCGTGATCGCGGATATCCGGCGCGCGGTGTTCGACCGCCTCGTTACGTTGAGCCCGGAGTTCTTTATCAATGTGCGCACCGGCGAAGTGCTCTCCCGCCTGACGACCGACACGACGCTCATCGAGACAGTCGTGGGTTCGTCGATGTCGATCGCCCTGCGCACGACGGTGACGACCATCGGCGCGATCGTCCTGATGTTCTTCGTCAGCTGGAAACTCTCGATGCTCGTCTTGCTCGTCGGACCGGCCATTCTCCTGCCGGTGATCTTTTTCGGCCGCCGCGTGCAACAACTCTCTCGGGCCAGTCAGGACAGCCTCGCGGAAGCGTCGGCGCGCGCCGGCGAGTGCATCGGCGCGATCGAAACGGTGCAGGCTTTTACGCGGGAGCGCGAGGAAAGCGAGCGCTTTGCACACGCGATCGAGACGACTTTCCAGAAAGCGATGCGCCGCATTGAGGCGCGATCGGCCATGACCGCGCTGATTTTCACGGTCGTTCTCAGCGGGCTCATCGGCATTCTCTGGTATGGCGCAACGCAAGTGCAGGCCGGGGCCATCACGCCAGGCGCCATGACCCAATTCGTCATGTACGCTTTTGTTGCGGTCAGCGGCGTTGGCATCATGACCGAAACCTACGCCGACGTGATGCGCGCGGCGGGCGCGACGGAGAGATTGATGGAGATCCTTGGCGCCTCCTCGCCCATCGCCGCGCCCGCTGATCCGGTGCGGCTGCCAGCGCCTGTGCGGGGCGACATCGAGTTCGCCAATGTCGCGTTCAGTTACCCTGCACGGCCTGGCATGCGCGCGTTGAACGGCGTCTCGCTTAACGCGCCGGCCGGCGCCACGGTCGCACTCGTCGGTCCATCGGGCGCCGGCAAGAGTACGGTCTTCCAACTGCTGTTGCGGTTTTACGATCCTCAAAGCGGAGCCATCCGCATAGACGGCGTCGATCTCCGCGCGCTCGATCCGACAGAATTGCGCCAGCGCATTTCGGTCGTCCAGCAAAACGCGCCTTTGTTTTCCGGCTCCGCCGCCGACAACATCCGCTTCGGGCGGCCCGACGCCACAATGGCGGACATCGAGGCGGCGGCGCGGCTCGCGAATGCGCATGATTTCATCGCCGCCTTGCCGGATGGATATGAAACGGCGCTTGGCCAAGGGGCGACGACGCTTTCGGGCGGTCAACGCCAGCGCCTCGCCATCGCGCGCGCCATCCTGCGCGACGCCCCCATCGTTCTTCTCGACGAGGCGACGAGCGCGCTCGACTCCGAAAGCGAGCGGGCGATTCAAATCGCCTTCGAGCGCATTTCAGCCGGCCGGACGACGCTTGTCATCGCCCATCGCCTCGCGACAGTATTGAAAGCGGACCTCATCATTGTGATGGATGGCGGACGCATTGTTGATCAGGGAACGCATACGGAGCTTTTGGCGCGCGGCGGCCTGTATGCGCGACTTGCCGAGCTTCAATTCGCCAGCAATTCCGCCGGACTTGCGACGACTGCCGCCGAATGACTCAGATCCAGCGCCGCACTTTCCTGCGATAATCCGCGTACTCCACGCCAAAGCGCGTCGCCAGATAGTCTTCCTCCGGCTTGATGACGAGATAGTTGAGCGCAAGCCCGAGCAGCACGGTCGTCAGCAGCATCCAGATGTTGCTGGTCGCCAAACCAAAGCCGGCCGAAAATAACAACATTCCCAGATAAATCGGATTGCGAGAAAATCGATAGACCCCATCCGTGAAAAGCTGATGGGATGGCGTATTCGGGCGCAGCGTTTCTCCGCCATCGGAGAAACGCGCGACCGCCGCCAACACGATCCCCAGCGCCAGCAGGATCAGCAGTCCGCCGATGCCCTCTGCGACCGCGCGGGGCATGGGAAGGCGACCCCCTTGATAAAGGCGGATGACATAGCCGGCGACGAGCGAAACAAAAAACGCGAGCGGCGGGTTGATCAGCGTTTTCGGTTTTTCGAGAGGTTGTACACTGGTGTTCATAACGCCTCCGTTCTAACCGCGATCGCGCATCAGGCGTTGCTTCTGACGAGCCCAGTCGCGATCCTTTTGGGCGTCGCGCTTGTCCGGCGCCTTGCGCCCGATAGCGAGGCCGATCTCAAGCTTGGCGACGCCTTTCTCATTAAAATAAAGCCGTAGTGGCGCGATGGTATACCCCTTGCGCTCCACGGCCTGCGACAGGCGCGTCACTTCGCGCTCGTGCAGCAACAGTTTTCGCGGCCGTTTGGGATCGTGATTCTCCCGATTGCCGGCCGAATATTCGGGAATATTGGCGTTGATGAGCCAGATGCCGCCATTCTCGGGCGAGGCGTAGGCCTCCTTGATCGTCGCCTTGCCTTCGCGAAGCGCTTTGACCTCGGTGCCGCGCAGGACAATACCCGCCTCCAGCACGTCTTCGATTGAATAGTCGAATCGCGCGCGCCGGTTCTCCGCAACGATGCGGCGCGCGGGGTCCGGTTTGCCCGTCGCCATCAGAGGATCGGATCGAGACGCTCAAGCGCGGCGCGGACGCGGGCCTGCGTTTCCTCCGATGTCGGCGCGAGCGGCAAACGCAAATCCGGGGTGCAAAGGCCCATCAACGACATGGCGTATTTTACCGGTCCGGGCGATGTCTCGATAAAAAGCGCCTCATGCAGCGGCGCGAGTTGATCCTGTATCGCAACCGCGGCGGCGAGATCGCCGGCAAGGCTCGCCGCCTGCATGCGGGCGCAATGACCTGGCGCAACGTTCGCCGTTACGCCGATGCAGCCCCGTCCGCCCATGGCGTTAAAGCCGACAGCCGTCATGTCCTCGCCTGAAAGCTGGATAAACTCCGGGCCGCTGGCTAGCCGTTGCAACGCGACTCGAGCCAGATCGCCCGTTGCATCCTTGACGCCGATGATGCGCGGCAACTTCGAGAGCTTTCCGATTGTCTCGACGGACAGGTTGGCGACCGTACGCCCCGGCACATTGTAGAGGATGATCGGCAAACCAACCGCGTCGTGCAACGCCGAGAAATGCGCGATGAGCCCGGCCTGAGTCGGTTTGTTGTAATA
>JBGTFV010000258.1:0-2092 GCA_041747095.1 Parvularculaceae bacterium
CCGCCGCGCGCAGGCTCGCCGCGCCCTGCGCCCCGGCCTGCCCCGCGCCAATGATGATCGCCCGCGTCGTCACGAGAAACGCCTTCCAGAGGTTGCCCAACCCGATAAACGCGGCCGATTGGCGACCGCAAAACCCGACCCTATAGCAAGTTGCGAACGGAGAAACGTCACGAGTTCGCGGGCGACGCGCTGCGCCGGAGGCTATAGAATGCAGCCCATGCAACACGAGGTGTTTGACGCGACGCTCCCCCTTCCCGACGCCGATGCGACCGATCGGCTTGGCCGCGCCATCGCCGGCGCGCTTCGCCAGGGCGACACGCTGGCGCTTGTCGGCCCTTTAGGGGCGGGCAAGTCGCGCCTTGCGCGCGCCATGATCGCAGAATTGTCCGGAGAGGCGGAAGCCCCAAGCCCGACCTTTGGCCTGGCGCTGAGTTATGCAACGCCACTAGGGCCGCTCTGGCATTTCGATCTCTATCGGCTCGCACGCGTGGAAGACGCGATTGAGACGGGTATCGACGAGGCGCTGGGCGAGGCCGTGTGCCTGATCGAATGGGCCGACCGGATCGCCGGCCGCCTTCCCGCCGGTACGCTGGCGATCGGCCTCGAGATCGACGGCGCAGGGCGACAGGCGCGGCTGCGGGGGGCGCCTTTGTGGACGGCGCGTCTTGGTCCCGTATTGGCGCGCTTCGAATGAATAACCACCCAATCGTTATGCGGGAACGATTTAACTTCGACTTCTCTGATCGTTAATAGGTAAATTTTAGCCTGATAACGAATTTTTTGCGAAATTTCATCACCAAATAATTGTATTTTCCGCCTGAGCTATTGACGCTTTAAGATTCCTCCCGGAGTATTTGTACTCATATGCGAGCACTTTTGCTCGTGTTCTGGCGCGTGCGGCTGATTCGCTTTGGGGGAGGCAAGATGTCGAGAAAATCAATATTCAGGAAAAAAGGCCAAATTCAGGAAAAAAGGCCAATAGCCTCAGCCAGGCAGCCGCAGTCTGGCGGTACGCTGCTCGCAACAGTCGCTGTCGTTGCGGTGGGCGGGGCAGCGATGGGCGGCGCGGCCGCCTATGGCCCGGGCGCAGCCTATTTCGCGGTGAATGCCGCAACATCCCAACCACGATCCGCTACGCTTGTCTGCGAGCCGAACGGCAAATGGCGGATGCGCGGATTCTGGACAGAAAAGCCGCCAAATGCAGAAGCGCTCATTCCTTCGACTGATGGGTGCGGCGTGGAACTGACCGCCGCCACTGTTTATCCGAAGGTAAAAAAAAGCTGGCGTTCCGAATTGCGTACGTCGCCGACCGTGTTCGGCGCACGGACGGAACATTGTTTCACAGCCACTCTGCGCGCCCCTTGGCCGGACAATTCGCCGAAAGTCTACGTTGTTCAGTGGCATGCTGTTCCGGATCGCATCCTGGGCGAAGCAGGGCTGACGCCGCCACTCTCTCTCGTTTGGGAAACGGGCCAGTGGCGCGTGCGCATTAAAGCCGACGGGCGGCAAGTTACGCGCATGAAAGGTCAAAAGGAGCAGCCTGAAACGGCCCTCGAACTCCACGCCGAACCCGCTGCGTTCGATGAGCCAACACGTTGGTGCTTCGATGTCGTCTGGCTAAAGGACGCAACGGGCGAGCTTAAGGTGACCCGCAACGACGTCGAAGTCGTCGACTATAGCGGACCACTGGGCTACCGGGATTTCCTCGCGCCGTTCTTCAAGTTTGGCGTCTATGTTCCCGAAGCGCACGAGGCGCCCGAGGGGCGCTGGCGCACAGCCTATCATGACGTGCGCGTCCACACGCCCTGACCGATCTGGCACGGGCGAATCCTGGCGTTATGGCGCGCTTGCCGCGAAAAAGCCGGAACTTCACGCGAGATGGGGTCGACCGACGCGGTTGCGCTTGCAGGAGCCAGCCGAACCGGGCCTAAAGCTTAGCGGCCGCTTTAACGGCGCATAAGTCAGGAATCGACTATTCTCGCACCGATGAAGAACACAACGCCGCCGCCGGACGTCCGGCTATCCGCTTCCGAAACGCCCAACGGCAAACGCGACGCCGAGCGCGCAAGCGAACGCGAGCGCTTTCTGGCCG
>JBGTFV010000259.1:0-3120 GCA_041747095.1 Parvularculaceae bacterium
GGCGTGAACTTCCGATAAGGGGGCGACGTCATCGTGCCTGACGCTAGCGCGCGCAATTTTATCTCGGCTTTGGCGACTGTCGCCGTAATGGTCGCCGCATTGATGGCTTCGCCCGCAGCCTCGGAAGCCCCGTGGCGCGCCCCGGACCGCGGGCGATTGCTCGCGACGGCCGGCGTTGGCCAGATCGAAGGCGCGGGCGGCGCAGGCCTGTCGCCCATGGCGCTCATTACCGGATATGGCAGCGAGCGCAGCATCGGCGCCAATGCGCGCTATACGCACATTTACCTGACCGACGTAACCGCCCGCAGCGCCGGGCTCAGCGTCGGCTTTTTCGACCGTTTCGAGGTGTCCTACGCGCGATTGGCGCTCGACACGCGCAGCGCGGGCGAGGCGCTCGGCCTCGGCGACGGGTTTACCATCGGGCAGAACATCGTCGGCGCGAAACTCCGCCTGATCGGCGATGCGATCTACGACCAGGACCGTTTACTGCCGCAGATTGCAGTCGGCGCGCAGTGGAAGCGAACCAATAACGCAGCGCTGCTTGCCGCGCTCGGCGCGCAGCGTGCGGAGGATGTCGATTATTATCTCGCGGCGACCAAACTCTTTCTCGATCAAAGCCTGTTGCTCAGCGGCGCGGTGCGGATGACGCGGGCGAACCAGTTCGGGCTTCTCGGCTATGGCGGCGATCAGGGCGACCGGCGGCGACCGCAATTTGAAGGAGCGGCGGCAGTTCTGCTGCGCCACAATCTGGTCGCCGGCGCAGAGTTTCGCACGCGTCCGGACAATCTCGGCTTTGCGCGGGAGGAGAACGCATACGATCTTTTTCTCGCTTTTTTCCCGAACAAGACCGTCTCGCTGACCGGCGCCTATGTCGATCTTGGCGACGTCGCGCTGCAAGGCCCGCAGAGGGGGCCATATTTCTCCGTGCAAGTAGGATTTTGAAAGGCCGCGCCATGACCTTGATCAAGACCGCAGATCGACGCCTGTCCATTTTCGGCGCGATGGCAATCGCCCTCGCCTTAGCCGCGACAGCCGCAAGCGCTGACGGCCGCGCCCGCAACGACCGTCTTTACAGGGCGCTTGGCGAGCAGGAAGGCATTGCGCGCATCACCGACGAGTTCACCGCCATCACCCTCGCCGATCCGAGGATTGGTCCGATCTTCGATGAATCGAACATTCCGCGCTTCAAGCAGAAATTCGCCGATCAAATCTGCATGATCGCAGGGGGACCTTGCATCTATGACGGGCTCGACATGCGCGAAGCGCATGCGCCGCTTGATCTGACGACGGCGCATTTCAACGCCGTGGTCGAACACCTGCAACTGGCCATGCGGCGCGAGGGCGTGCCCTTCCGAACGCAGAACAAACTGCTGGCGCGCCTTGCTCCCATGCATCGCGAAATTGTGACCCGGCGGGGTCCGATAAACAGGTCTTCGCCAGCGCCGCAGGGCCGCGCCGCAAACGCGTCCAGCGATTAAAGACTGATCCGCCGCACCGAAAACGGGAAGTCGTTGCCTCCATCGCGCAATGGGCGCAGGATTAGGGATGAAATTTTCTCCCCCACGTCGCGAGAACTGACCGCCATGCCCACCCATGCCGCCGCCGATGTCCGGATCGCCGCGACCGGACTCTTTACGCCGCCGCACGCCATCTCAAACGCTGAACTTGTCGCTGCGTTCAATGAGTTTGTCGCCCGGTTCAACGCCGCCCACGCCGCCGCGATTGAGGCTGGCGAAACAGCGGCGCTGCAGCCGTCCTCCGCCGAATTCATTGAAAAGGCGTCGGGCATCAAGTCGCGTTACGTGATGGACAAGGCGGGCATCCTCGACCCGGAACGGATGGCGCCCTTTCTGCCTGCGCGCCCGAACGAGGCTCTGTCGATCCTCGCCGAAATGGCCGCAATCGCCGCGCGCGACGCCATGAAGGCGGGTGATTTCCGGGCGGATGAAATTGACGGCGTCATCTGCGCCGCATCGAACTTGCAGCGCGGCTATCCGGCGGTGGCGGTCGAGATCCAGCACGCCCTCGGCATTAACGGATTTGCGTTTGACATGAACGTCGCTTGCGCCTCGGCGGCTTTTGGCATCGAGACGGCGCGCGGGCTGATCCGCGCCGGCGCCCGGCGTATTCTGATGGTGAACCCTGAAATCTGCACCGCGCACCTGAATTTCCGCGACCGCGACAGCCATTTCATTTTCGGCGATGTTGCGACCGCGGTCATTCTCGAACGCAATGACGACGCGCCGCGGAGCGAAGCCTGGGAAATCGTCAGCGCCCGGCTGAAAACCCAGTTCTCGAACAATATCCGCAACAATTTCGGCTTCCTCAATCGCTGCGAGCGGGCGACCGGCGCATCAGCCGACCCGCAGGATACGCCGACGACGGACAAGCTCTTCATTCAGCAGGGCCGCAAGGTCTTCAAGGATGTGGTGCCGATGGTGGGCGAAATGATCGCCGGCCACATCGCCGACGAGGGCGTGGCGCCTGAGACGCTGAGCCGGCTTTGGCTGCACCAAGCCAATCTGTCGATGAACGAATTTATCGCCCGGCGCGTGCTGGGGCGCGACGCCGATCGCCGCGAGGCGCCCGTCGTGCTCGACGAATACGCCAACACGTCGTCAGCAGGCTCGATCATCGCCTTCCACCGCCACCGGGCGGACCTCCGCGTCGGGGCGATTGGCGTCATTTCGGGATTCGGGGCTGGCTATTCCGCCGGATCGGCGCTGGTCCGCCGCATCGCCTGAGCGGATGGCGCATGTTGGCCGGCAGCCTTTACGGCAGCCCCACGGAGCCTTATCTCAGGGCGGCTGCCCGGCCCGTCAGGACAACATTCCCCGGGGCCGTACTCAACTGAATGGGAGCTGCCTCTGCAGCGGGCCGTGGCCTGCCGCACGCGGCGCCCACCTGGTCCTTAGGGTCCAGGGCGAATAAAGCTCCAACGGCCAGGGCGGCGCCTTTTTTCATTCGATTTCGACAGGAGACCTTCATGTCCCGCACCCAAACCGCATCCGCCGACCCGATCGTCATCGCCGGCGCCGCGCGCACCGCCATAGGCAATTTCCAGGGCGCCTTCGCGGGCGTGCCCGCGACGGAACTTGGGGCGCGCGCCATCAAGGCGGC
>JBGTFV010000260.1:0-1824 GCA_041747095.1 Parvularculaceae bacterium
GCATCGGCACAGCCCGTCGCGCTCTTCCGCAACGCCGACGGAAAGCGCAAACCAGGCGGGCGCTCGCGTGCGGGCAAGCCGTTGCATCGCAATCTGACCGATAAACGGTTTGGCGAGTATGCGCTTGGGGTCGCGCGCCGCCCGCCAGTGCTGGAAGCCTTGCCAGTCGGTGGTCTGGAACAGCACAAGCGCCGTTGCCAACTCAGGCCGCGCTCGGGCGATTTCAACAGCGGCGAGCCCCGAGGCGCAGGAAAATGCGAGGATCGAACCCCGCCCGGCGACGCTCTCGAGAAAAACGGCGATCTCCTCGGCGCTTTCCTCGAATCCAAAGCCGTATGCGCCTTTCCCGACCGAAAACCCCATCGCAGGAAGCTCAAATGCAATCACCCGATAGCGCTCGGCGAACAAATCGAGGAGTGCGTCATAGCTTTCCAGAAGGATCGGCGGATCAACGCTGAAGACAATTGTTGGACCCTCGCCCCGCTCGCGGTAGCGGTAGCGGGCTTTTCGTGTTTCGAAAAATTTGAGGTCCGGGCGGGAAGACGACGGCCAACCGGCATCGATGCGAGCGATCTTTTTCTTTGCCCCGATCGTGTCGATGCGGGCCGCGAGTCGTGAGCCAATCATGCGCGCCTCCTTCAGAATGTATCCACTGGATACATTTTCGGGAAAGGCGTCAACTCCGAGGCGCAGAAATCCTCAGCCCTGCGATAAGCCGGTCGATCGCCGAGTCGAAAAAACTGGCTCGATCTGCGGGTGAAACTTTCAGGCGGCCAATAACCGCCTGCCCAATAACGCCCTGAAGACCGCCCCAGAATACTGCGGCGCCGAGAGTCCGGCTTGACGTGGCAAGCTCCCCCGCCGCCGCCGCGTCAGCGATGGGGTCCCCAATATGACGCCAGACCGCCGCGATCGCCTTTTCCAGCTCGGCGTGGCGGCCCGATTGATTGATTCGAGGGCCGGTCATTGCGAGAAATATGTTCGGTTCGTCGAAGGCGAAGGCGACATAGGCGCGCCCAACGCCCGCGAGACGCTCGAACGGCGGGTTGGATGCAGCGCCCTCGCCGAGCGCGGCCTCGATCCGCTGATCGAGACGGCGATAGCCGCCCGCCAGCGCCGCGGCTATTAGCGCGTCCTTGTCGGGAAAATGCTGGTAAGCGGCCCGATGGGCGACGCCTGCCGCCTTTGCGAGACCCCGCACGCTTAACGTATCAACGCCTCCGGTGGCGATATGGGCTGTCGCAAGAGCGATCAGCGCCGCGCGCAGGTCGCCGTGATGGTAGGGGCGCAGATCGCTCGGCGAGGGTTCAGCCATGCCGCCTCGGCAGACAGCCCAACGCCGTGAGCAAGAGGGCCATTAAGGGTGGAAGGCTGAAACGACCCGGATCGAAACTCGTTACGGCTGCTTCCTTCCGGACCTGACCGGGTTGGCGAGGGAACCGTCCGCCAGCCTTCCATCGCGAGATATGCCGATAGAAATGGCCGAGCGCAAGATCGCCCCGCTCCACCGACCATCTGTCTCCTTCGCGGTGCGAGCGCTGCCGCGTCGCTTCCATTTGTCCTGAGGGAAAGATTTTCATTTGTCGCCATATTCGCTGCGATCCAGATCAAAAGGGGCGTTGCGCGTTATGACGGCGGACACAGATGAGACGCCGAAAAACTTGAGCGACGCCGCCACCGGTCCCGGCGACTTCGGGCCGGACAATTTTGGTCCCGACGAAGGTCTCGCCGTGCCGAGCCAGCGGCTTTCGCGGCTGGCGCGGTTCGGAAGCCTGGGCGCCGGGATCGCCGGCAACATGATCGTCGACGGCGCGAAGCGACTTG
>JBGTFV010000261.1:0-4813 GCA_041747095.1 Parvularculaceae bacterium
CGCCGTTCCCGGCTCGCCGCTCGATCCCCGCTCGCAAGGCTCCAACCGCCTCATCAAGGAAGGCGCATGCCTGATTGAAAGCGCCGAGGACGTGCTCGACGCGATCCGGGCGCCCATCGCCGCGCGCAGAGCCGGCGCGAATTTTCGCGACGGGTTTCTTGAGTCGGAAGGGACGTCCCCAGAAGGATTGCTCAACCCGGCCCCAGACCTGCGCGCGCGCGTGCTAGAACTCCTCGGCTACACGCCTACCCATCGCGATGACCTTCTGCGAGAGATCAACGCGCCAGCGGGCGTCGTCATCGACAGCCTGATCGATCTGGTGCTCTCAGGCGCGGTGGAAGAGTGCCCCGGCGGAAAATTCGCGCTGCGGCCCTGATACGCAGGACCTGATCCCTCGCCCCTACGCCTCTTTAGCGACGGGCGTTGCGCCAGCAGCCTTTGCAAGCCCGCCCGCTTCGTCCCGGCCTTGTATGAGGATGTATTGCAGCCGGACGAACCCATGCGCATTCGCCAGCCGCTGCAGTTGCCACAGGAGATCTGCGATATATTCCGCTGTCTCCGCCTCGCTGGCGAGACTAGGCGATGCGCCGGCGGGTGCGGCCGCAATTTCCGGGGCCTGCCCTTCGGCGTTCGGGTCTGCATCGGCGGAACGGGCGGTTCCGCCGCCGGCGCTGTGTCGCATCTGATCTCTCTCTGTGGGACGTTTGGTCTGGGTGGCTAGGGATCTGGCTGGCTAAGGATCTGGCAGGGCCTCACGGTCTGGCTGGGCTCCAACGGTCAAGCCGCCAGCCGCGAAGACGAGCGATCTAAACGAGCGCGCTGCCTCGTCACGGATATACAACCATAGGTGTTATAATTCAATAAAAATTATCTCAGGTTGCCGACCGCTTCGCATCCCGCCGACGAGTCGTGGTTGACAGGGGCTCTGCGCCCGACGCACTTTCCCGCGCCACGGGTCCGCCCTACAGGGGCGCGCACCGAAGCAAGTTCCTCCTGAGCGAGGCGGGGAATGCGCTTTAACCTTTTGATTTGTCGCGCGTTCCATCCGAGATCCGGACGCATTGTTCGGGAACGCGCCTAAGCTGGAGCCGCCGCGACGCATGCAAGTTGTCATCGTTGAGTCGCCCTCCAAAGCGAAAACCATCAATAAATATCTGGGATCCGGCTATAAAGTGCTGGCCTCCTACGGCCACATCAGGGACCTGCCCTCAAAGGACGGCTCGGTCGATCCCGCCGCCGACTTCGCCATGGTCTGGGAGCTGGACGCCGGTTCTAAAAAACGCGTCGCCGAGATCGCTGATGCGGTCAAAGGCGCCGAACGCCTCATTCTGGCGACCGACCCGGATCGCGAGGGCGAGGCCATTTCCTGGCACCTCATCGAGGTGCTGGCCCAGAAAAAAGCCCTTAAAGGCCTGCCGATTGAGCGTGTCGCCTTTAACGCCATAACCAAAACGGCCGTGGCCGAGGCAATGGCCCATCCGCGCCAGATCGACCAGGACCTCGTCGACGCCTATCTCGCGCGCCGGGCGCTCGATTACCTCGTCGGCTTCACGCTCTCGCCCATTCTCTGGCGCAAGCTGCCGGGGTCGCGCTCGGCGGGACGCGTCCAGTCGGTGGCGCTGCGCCTCATCTGCGAGCGCGAGCTGGAGATCGAGAAGTTCAAGGCCGAGGAATACTGGACCGTCGCCGCCGCCGCCCGCACGCCGACGAGCGCCCCGTTCGAGGCGCGCCTCGTCACGCTTGGCGGCGAAAAGCTGAAGAAATTCTCGCTCGCAAATGAGGCTGACGCCATGGCGGCGCGCGCCGCGGTCGAGGCGTCGCAGTTTTCCATCGACGCGGTTGAGGCAAAGCCCGCCCGCCGCAATCCGCCGCCGCCTTTCACCACATCGACCCTGCAACAGGAGGCCGCGCGCAAACTCGGCTTTAACGCCCAGCGGACGATGCGGACGGCTCAAAAACTTTACGAGGGCGTCGATATTGGCGGCGAGACGACCGGCCTCATCACCTATATGCGGACGGACGGCGTCGACATGGCCGGCGAGGCGATCGCGGAGGCAAGGCGCACCATCGAGCGCGACTTCGGGGCGGCCTACAGGCCGGAATCCCCGCGCGTCTACAAGACGAAAACAAAGAACGCGCAGGAAGCGCACGAATGTATCCGGCCAACTTCCTTCGGCCGGGCGCCGCAGAGCCTGCGCGGCGTCGATGACGACCAGCGCCGGCTTTACGATCTGATCTGGAAACGGGCGATGGCCTGTCAGATGGAGGCCGCACGGCTCGAAAATACGACGATCGATATTCTGTCTACGGATCGCCAGACCGCCTTGCGGGCGACCGGATCGGTCATCCTCTTCGATGGGTTCCTGAAGCTCTACGAAGAGGGACGCGACGACCCCGACGGCGAAGAAGGCGGCGGCGTGCTTCCAAAAGTAACGGCAGGCGAGAAAGCGCTCGTCGCCGACGTGAAGGCTGACCAGCACTTCACCCAGGCGCCGCCGCGCTATTCCGAGGCGAGCCTTGTCAAACGCCTTGAAGAATTGGGCATCGGGCGGCCCTCGACCTACGCCTCGATCCTGACCGTGCTGCGCGAGCGCGACTATGTCGTGATGGACAAGAACCGCTTCATACCGGACTCCAAGGGCCGCATCGTCACGGCTTTTCTCGAGAATTTCTTCAAGCGCTATGTCGAGTACGATTTCACCGCCAATCTCGAAGAGACGCTTGACGGGATTTCGAACGGCGATGTCGATTGGCGGGTGTTCCTGCGCGATTTCTGGCGCGACTTCCACGCGCAGGTTCAGGAGATCGGCGAACTGCGCATCACCGAGGTGCTCGACGCGCTGAACGTTACCCTCGGGCCGCATATCTTTCCGGCCAAGGAAGATGGTTCCGATGCGCGAGCCTGCCCATCTTGCGCCGATGGCCGGCTGTCGCTGAAGACCGGCAAGTTCGGCGCCTTCATCGGCTGCTCGAACTATCCGAACTGCAATTTCACGCGGCAGTTGGGCGCGCCCGCTGATGGAGCGGACGCAGCGGAGGGCGGCGACCGCTCGCTCGGGCTCGATCCAGAGACGGGGCTCGAAGTATTCCTCCGTATCGGTCGTTTCGGCCCATACGTTCAGCTCGGACCCGACGACAAGGAAGCAGCGCAGAAGCCGAAGCGTTCAGGATTGCCGGCCGGCTGGCGACCAGCCGATATCGATCTTGAGAAAGCGCTGATGTTATTAGCGTTGCCGCGCCTTGTCGGTCCGCATCCGGAGGATAGCGAGCCGATCGAGGCCGGCCTTGGCCGGTTCGGTCCCTTCGTGCGCCACGGCCGCACGTACGCCAACCTTGCCTCGATCGAGGAAGTTCTTGAGGTCGGGCTTAATCGCGCCGTGATTTTGATCGCCGAGAAGCGCGCCAATCCGCGCGGCCAACGCGGCGCCGGAAAAGTCATCAAGGAGCTGGGAGCCCATCCTCAAACCGGGGACCCGGTTCAGGTCATGGAAGGGCGATACGGCGCTTATGTGAAACACGGCAAGACGAACGCGACCTTGCCGAAAGGTACTGATCCGGCGGCCGCGACCCTCGAAGAAGCGCTGATGCTTATCGCCGAACGAGAGAAAAAAGCGCCGTCGGGGCGGAAGGGCGCGGGCAAAACCAAGGCCCCAGCGAAAAAAGCCGCAGTTAAAACTCCGGCCTCGAAAGCCTCCTCCTCGAAGGCACCAGCATCGAAGGCATCAGCATCGAAGGCTTCGACCAAGCCGAAGCCCCCCGCCAAGGCAAAGGTCAAGGCGCCGGCGAAAAAGAAAGCCTCAGCGAAAAAGGCAACCGCGTAACCCTTGGCATCGTCGCCTCGTGCGAACTGCGCTGCGCTGACTGAAGCGACGACGACGCTGGGGTCAATGCGTCGGCGGGTTCATAATTTTGCCGCTTTCACAATCGTTAAACTTACTTCGGCGTAGGCTGCGGATATGTCACGTGCGGAGTAATCAGTGCGCACCATCTGGATCATTTGTCTCGCCTATTGCGCACTCATGCTCGTGCCTCAGGTGAATGCGACGATTGCGATGGTTGAGACCATCGTATTTTTCATCGCGACCTCGCCGATCGCTGCGCTGGCGACGGCGCTTGGCGACGGACTGAACCTTAATTTCAACATCCTGCCTTTGCTTCTGCTGACGTGCCTCGGCAGTTTCGTAATCGCCTCGCTATGGGTTGCAACGCATGGCAAGGCGGCGGCCGAGGCGCGTCATACAGGACTGCAAGTCGTCGCGATGTGGGCGCTCGTGGGCGGCGCGACGGTTTACGGACATTATATTTTAAAAGCGACATGGCTCGCGATTTGATGGTAGCCAACCAGAAATCCATGCGGGCGCTGGCCCCACTCGTAACCGCGCTGTTTATCACCGCCTGCGCCACCTCGCCTTCCACAAGGCCAAGCTCATCCGGCAGCCTGCCGCCGGGCGTTGGCGCTGAACTGAAACTCTGCCCGGGCCTCAACGTCGCAAATGCGCCGCCCGTCCACAGCGGCCGGAGCATAGCCAGTTTCACTCCGTACACTAATGTTCGCGGCGTATCGTTGTTGCGCGCGCCGGTCGAGGCGTGTTTCTCGTCGGGCTTCGGCCCACGCCGCGGGGGCGCGGGCCGCATCCATCAGGGGATTGATCTCTATACCGGCGCGCCGCAAACGATCCGTGCAGCGGGCGACGGAACGGTTGCGTTCATTGGCGTGCAGAGGGGTTACGGATACACGCTTGTGATCGATCACGGCTCAGGGGTTGAGACGCTCTATGCGCACCTTTCGCGCTTTGGCGATGGCCTCGCGCGC
>JBGTFV010000262.1:0-1893 GCA_041747095.1 Parvularculaceae bacterium
GACCTTTGGTCGACCGGCGGGGCGCTGGTCGCCGCGCTCGCCGCGCTTGGCGTAATCGAACACTTCTTCTTGATCTTGCCGGTGCGCGTTTCTGCCCTCTGGGCGTGGGCCGCCCGGAACGCCAAATCTGGCGCAAAAACAAGGGGCGCCCATGCGGCCACCCGCCGCTCCGATGCGGCGGATCGCGCCTCGCCCACGCCTTGGATCTCGGGTTATACCCCTCTCAGCGCGGGTCCGCCGGCACACGCCATCGCCCCGTATCTGCCGGTTGAACTGACGACGAAAGACGCCTATCCGCGCCACAGGAGCACGACATGAATTACGAAGAATATTTCGAAACCAAGCTCGGCGAACTAAAAGCCGAAGGCAACTACCGCGTCTTCGCTCACATCGAGCGTCGAGCCGGACAGTTTCCTACGGCGGTTAACCATGGCGAGGTAGGGCCGGGCGAGGTGACCGTCTGGTGCTCGAACGACTATCTCGGCATGGGCCAGCACCCGAAAGTCGTCGCAGCGATGCATGAGGCGATCGATCGCTGCGGGGCCGGCGCGGGCGGCACGCGAAATATTTCGGGGAACAACCATTATCACGTGCTTCTCGAGCAAGAACTCGCCGACCTCCATAACAAAGAGGGCGCGCTGCTCTTTACCTCGGGCTACGTTTCCAACTGGGCGGCTCTTGGCACGCTTGCGGCGAAAATTCCCGGCTGCATCGTTTTGTCCGACGCGCTGAATCACGCCTCCATGATCGAGGGCATCCGCCATAGCCGGGCCGAGCGCCACATCTTCAAGCATAATGATCCGGCCGACCTCGACCGCATTTTGAGCGGGCTCGATCCTGCAGCGCCAAAGCTGATCGCATTTGAGTCGGTCTACTCAATGGACGGCGACATCGCCCCGATCGCAGAAATCTGCGACGTGGCCGACAAGTACAACGCCATGACCTATCTCGACGAAGTGCACGCGGTCGGCCTTTATGGACCACGCGGCGGCGGCGTCGCCGAACGCGAAGGTCTTATGGATCGCCTGACGGTAATCGAAGGAACGCTTGGCAAGGCTTTTGGAGTGATGGGTGGTTATATCGCCGCGTCTAACGCGCTTTGCGATTTCGTCCGCAGCTTCGCGTCGGGGTTTATCTTCACGACAGCTCTGCCGCCAGCGGTCGCGGCCGGCGCGCTTGCAAGCATTAAGCACCTTAAAGAGAGCAACGAGGAACGCCGCCTTCATCAGCAACGCGTCGCCGAGGTGCGCCGCCGGCTCGATCGGATCGGCATTCCGACGCTCGACAACCCGAGCCACATCGTTCCGGTCATGGTGCGCGATCCGGTCAAGTGCAAATGGATTAGCGACTGGCTGATGACCAATCACGGCATTTACGTGCAGCCGATCAACTACCCGACGGTTCCGAAAGGATCGGAGCGACTGCGTATTACGCCGTCGCCAATACATTCAGAAGCGGATGTCGATCGCCTCGTTCGGGCGCTGTCGGAAATCTGGTCGCAATGCGCGCTTGCCCGAGCGGTGGCGTAACGCAAGACAGGCTTACCTGTCAGCCACTGGGCGCTTTACATAGAATTCATTTGTACGCGAACGATATCTGAAATCGTCTGTGAGCGGGCAAAAGGTAATGGCGCATAGGTCGCACCGAGCGCAGATCCTAATCGCGCGGCGCGCGGATCAGGCCGCAGTCCCGTATCAAATAACAGCGACGGCCAGCCAGCGATCCTGATGCGCGATGCCACCGCGAGAGCGTCGGCTTCAGCGCGTGGCCGTCCGGGAGCGCCATCAAGGGCAATGTTCGCTGCGCCATCGGTCATGAAAACAAGCAGCGGCGATAGCCCCCGCCGCGCGGCGTCAGCCGCAAGGTCAGCCGCAAGCGCAATGCCTGACGCCA
>JBGTFV010000263.1:0-3636 GCA_041747095.1 Parvularculaceae bacterium
CGCCGTAGCCAAGTCGCAAAGCGCCAGAGGGAATGCCAAGCCTGTCCATGGCGCGCGTCTACCCCGAACGCGCCGCCGCCAACAAGCCGGCAGCCGTCTGCGCATGGCGCCGCCGATTTGGGATTCACGATGTCAAAGAGCCGTCGCCAATCCGAAGACCAGCGAGCGATCATCATGGGGCGCCATTTGGGGGTGGGGGATAACTGGCGGGATAAGTAGGGGGATAACTGGCGGGATAACTTTATTTTTCAGGGATCAACGCGATGTAATCCCAGCGTTTTTTTGGTTAACGTTGATACGCGAAGAAAATGCTCCCCCGGGTGGCGCAGGAAGCGTTTTAATTGGCTTGACGACGCGGCGCGCGGCGCGCCATGCATCAGGGCCGCTAGCGCCGCGCGAAAGGCTTTCAAAGGAACGCCGCCAGATGTCTTCCTCGACCATCACGCACCTATCCCCCGGCGAAGGGTCCGCCCGCCGCCTGACGCGCGTGCCGGAACTCAGCCTCAAATCCTTCACAGAGGGAACGGAAAGCTCTCGCGCGGCGTTCATCGCCGACCTGATCGAAGGGTTTCAGTACTTCGGCTTCATAATCCTGAAAGATCACGACGTGTCGCGCGAGCTTCTGCAGCGCGCGTATCGTCTGTCTGCGGAGTTCTTCGCGCTGCCCGAGGCCGACAAGCTGAAATACGCCGCGGGCCGCGACGGACAGCGCGGCTATACGCCTTTCGGACGGGAGCACGCCAAGAACGCAAAAGTCGGAGACCTGAAAGAATTCTGGCATGTGGGACGCGAGTTCGAGGCGAACTCGGCGCTTGCCGGCGTCTATCCGCCCAATGTTTGGCCCGCGCAGCCCAACGGTTTTCGGGAAACGTTTCTCGAGCTTTATGCCGCGCTTGAAGCGGCGGGCCATGCGATGCTCGAAGCGCTCGCGCCCTCCCTCGGCGTTGACGCCGACTATTTCCGCGGCATCGCCACCGATGGCAACTCGATCCTCCGCCTCCTCCATTATCCGCCGATACCGGCCGGCGCCGATCCGAACGCCCTGCGCGCCGCCGCCCACGAAGATATCAACCTCATAACCATTCTGGTTGCCGCCAATGGCGGCGGGCTGGAGCTGTTGACCCGCGAGGGCCAGTGGCTCGCGGTCGATACGGACGCCGATAATCTGATTGTCGATGCAGGCGACATGCTGGCGCGCATTACAAACGACGTCATCCCGGCGACGACGCACCGCGTCGTCAACCCGAAAGGTCCAAACGTCTCGCGCTATTCCATGCCGTTCTTCATGCATCCCCATTCTTCGGCGGTGCTGTCGTGCATCGATAGCTGCCGGGGCAAAGGCGCGAAATATCCCGACATCACGGCGGACGAATTTCTGAAACAGCGACTTCAGGAAATCGGCCTGGCGTGACGTTCAGCTGAAGCGTTCGTTTGTACTCTCGCTTTCGCCCTTCGTGACGCGCCGTCCCTTCATCCAGAGGTCTGCGAAGCGATGTCACGAAGGAAGAAGGGGCCGGCGCCCTCACGGTGAAGGCGAGAGTACAAACTGACATTCAGATGATTTCCTCAAGATCGACTGCGAACGGCTTGCCAGGAAACGGTCTCGACGAACCGAATAAATAATCTACGGGACCGGTCGGCGCCTGAAACGGATAGAGCTCCGGGACACGCTGGCGCCGCGGCTCGACGCCGTAAGTCAGAATTGCCTTGCCGTTGTAATCGGTAATGGTGATGAACGGCGCAAAAACTGCTCGTCCGACCCCATTGCCGCCGAACCCTGCCTGATTGAAGAACAGCGCCGCCCCAACCGGATCATTCAACCGGCTGTCGCGCAGAACGCTCTGCACGGCCCCCGTGGGCCACGCGAAAGTGACGCTGCGGTCGCCCCGGCTGACAAGGAACAGATCGTCCGACGCAGTGGCGCCGGCGGTTGTGAACGCGAAGGAGGGATTGCGGCCCGCAGCGAAGCTGCCGAGCGGTTCGCTAGGCACGGTTTTGCCGATAGGGGATTGAGTGAAATTCAGTCCCTGTACGTTGAAGATGCGCACTGTTCCGTCCATCGAGGCGACGAATGCCCTGCTCCGGGCGAGATACCGCTCCGGCTCAACTCCGGACCAGCTTTCACGCGGGCTGCGCTGAAAGTACTCAAAGAAATCGGTGCTGCGGTCGCTGATGGCGCCATTTGCCTGCACCCCGGCGCTTACACCCGTCGGTTGAGGCACGGCGACAGTTGTGACGACAACCGGGCGCTGGCGCGCCTCGACGTTGAAGGTGAAAGGCCAGAGCGCCGGATCGTCAGCGCTGGCGTTGAGGGTCTGGTTGAAGTTCGACTGCGTCGTCAAATACATCTCGCGGTAATACTGATAGAGCGGCGTCATATCGACGAAGCTGACGAGACCTTCAGCGCGCGAGGCCACGATCGCGTAGCCAGCGGAGGCCGTCTGGTGCCACTGGACATCGCCCGTCGGAAAGACCGGATTGACCCCGCGCCACAAATCGCGAGCGGATTGCCGTGAAAGGTCGCCGCGCGCCGGATCGTCGTTATCGGAAAACCCCCGCGGGTTCTGCAGCGTCAGATTGTTCGAGACGTCAACGCTGGTCGGCGCCGTGAAGGGCAGATCGACAAAACCAAGCAGCTTCATGCCTCGATTGGTCCAGGCGCCGGGCGTACCCCAGTACCAGCGCGTGTTGGGCGTCTGCGACGGGTTACCCACCGCCATCTGACTCGGGCGCAACGCGATGAACGCAAGCTTGCCCGAAACTGAATTAGTGTCCCACACGGTCACCACGAGGAACTCGTTGTAGGGCGTCACCGCTAGCGCAGTCGGCACCATGCCGGCGGGCAGCCGAACCCCAGCGCCGTCGAAGAATTCCGCCGCAGAGTTTCCGACGAGCGTCGGCTGAATTGTTCCGTCTCGAAACGCCGCAAAGCCGACCTGACTCGCGTTGGCGCGGCCGCGAGCGATAGCAACGGGCACAGGCGGGAGATCCGGCCGGCTTGATGCAACGAGATCGCGGATCACCGGGGTGATCGAGGCGCCGATGCCGCCGCGAACCCAGAAATCGCCAAACCATTGCGCAAACAGGCGCATGCAGAGGCCGCCAGATGGCTCATGCACCTGGCCGTCAGCGCCCTTGATATTTCCAATGCCCAGCCGGAAATCGGGATCGCCCGGATTGTCAGGGATATAAGCGAAGGCTCCTCCCGCCAGCCACGCTTGGCCTTCCATTCCGCGCGCACGCGCCTCCTCGTCGCTGCGCGGCAGCCGCGCTGGCTCGACGCATTTTTCCGGCTCGCCAGGGTTGTTCGCGGGAAGACTTCCGAACGGCCACAGGCCGAATCCGCTGGTCTGGTCCGGTCCCCATAGCGTCGGCGCAGTATTGATTGCATTGCCGAAATCAGCGGCGGTCGGTCCCAGGCGGTAATCCATGATCTCCGCGGTATTGTAGTTCTCAGCGACCCGTCTGTATTCGGACGGATTGATGACGCCGCCTGCCGAGACGATCAGTTCACGCCATGAACCGATCTGCGCCGGCACGGTTCCGCTCGGCGGCGGGGGCGGAGGCGCGGGAGGGGGAGGCGCAGGAGGCGTCGGCGTTGTGACAGACCCGCTGGGTGCGGGCGCCGCCGCCGTC
>JBGTFV010000264.1:0-2184 GCA_041747095.1 Parvularculaceae bacterium
TCGCTGTCCCCAGTCCGCGTTATTGAAGTTCACGAACAGTTCGTTGGAGACGAGCGCCGAAACGGGCGAGCCGGCGAACCGCCGCTCCCAGCGCAGGAATTGCCGCGCCCGCCATCCCGTATCCGCGCCCGTCTCGCGCAGGCGCTGCTCCAGCCGCGTGCGCCCCAAGAGCGCGCCGCCGAAGAGCTCCGCTACCGGATAGGTCGCCTGCTGCCAGATTCGGTTTTCTTCTATGTTCGGAGCGCCATCCCGCCGCGAGACGATGCGCGCGTATCCGGCCCAGAGGTCAAGGCGGTCCGAGACGCGCCAGCCGAGGCCCGGCCGGATGATGCTGACGCCAAGGTCGCTTGCGTCATCCGTGAATCGCGCGTGCCCGTCGAACCAGAGGAGCAGCCGGGAGTTCTCCGCAGGCGGACCAGCGACGAACAGCGCCGACCAGGCTTGAAAATCTCCGTCTGATTGCGCGCGCGCTTGCCCGGCGAACAAACTCATGACGGCGGCGACCGCCGTAAAAACCCGTATACTGATCATGTTAACAATTCGCCCGCGCATCCCGTTTGCAGAACGGGACCGGGATAAACAAAACCGGGGCCTGCCCGTCAAGAGCGGGCGCATGCGCGCGACAAGGCGCTGCGCGCGCCGCCATCGCTCAAAGGCTGACGAACAGCGCGATCGAGAGATTATGGTTTATCTGCGTGCCCGGCTCGAGCAGATTGATCACGTTCTTGAAATAGCCGCCTTCGAACCGCGCATGCTTGGTGGGCCGGTACACGCCGCCGAAGAACAGCCGGTTTTGTTCAAAGCCTGCCTGCTGACCCCAGTCCGCATCATTGAGGTTGACGAAAAGTTCGTTGGCGACCAGCGCCGATAGCCGCGGGTCGGCCAACGGCCGCTCCCAGCGAAACTTCTGGCGGGCGCGCCATCCCGTATCATCCCCGGTCTGCCGCAGCCGCTGTTCGAGGCGCGTGCGCCCCGTGAGAGCGCCGCCGAAAATTTCCGCGACTGGAAATACCGCCTGCTGCCAGGCGCGGTTTTCCGGGACGTCCGGCCCATCCCCATTGCGCGAGACGACCCGCGCATAGCCGGTATAGGCGTCGAGCCCGTCCGATACCCGCCAGCCGAGGCCGGGCCGGATGACATATTGCCCGAACCGCGTCGTTTGCTCGGAGAACCGGGCTTGTCCATTGAACCAGATGAGCAGGCGCGAATTCTCCGAGGGCGGCCCGTAAAAGAACACCCCGAGCCATGTCTGGAAATCGCCCTCGCCCTGCGCCTGCGCGCTGTTGGCGAAGCCAAGGACGGCGGCGGCGATCGCCATGAAAGTTCGCTTACAAATCATACAGACAACCGCCCATAAAGACTCCCGCTTGGCTGAAGGGAAATTTGCAATTTATCCGCCAGTCCGTGACCGGGGCGCAGCGCATCAATGGCGCGCAGCGCGGGGAACGGCGGCGATCGGTGGACGCGTCAGAGTCCGCTGACGCTCAGAACGTTGCCTTCGGGGTCGTTGAACCAGGCGACCTTGATGGAGCCGTCAGGCGCGACCCATATGCCGTCCGCATCCTGACCGACTCCCTCATAGATATTGAAAGAGACGCCCTTCGCCTTCATGGCGGCGACGGCTGCGGAGAGGTCGCCGACATGCCAGCCAATGACCGGATGCGGATGAGCGTGATAATCCGCAACCGTTGACAGGCGCATCGTCGCACCGCCGCCGAGATCATAGGTCGCGGCGAACGCGTCCTCCGACAGCATCGTCAGGCCGAGCGCGCCGCCATAGAAAGCCTTCGCCTTCTCCCGGTCGCGCACGAGGATGAACGAAACGGGCTTGGCCTGACCGAGAATGGAGGTGTCACCATTGGATGTGTCTGAGTTGGACATTGGCGTTGCTCCCTGTACGCTGCCGCCCTTTGGGCGATCCCCGTTGCGGGGCCCGACTGCCGCACCCCATTCGATCATAAGTATACGCCGCATTTGCTGCTCGAGACAAAAGTCTCAATGCTAAAAAGAATGTAAGGTCCACCAGGTATCAATTCAGCTTAACCATGCTTAATATCCTGACGATTGCCTGCAAACGTCACCCTTGAGCGCAAGCTTTTCTATCGCGGCCATACGGGCGCGCCTGACAGCGCCTGCACAAAGAGGGCGGCGACCAGCGCCACGCCGGCGAGCGCCGCGACAATC
>JBGTFV010000265.1:0-7792 GCA_041747095.1 Parvularculaceae bacterium
GCTGCGGCCCTGATGACAGGCGCCAGCGTAGCGCTTGCCGGCGCCATCGGTTTCGTCGGCGTTGTTGCGCCGCACCTCGCGCGGCCCCTAGTTGGTCATGATCCGGCGCGCGTAGCCTTGCCTGCCGCGCTTATTGGCGGCGCCATGCTGGCGGCGGCGGACCTCGCGCTTCGATCGCTCCCCTTCGATCAGGAACTGAAACTCGGCGTTGCGGCGGCGTTGATCGGCGCGCCGTTTTTCATTTTCATCGCCGCCCGAAATGGAGACATCGCGCGATGATGGCGATGATTGACGTAATGCGCGCCAGCATAAAGCGCGGCGAGCAGACGATCCTCAGCGACATATCCCTTGAAGCGAACAAGGGTGAGTTCATCGGCATCATCGGGCCAAACGGCGCCGGCAAGACCACTCTCTTGCGCACGATCGCCGGGCTAATACCGCCTGCGTCGGGAATCGTGCGGCTTGGCGGCGATATCGTCCACTTGCTACCGCCGCAGACCCGCGCCGCGAGGCTCAGTTACCTGCCGCAAGGACGAGAACTTAACTGGGACATGAACGTGGAAGCGATCGTGAGCCTCGGCCGCTTTCAGAGCAACCCTGGCGGCAAGCTAACCAGCGTCGATCGCGAGGCGATCGACCGTTCGCTGACAGTAACAGGCATCGCAGAATTGCGTTACTGCTCCGCCTCCACCCTATCAGGCGGGGAAGCCGCGCGCATGCATTTAGCGCGCGCTCTTGCGGCCGATGCGCCTGTCATCCTCGCCGATGAACCGACAGCCGCGCTCGATCCACGCCATCAGATTGAGATCATGGGGCTACTTGCGCGCACCGCCGACGACCGTGCGCTGGTCATTGCTGCGCTTCACGATTTGAGCCTTGCACGACAGTTCTGTACCCGAATTATTGTGCTTAGCGAGGGGTGCGTCAGGTCCGATGGTCCGCCGGCAGATGTATTGACGCCCGAACTCCTCGCCAATGTCTTCGCTATCAGGTCGGAATGGCGGGACGGCGCCCTTGCCGTCATGCCTGTCGGGGGCGCTCCCGCTGCCGCCCGTCGCCGGCAATAACGGCGCAAGGCGGGATCAGCTCGTGAGGCTGCGCGATTTTTCCCACAGGGTTTCGGGCGCGCCGATCCGGCGCGCCTCGGCGCGCGCGGCAATGAACAGGAAGTCCGACAGGCGATTGATGTAGGCGACTGCGTCAGCGCCAGCCGGATCGTCCTTCAGAAAACCGACAGCGGACCGCTCGACGCGGCGGCAGACGGTGCGCGCGATATGCAGCCAGGCGAGCGTCGGCGCACCGCCCGGCAGGATAAACTCTTTTAGCGGCGGAAGCCCTTCGTTTAGCGCTTTCGCGGCGTCATCGATGCGGGCGACATGACGGTCGATCAACAGAGGGGCGCCTGGAATGCTGAGCGCGCCGCCGAGATCGAACAGGTCGTGCTGCGCGCCTTGAAGCGTGGCGGCGATTTCTTCGCCCACGCCGTGTGACAGCACAACGCCGATCCAGCTATTGAGTTCATCGAGATCGCCGAGGAGCGCGATGCGCGGATCGGTTTTCGATACGCGCGAGCCGTCGCCCAGCGACGTCTCGCCGCCGTCGCCGCCACGGGTCACGATGCTGCTCAATCGGTTCGCCAACTTGCCACGCTCCTTTCGTAGCCGCAAACGGTCGCGGCGCGAGTTGGTTCCCTCCCGCGCGCGGCGCGCCGGAGACCTTTAACGGCTCAGTTCACGCCCGCCATGCCGCGCTTAAGCAGCGGCGAGAGGACGAGCAGCGCCAAGCCAATGCCGACCCCAACAAGGCCGATCTGCTGGAACACCTCGACATAGGTGTCAAGTTGCGCCCGCGCATCGACGACCACGCCGCCGACGGTTTCCGATGAGGTCCGCTTGGCGATGACGCCCGCAAGCGTATGAGCGAGCGCCGAGGCGAGGAACCAGACGCCCATCATCAAGCCGACCAATCGCGGCGCGGACAGTTTCGTGATCATCGAGAGCCCGACAGGCGAAAGACAAATCTCGCCGGTCGTGTGGAAAAGATAGGCGAGAAACAACCAGATCAGCGGCACCAGCACCCGCACCTCACCGTCGACCAGCGTCTCACGCGAGAAATTCGACGCGCCATAAACGAGGATGAGGAATCCAAGGCCTACCTGGATCAGCCCCAGCGCAAATTTGACCGGCACGTTCGGATTGAATTTACCAAGCGACTGCCACGCCCAGGCAAACAGGGGGGCGAGCAGCACGATCAGCAACGGATTGAAAAGGTTCGTCTGCGCCGCCGTCAGTCGAAGGCCCGGCAGGATGCCAAGCTCTGAATTGCGCGAGGCATAAAGCGTTAGCGATGAACCGGCTTGCTCAAAGAGCGTCCAGAACAGCACCGAGAAAACAATCAGCACGATGGCGACGATCATCCGGCTGCGCACTTCGGCGCGGTGGAAGAAGAGCGTATAAGCGAAGACGCCGAGGAAAATTGCCGGCGCCAAATTGGTCAAGGCGGCAGACACGATCTCGTCGCGCTGCACAAGCCACCACAACGGCAGCAACGCAACCGCTCCGCCAATCCATGTCAACGCCTGCCACGAAGGCTGCAATTTGACCGGCGGCTCGCCTTTGCCTTCCAGCAAGGGCCTCCCCCACATAAAGGTGACGAGGCCGAGCAGCATGCCGAAACCGGCTAGGCCGAAACCGTATTTCCAGCCATACGCGATGCCGAGCCAGCCGCAGAGCGAAGTGGCGATAACCGAACCGAGGTTGATGCCCATGTAGAAAATGGTGAAGCCTGAGTCGCGCCGCGGATCCTTTTGATCATAAAGCGCGCCGACGATGGTCGAGATATTCGCTTTCAGGAAACCAACGCCGACAATGATGAGCGACAGCGCGCCGAATAAAATCGCGACGTAGAGCGGCTCTTGTTCGACTACAGACGAAAATTGGCCCGAAGGAATGATCGTGGCGTCCGCTGAGGCGCGCCCGCCGATGATCGCGCCTTCGCTTGAAAATTCAAGGCGCTTGCGCTCGTCGCCATCGACGACGAACAGGATGCGGTCTTCACCGCGCCCGTCCACTTCGATTGGCAGCCGCTCATCGCCGGCGACGAAATACTCTTTCGACCCCGACCCCTCGAAGGCCATCGCGAAGTGGCCAAGCGTCAGGAATACTGCGCCGATCAACACGGCGCGCCGCGCCCCAAGATAGCGATCGGCAATAAAACCGCCGACGACGGGCATCAGATAAACGAGCGAGGCGTAGGCGGCGTAAAGCCCTTGCGCCTTGTCGTCTGAAAACAAGAAGTGCTGGGTGAGATAGAGCACCAGAAGCGCCCTCATGCCGTAAAATGAGAAACGCTCCCACATCTCGGCGAAGAACAGCACTGCAAGGCCGCGGGGGTGCCCAAACCATGTTTTGCGATCGGCCGCCATGTCTGGCGTTGCTACAGCGTCAGTCATTCGTCCTCCAATGATCGCTCGCCCCCCGGCGGCCGATCGGAGACGACCGCGACTTCTCGCGCGCGTCCCCAGATATACAGACGCCAGCCCTGTGCTGACCCAAGCCCGGACATAGATGTCCTTGCCTTGAGCCTGTGAAAAGCCGCCCGATTTGTTGTCGAGCGGCTGCAGAACTGTCTTCAGACTGTTATCTAGGCAGAATTGACGCGGAGAATCCAGAGGTTATGAGCGAGGTTACAGAATTCGTCCTTCACCCGCGGCTTGCGGAGGACACGATCGCGGTGGGCGACATGGCCGTTTCGCGGGTGCTGATCATGGACGACGCCCGCTTCCCGTGGCTGATACTGGTCCCGCGGCGGGCGGACTTGACCGAATGGCATGAGATGACGCCGGCGGACCGCGACGCCGTTTCGGCCGAGATCGCCGCAGTCTCTGCCGCGATGAAAATTCTGACCGGAGCCGAAAAGATGAATATTGGGGCGCTCGGGAACATCGTACCGCAGTTTCATGTGCATGTCGTGGCGCGACGTGTGGGGGATGCAGCGTGGCCGGGGCCGGTGTGGGGTATGGGCGTGCGCGAGCCGTATGCGCCGGACGCCGCCAACGGATTTCGCGAAGCCGTCCGGTCAGTCCTCAGGATCGAGGTCTCCGATTAGCGCGCCCGGCGGGCGCCCCCGAGCGCCCGCACGAGGCCGACAATGCTGATCAGTAACCAGAACACTTCGATCACGAAGGATGCAAAATTGAAGCTGTAGGCCAGCGACCATAAAATCAGCAGCGCGCCCAATGCATTGATCGCAGGATAAGCTGGCCGGTTCGCATTCATTCTGCCGATCTGTGACAGGAAATACGTCGCCACAATAAAGGCGACGCCGATGAGGCCGGCGAGGTCGGGTAAATGCAGAGACGCAACGAGTTCCGAAAACGACTGCGGCGCCGACTGCAAACTGAAACTCATATGCCGGCTCCTCCGTCAGCGGAATTAAAAACCGCTGCGTGGCGCGGCGATGAATGACCGTAGCTCGTTTTCAACCGGCGCTCCGACCGCAAACGGACGATGCTACGATGGCGGCAGCGTCGGCATGATGTCAGGGATAATGAACCTGCCAAAAGCATACGAAAAGAATGATACGCCGAAGGCGACAGCGAGAATGAGCAGCCATTGGCCAAATGCGACCGTTGGTCGATTACCAGCATCGGCGCCAGGCCCGCGCCCAAGTTGATCCCCGAAAATCGAGGTCGCGATCAGCAACGAAATGACAAGGCCGCCGGGCAGACCCCACCACCAAGGGCCGCGGATAACGCCCGAATAAACCTCGAGCAACACGACCACATAAGCGGTCACCGCCGCGAGCAAACGCACTGTGATCATAACCCCTCCCCGGTTTCACGCCACGGAGGCGGATATAGCTGAGCGGACGTCGCGCCGCCAGTCCTGTGCAATCAAAAGCCCTTGGGCGATCACGCTTGCATCGTCCAGCCTTCAACGCCCATGGCCGCCTGACGGATCGCTTCCGAGCGCGTCGGATGGGCGTGGCTCGTGCGCGCGATGTCTTCCGACGCGCCGCCAAATTCGAGAACGAGCGCGCCTTCGGCGATCATCTCCCCCGCCCCAACGCCGACAATATGCATGCCGAGCAGGCGATCGGTTTCAGCGTCAGCGAGGATCTTCACAAATCCATCCGTCTCATGATTGGTTTTGGCGCGACTGTTGGCGGCGAATGGAAAGCGCCCGACCTTGTAAGCGACGCCGGCCTTTTTCAGCTCTTCCTCCGTCTTGCCGACGCTCGCCACCTCCGGCCACGTATAGACGACATTGGGCGTCGCATCGTAATTGACGTGCCCCGCCTTGCCGGCGATCAGTTCGACGCAAGCAACGCCGTCGTCCTCAGCCTTGTGAGCCAGCATCGGCCCGTGGATGCAGTCGCCAACGGCCCAGACGCCCGGAATGTTCGTGCGGAACTGATCCGTCATGATAAAGCCGCGCGCGTCGGTCTCTACGCCGATTTTCTCCAGCCCCAATCCCACCGTATGCGGACGGCGTCCGATTGCAAGCAGAACCACGTCGGCCTCGATGATCTCCGCGGCGCCGCCCGCCGCCGGTTCGACCGACACCTTCAGTTTCGTCTTCAGCTCTTCAACGACTGTCACTTTCGACGACAGCTTGAATTTCATGCCCTGTTTCGACATCAGGCGCTGGAACTGTTTCGAGACCTCGCCGTCCATCGTCGGCAGGATGCGGTCGAGAAACTCGATGACGGTCACTTCCGCGCCGAGGCGCCGCCAGACTGAACCCAGTTCAAGTCCAATCACGCCGCCGCCGATGACGACGAGATGCTTGGGCGTCGACGCCAGCGCCAGCGCGCCGGTCGAGGATACGATCTGCTTTTCGTCGATTTCGACGCCTTTAAGGGGCGTTACCTCTGAACCCGTCGCAATAATGATATTCTTTGTGCTGAGTTCCCTTGAAGAGCCGTCGGTCAGGGCGACGCGAACTTTGCCTGCCCCTGCAATTTCCCCCGCCCCGAACAACACATCGACCTTGTTCTTCTTCATCAGAAACTCGACGCCCTTCGTCAGCCCTTCAACGGCGTCGTCTTTCTGTTTCAGCATCTGCTTCAGATCGAGAGAAACCGCGCCTGTCTTGATGCCGAGACTGGCGAAATCCTTTATTGCGGCCTCGTAAAGCTCCGAGGCGTGGAGGAGCGCCTTAGACGGGATGCAGCCGACATTGAGACATGTGCCGCCTAATTTCCCGGTATCGCGCTTCTCGATGATGGCCGTCTTCAGGCCGAGCTGGCCGGCGCGGATGGCGGCGTTATAGCCGCCGGGACCGGCGCCGATGATGACAATGTCATAGATATCACTCACGCAATCAGCCTTTCGTTCAACCGCGCCAACTTTTCGGCTCGGATTTGCACGCCGCGACGGGCGCCGGGTGCGTGCTCTTGAAATCAGTTTCCCAGCATTCATCGAACACGGAGCAATAACAGGCGCGGTAGTTCATGGTGAAGCGTGCAGCGTTAAGCTTGCGGTAGGCTTCGGCGTTTGCCCCCTCTTTAGGCAGGGCGAAGACCAATATGGAATCGCCTGGGCCGAGCACCGCGCCGGTGGGCTTATTGCTGCCAATCGATCCCATCTCCATTAGGATGTCTGCTTCGCTCTCAATCCTTGTGTCCGGCGGTACGCAGCACGCCAGCATCATTTCAACGAAGTTGCCGACGTCGTTTCCGTCCTGCGATACGACAAAAGTTTCTAACCGCAACGGTCCGATGCCCGAATTCTGCAGGGTAACCGTGACGACCTGCGTGCCGTCATCGGCCTGGTTCCCTGTCTGGAACTGAAGATAAGGCCACGAGTTCGCCTGAACGAGGCGGTCCATGGAATTGGCGTTCTGCACGGCGACCAGTATGGACGCGGCAGACGTCGCGAGCGCGCAGATGCTGACGATCATGCCGAACCAATCGCGCGTCGGGCGCGGGCGCGGCGCCGCAATCGTTTCAACCTCAACCACATGCGGCTGCTCTTCCATCCCCGCGTCTCCTTCCCGTCCCGTCCGGCTTTACAGATCGAGCAGAAGGCGTTGCGGGTCTTCGAGATTTTCCTTCACCCGCACGAGGAAGGTGACAGCGCCCTTGCCGTCAACGATGCGGTGATCATAGGAGAGCGCCAGATACATCATCGGTCTGATGACGATCTGACCGCCGCGCACGACGGGGCGTTCCTCGATGCGGTGCATGCCGAGAATGCCGGACTGCGGCGCATTGAGGATGGGCGTCGACATCATCGATCCGTAGACGCCGCCATTCGAGATCGTGAAGGTGCCGCCTTGCATCTCCTCGATGGTCAGAGCGCCGTCTCGGGCCTTTTTGCCGAACGCAGCGATCGACTTTTCTATCTCCGCAAGCGAAAGCTGGTCCGCATCCCGCAACACCGGCACGACAAGTCCGCGGTCTGTCCCGACAGCGACGCCGATATCATAATGGTTCTTGTAGATGATGTCCGTCCCGTCGATCTCGGCGTTGACGTCGGGCACTTCCTTCAGGGCGTGAACGCAAGCCTTGACGAAAAGCGACATGAACCCAAGCTTGACGCCGTGCTTTTTCTCGAAGAGTTCCTTGTACTGATTGCGCAGATCCATGACTGCGCTCATGTCGAGATCGTTGAACGTCGTCAGCATCGCCGCGTTCGATTGCGCCTCTTTCAGCCGCCGCGCGATCGTCTGCCGTAGGCGCGTCATCTTCACCCGTTCTTCGCGCGGGCCTGTTGCGCGAGGTGCGCGCGCCTCTTGCGCGGGTGCTGGCGCGGACTCTGTCGTTCGCGCCACCGGGGGGGCCGAGG
>JBGTFV010000266.1:0-3303 GCA_041747095.1 Parvularculaceae bacterium
ACGGCTTCCTCGCGCAGCGTCGTGCCGTTCTTGTGCGCCGTCTTGGCGATCTTCGCGCAGGCGTCATAGCCGAGGCGTTCGTTGAGCGCCGTCACCAGCATCAGCGAGCGCTCAACGCCCGCGCGGATATTGTCGAGGCGCGGCTCGATGCCGACGACGCAATTGTCCGTGAACGACACCGCCGCGTCGGCCATCAATCGCACCGACTGCAGGAAGTTATAGGCCATCATCGGGTTGTAGACGTTCAGCTCGAAGTGGCCCTGACTGCCGGCGAAGACGATGGCGGCGTTGTTGCCCATGATGTGGGCGCACACTTGCGTCAGAGCCTCGCACTGCGTCGGGTTCACCTTGCCCGGCATGATCGACGAGCCGGGTTCGTTCTCGGGAAGCGCCAGTTCGCCGAGACCGGCGCGCGGGCCCGAACCGAGGAAGCGGATGTCGTTGGCGATCTTGAACAAAGAGGCGGCGACCGTCGCGATCGCGCCGTGGCTCATCACCATCGCGTCATGGGCGGCGAGCGCTTCGAATTTGTTCGGCGCCGTGGTGAAGGGCAGTTTGGTGATCGCTGCGATGCGCTCGGCAACCCCTTCCGCAAAGCCGACCGGCGCGTTGAGGCCGGTGCCGACGGCGGTGCCGCCCTGCGCCAGCTCCATGAGCGCGGGCAGGGTCTGTTCGATCCGCGCAAGGCCGTTCTCGACCTGGCGCGCGTAGCCGGAGAATTCCTGACCAAGCGTCAGCGGCGTTGCGTCCTGCGTATGGGTGCGGCCGATCTTGATGATGTCGCGCCAGGCCTCGGCCTTGTCGTTGAGGGCGTTGCGAAGCTTGCCCAGCGCCGGCAGCAGCCGATGGACGATTTCTTCGGCGCAGGCGATGTGCATGGCGGTCGGGAACGTATCGTTCGACGACTGGCTCATGTTCACGTGATCATTGGGGTGAACGGGCTTCTTTGAGCCGATCTCGCCGCCCAGCATCTCGATGGCGCGGTTCGAGATGACTTCGTTGGCGTTCATGTTCGACTGCGTGCCCGAACCTGTCTGCCAGACGACGAGCGGAAAGTGGTCGTCGAGTTTTCCCTCGATCACTTCCTGCGCCGCCCGGACGATGGCGTCGCCGATTTTCGCATCGAGCTTGCCGAGCGCCATGTTCGTCTCGGCGCTGGCGCGCTTGACGACGCCCAGCGCGCGGACGATCGGCGCGGGCTGGCGCTCCCAGCCGATCTTGAAGTTGCCGAGCGACCGTTGGGCCTGCGCCCCCCAATAGCGGTCGGCGGGAACATCGATCGGACCGAACGTGTCGGATTCTGTCCGGTGCTTCGTCATGATCGCCTCCTCGCGGCTGCCCGCATCAATGCTGCGCGGCATTACCATGCAGTGGGCCACTGCGGAAAGCGAAGAGGAGGCCGGGCACAGGAAATTGAAACGGCGCGCCCGCCAAAATTACTTCTTCCGGAAGGCGTCGAGGCGAACGACGGCGCTGTCGCCAGACTCGCCTAACGCAGCCGGCGGCGGCGCGGCGGCGGCGATTTCCGGCTCGACGGTTTCGTCCTCCGCCGTCTCGATCAAGGCGTCGAAACGCAAACCGAATTGCACGCTCGGGTCGGCGAAACTGGTGACCGCCGCATAAGGAATGGAGAGGCGCGCCTGACGGCCCTTGAACCAGAGCGTCACGGCGAAGCCCTTTTCGTCGACGATGAGGTCGTCGAATTGATGCTGCAATACGATCGTCATCCGGTCGGGATAGGTCGCCCGCAAATGATCAGGGATGCCGACGCCGGGGGCGCCTGTCAGGAATTCGATATAGAAATGGTGCTCGCCAGGCGACCGGCCCAGATCGCGCGTCGTCTCAAGCACATCGCGCACGATGCGCCGAAGCGCCCGCTGGGCGAGGTAGTCGTAATCTAGCTGGACGTCGTCCATGGGCGGCTCTTTTCAACTCATTGGCGTGTTTACACAGCAAATTCGATACGGACCCGCTGCTCGCGCGGATCGTTTCGGTTTGGCGCGCGCGCCCGCAGTTCAATCCGAAATGGGGGACCGATCAACCAACAATCGCGTAAGGGGGAAATAAAATCCCCGGCTTCTGTTGCCGGGCGCCGGGGAGCCCCGCCTGACCTTGGAAAGGATCAGGACTTCAGATGCGAGTCACTCAGCCGCATTACGCAGCGAGAGCGAACTCTTCCGAGTAGTTGTCATTGGCAACTATTCAGGTTTGGCCAAATAACGGAGGCCAACCGAGCGAAAACGTCGTCTTTACACGTCCGTCGATCCTATTTCGGCCCCGCCGAAGCCCGGTTTCGCAAGAGCGCGCCGGGCTTTGGTGGAGCCGCCGGGTACCGCCCCCGGGTCCGAACCGCTTATTACACGGGTCATTTATCGCCATAGTCGGCAAGCCGACGTGACCAAGGTAATGCCCGATAGTTGAAATTTGAAGGCCTTAAAGGGCTTGTTTGTCAAAAGCCTGTTACAAGGATGCATTAAGTGCGGCTGGGGCGAGCGGAAAGACGGTTATGGAGCCAGGCGACTTCAGGAAGTGGCGCAAAGGGCTGAAACTGTCCCAAAAGGACGCGGCCCATGCTTTGGGCCTGAAACGGCGCATGATCCAGTATTACGAGAAGGGCGAGCGCGACGGGGAAAAGGTCTCTATTCCCCTGTCTGTGCGGCTCGCTTGTTACGCGATCTCTGAGGGCATTGAGGACTATCACGGCCCTCACCGGAAAATTCATCGACGCGACGCCTGATCGTCGAGGCGGCTATGTCTCAGTCCGGCTGACTTTTACCGTCGCTTTCAGACCCCGTTGCAACGACCGGCTCAGGATTGAGGCTCAGCGCGCGCAGCGCCTCGTATTGATTAACTGCGGGCTCCGCCTCGTCCGTCCCGAAGGGCGATCCGACTTCAACCGAAATCCGCGCTTCCCGATAGACCTGCGCGAGGCGGCTGAGCGCCTCGCGACCTGGCGCGCCGAGCCGCTCGTCAAGAAAAGCGAAGTCGAACGCTTGCGGCTGCACGATCCCGCTGCGCAGTCGTGATTCTTGCGTGGCAGCGCTCACCTCCCAGGCATTGACGCCGGGCAGGGCGAGGGCGAAGAGCGCTGCGGCCCACAGCGCCGCTACGCCGACATTGAGCGGCGCAATGGGCCCCATCCAGCGCCTCGCGCGCCAATTGACCTCGCTGAGGACGCCAACCAATCCAACGGCGGCTTGCGCCATCAGCAGTCCCGAGAAGGCGAGACCAATGGCGCGCAGCGGCGTCAGGCCGTATTCAGCGATCCGTATACTGAGCGCCCATCCGGCGAGCGCGGCGATG
>JBGTFV010000267.1:0-3508 GCA_041747095.1 Parvularculaceae bacterium
CGGATCGTATCGTCGCCGCGCTCGGGCCCTGCCTCCTCCGCGACAATTTCGAAGTCGGGCCAGACCTCGTTACGGCGTTTACGGATAAATATCCTGACGCCGCGCGGTTTTTCTCACCCGCGCCTGCGCCGCCATTTGCGCAGGGAAAAAGCCTGTTCGATGCGGCAGCCTTCGCCGCGTGGCGGCTGGAAACAGCCGGGCTCGACCTCGGCAATTTCGACGATATCCCTGTGTGCACCCTCGCGCGTCCGGCGGATTATTTCAGCCATCGCGGATCGGTGCGCCGCAGCGAACCGGACTATGGGCGCAACCTCTCGGCCATTGCGATGTGGGAGAGCTGAGGGGCCGGCGCCGCATCTATTTTCCGTTGCGAAGCTTGTCGGCAAGCGCCGCCAGAACGCGGGGCGCGTCGATGATCCCGCGACGCAAGGCGTCCGGCCAGCCGCCCGGCGTCTTCGGGCGTTTGCGCGCGTCAGCGTCGACGATCAGTCCGACCTTGCTGACTGCTCCTGATTCGTCGATGGCGCTGACGATAAATTCCACCGGGCCGAGCGTCAGCCGGTCGCCCACCACGGGTTGGCCGCTGAATTCGCGGTCGAGGAACGAACCGATCGTGTCGGCCTCCTCCTTGCTGGCGATAGAAAGTCCGTACTGCCGGCAAACATCGGTAAGCAGCGCGGAGCCATTGAGGGAGAAATCGCCGAACAGGTTGGCGTCTTCCGACTCGCGCGCGCGCGCATAGATCTGGTCGAGAGCCCCGACCTGCCGCGGCGAGGCGAAGAGATAGACCTGGTCCTCGGCTTTCAACGGGCCCACATTGTGTACGGAATAGGTGCGCCCGCCGCGCATGATCAGTACGGGACGCGCCCATCGGGGCACGCGGTCGCCTTGCGCAACGGCGCTGTCCGGATGAATTCGATAGCCGACAAGTTCCAGTTCCGCATCGCCCGACAGCTCAAGCTCGAAGCGGTTGACCAATCCGGGCTCGGGCGGCGCCAGCATGTTGAGGCGCCTCGCCGTCCAGCCGATGGTCCAGCCTTGCGTGACCAGCGACGCCAACACCATGATGAAGACGGTGTTGAAAAAGAGATCGCCGCTGGCGACGCCGCCCAGCCCCGGAAGAATCGCCAGCATGATCGAGACGGCCCCCCGGAGGCCAACCCATCCAACGAACAGTTTCTCGCGCCATTTGAAGCCGAATGGCGCGAGGCAAAGCCAGACCGCGAGCGGGCGGGCGACGAACATCAGGAATATGGCCAGCACGATGGCGGGCAGCGCCGTGGCGCCGAACTCCGATGGCGTCGCGAGCAAGCCAAGGGTGAGGAACATGCCGATCTGCGCCAGCCAGGTCATCCCGACCTGAAAGCGCCGGACGCGATTGGCGAACCGCATGCGGCGGTTGCCCGCGACGACCCCCGCCACATAGGCCGCCAGAAAACCGCTGCCGCCCAGCAATCCGGCCGCCGCATAGACCATGAGCGCGGCGGAAAGCCCAGTGATCGGATAAAGTCCGGCGTCGAGATCGCGCAGCCGGTTGAGAAGATAGGCGATAGCGAGACCGCCAATCCCCCCGACGACAAAGCCAAGCCCGATCTGGCGTGCGAAGGACATCGCGAACTCAAGGCCGAGATCGACCGAGGGCTCGCGCGGGATGGCGGCGAGCGTAACGAATGTCGTCGTCAGGAAGATCGCCATGGGGTCGTTCGCGCCGGATTCCACCTCCAGCGTCGCCTTGACCCGGTCGCGCAGCTTCAATCCGCCGACGCGCAGAAGAAAGAACACCGCCGCCGCGTCCGTCGAGGCGACGATCGCACCCAGCATCAGCCCTTCGACCAACGTAATGGGAAACAGGTAATGCGCGACGACGCCGACAAACCCCGCCGTCAGCACGACCCCCAAAGTCGCCAGCGTCAGCGCGGGGCGCGCGGCGAGACGATAGGACCGCAGCGGGGTATCGAACCCGCTGTCGAAAAGGATGATCGCCAGGGCCAGCGACCCGATGAAATAGGCCGCCCCGCCGCTGTCAAACTGGATGCCCAGCAAGCCGTCCTCGCCCGCCAGTAGGCCGACGCCGAGAAAAACGAGCAACAACGGCGCGCCCACGCGCTGAGAGACAAGGCTCGTCAGCGTGCTGAGGGCGACCAGCCCGGCGCCGATCAGGATGGCGAGGTTGATGGAATCGAACAATTCGGAACCCGTTATGCGAAATCTGGCGGTGGAATCAGGGAGTTTATCGGTCGGTAACGGCAGCGTCGCTTCGGATCAATCCGGCGATTGCCACAAACGTAAGCAAAGCGCCGTCACGGCTCTTGATCCCCGCGCAGGAAAGCGTCAGGAAAGCGTCACAATTTTGCATGAGCCAAGGGGCGAACGGCGATGAAGCTGATCTCAGGCAATTCGAACCGCCCGCTCGCAGAAGATATTTCGCGCCGTCTCTCGACCCCGCTGGCGGTGGCCGACATCCGCACCTTCAAGGACGGCGAGGTGTTCGTTGAGATACGCGAGAATGTGCGCGGCGAGGATGTGTTCGTCATCCAGTCGACGTCATATCCGGCGAACGACAACCTGATGGAATTGCTCATTACCATCGACGCACTCTCCCGCGCTTCAGCAAGCCGCATCACGGCCGTCATCCCTTATTTTGGTTACGCCCGGCAGGACCGCAAGGCCGGCCCCAGAACGCCCATCTCGGCCAAACTCGTCGCCAACCTCATCACCACCGCCGGCGCCGACCGGGTTCTGACCGTCGATCTGCACGCGGCGCAAATCCAGGGTTTCTTCGATATCCCGACGGACAACCTTTATGCCGTTAAAGTCTTCGAGGAACGCATCCGGGCGATACACAAGGGCGATCTCTCCGATGTTACGGTTGTTTCGCCGGACATCGGCGGCGTCGTCCGGGCGCGGGCGCTGTCGAAACGCCTGGACGACCGGCCGCTCGCCATTGTCGACAAGCGTCGCGAACATGCAGGCGTCTCGGAAGTGATGAACATCATCGGCGACGTTGCGGACCAGCACTGCGTCATGTTCGACGACATCGTCGATTCGGGCGGCACCTTGTGCAACGCAGCAGACGCGCTGATGGCGCAAGGCGCCAAGAGCGTCTCGGCCTATGTGACCCACGGGGTTCTCTCGGGCGACGCGCACGCCCGCATCGCAGGCGCAGCGTCGCTGACGCGGCTCGTCGTGTCGGATTCGATCCTTCTGGGCGAGCGGGCGGCCGCCGTGCCGAAGATCGAGGCAGTGCCGATTTCCGGGCTGCTCGCCGAAGCGATCAGGCGCATCGCCAATGAGGAATCGGTTTCCAGCCTGTTCGACTAAGCGTCTCGCTGACCGTCTTCCTTGCCGCCTGCGCCCTCTGCGCGCAAGATACCGAAAAGGAAGCGAGGCCCGGTATGCGCGACGGATCGGCATTCTTCATCGGCGGCAAATGGACGCCGCCTTCGGGCGCGCAGTTCCTCGACGTCATCAATCCTGCCACGGAGGAAATCTGCGGCCGCATCGCGCT
>JBGTFV010000268.1:0-2380 GCA_041747095.1 Parvularculaceae bacterium
CGGCGGCTGACATCGACGTCGAGCGCGGCCTGCCGCCCTTGCGCCGGGCGTGGGTGATCGAACGCGGCGGCGTTGAGGAATATCAGGGCCGTCCTGTCGCGCCGGAAGACAATGGCGGCGCGTCGGGCAAGCATCTCGCGCGCCAGTTTCCCGTTGCGGCCCGCCCGCTGCGCGCCCTTCCCGGCGCGCCGGTAACACAGCTTGAATTCGCACGGGCGGGCGTCATCACGCGGGAGATGGAATACGTCGCGATCCGCGAGAACCTCGGCCGCAAGGCGATGCTTGATCGGGCGGAGGCCGCCCTCGCCGACGGTGAGAGTTTCGGCGCGAACATCCCGCCCTTCATCACAGCCGAGTTCGTGCGCGACGAGATCGCCCGCGGGCGGGCCATCATTCCGGCGAACATCAACCACCCGGAAGCCGAGCCGATGATCATTGGCCGGAACTTCCTTGTCAAGATAAACGCCAATATCGGCAATTCGGCGGTCGCGTCGTCGATCGAGGAGGAAGTCGACAAGATGGTCTGGGCGACCCGCTGGGGCGCCGACACGGTGATGGACCTCTCGACGGGGCGCAACATCCACAACACGCGCGAGTGGATCATCCGCAACAGCCCCGTGCCCATCGGCACCGTGCCGATCTATCAGGCGCTGGAGAAAGTCGGCGGCGTCGCCGAAGACCTCACCTGGGAGATCTATCGCGACACGTTGATCGAACAATGCGAGCAGGGCGTCGATTATTTCACTATTCACGCCGGCGTGCGCCTGCCGTTCATCCACCTGACCGCCAACCGCGTCACCGGTATCGTCAGCCGCGGCGGCTCCATCATGGCGAAGTGGTGTCTCGCCCACCACAAGGAGAGCTTCCTCTTCGACCATTTCGAGGAAATCTGCGAGCTGATGCGGCGCTATGACGTCTCGTTCAGCCTCGGCGACGGCCTGCGCCCCGGCTCCATCGCGGACGCCAACGACCGCGCGCAATTCGCCGAACTCGAAACGCTCGGCGAGCTGACGAAAATCGCCTGGAAGCATGGCTGTCAGGTGATGATCGAAGGCCCCGGCCACGTGCCGATGCACAAGATCAAGATCAACATGGAAAAGCAGCTGCACGAATGCGGCGAGGCGCCGTTCTACACCCTCGGGCCGCTGACGACCGATATCGCGCCCGGCTACGACCATATCACCAGCGGCATCGGCGCGGCGATGATCGGTTGGTTCGGCTGCGCCATGCTCTGCTATGTGACGCCCAAGGAGCATCTGGGGCTTCCCGACCGGGACGACGTCAAGGTCGGCGTCATCACCTACAAGCTCGCCGCCCACGCCGCCGACCTCGCCAAGGGCCACCCGGCGGCGCAATTGCGCGACGATGCGCTGTCCCGCGCGCGCTTTGAATTCCGCTGGGAGGACCAGTTCAACCTGTCGCTCGACCCCGAGACCGCGCGCGACTTCCACGACAAGACGCTGCCCAAGGAGGCGCACAAGACCGCGCATTTCTGCTCCATGTGCGGGCCGAAATTCTGCTCCATGAAGATCACGCAGGACGTCCGCGACTACGCCGCCGGTCTGTCGGACAATGAGAAGAAAGACCTCGACCGTATTTCCGAAGAGGGCATGCGCGAGATGAGCGAGAAATATCGAGAGATGGGATCGGAGCTTTATCCAGAAGCTCAATCCGTGGCTCGGCCCAGTTAGTTTGCTGCCAACCAGAAACGCACGTATCCAAAAAAGCCGCCTCCGCTGAATCCGGAACGCAACCCGGTCACGCCGTGTTCAGAACGCGTAAGACCCTTATTGCGGAGGCGTTCATGAGCGAGAAAACCCTGACGGATCTGGCCAAGGCGATGCGCGGCATCGACCACGCCATGCTGACGACCCACACAGAAGGCGGCGAGATCGCCGCCCGCCCGATGAGTAATAACGGACAGGTCGATTTCGACGGGACGTCGCATTATTTCACATGGGAACAGTCGCGCATGGTCGCTGACATTGAGGCCGACCCCAATGTCGTCCTCGCCTTCCAGGACGGAAAATCCTTCTACGCCTCGGTGACGGGCGACGCGTCGGTCATCCGCGACCGGGAGGAATTCAAGGCCCACTGGACGCCCGGCCTCGACGACTGGTTCGAGAACGGCCCCGAGACCGAGGGCGTCGTCATGTTGCGGGTCAAGGCGACGCGGGTCAAATATTGGGACGGCATGGAAGACGGCGAGCTGAGGCTTTAAGCTCGCCGGATAAAGATCCGCGCGGCTGCGCCCGTCACTATTCGCATCGATGGCGGGCTGATAAGCTGAGCGCATTCTCGGGGAATGCCGCTCATGTCGCCTATCGCCGTGCTTGCGCTGCTGGTCCTTGCTCAAGGGGCGGCGGCCATCGACCCGCCG
>JBGTFV010000269.1:0-1614 GCA_041747095.1 Parvularculaceae bacterium
CGCCGCCCATGGCTTCGACAAGACCGCGGCTGAGGGCAAGCCCGAGCCCGACGCCCTGAAAAGCGCGCGCAGCCAGCAACAGGGCGAACGACCCGGCAAAGATGCTCAATAAAGACCCGGCGGCGTAGCCGGCAAGCGACCACAGCAAGACGCGACGCCGCCCGAAGCGGTCGACGATCGGGCCAAAGAACAGTTGCCCGACGCCGTTGGCGACAACGTAGACGACGACGATCAACTGCCGATCATTGTCTCGCAACGCTCCGAGCTCATTCCCGATCACCCCGAGCGCAGGCAGCATCATGTCGATGGCGAGCGCGTTTAGCGCCATGATCGCCGCAGTGATCGCCACAAGCTCTGCGAACGGCATGCGCGGTTGCGCGGACGCTTCTGCGGCGCCGAGTGAAGATGCTCCGTGGTCCATGGCGTCCGCGTAGACGCTCGCGCGTGCTGACGCAATCGAGGCTTTCGGTGCAGCGCAAAAATGAGCCAAGCGCGCGTAAATCGCGAATAAATCGGACATAAATCGGCAGCGCATCGGCGAATGGGCGGCTTTCCATCAGGCCGCCGGAAACCTGACTCGTTGGTTTCATCCTACGGCTTGGCCGCGCCGGTCTTCCGCTCGGAGTGCGCAATCGGAGCCGGGTGAGCCAACGCGTTCGCCTTGCCGTGCAGCGGTAACCTGCCGCTAACCAGTTGTAAAAACGTCATATTAATCGCAGGGGGCCACAATTCTGGTCCGGGCGATGTCGATCCGGGATCGGGACTTGACGCCACTGGCGCGAGACAAGCGGGCGGAAACTTCAGGGACTCGAAAAAAGGAAAAAGGGAGAATTAAATTGACCAGAAACAAAGCCTTGATGGCCGCGGCTGTGGTGATTGCTTTCGCGTCAGGCGGAGCGATGGCTTCGGATGTTCAGAAAGTCGCTTTCAGCTACAAGGCAAGCGACCTTGAGACTTCTGATGGCGTTGCATCCGTCTATACCCGAATCGAACGAGCGGCGCAGCGGCAATGCGTCTCCGAACGCGCTCAGGGTCAAATTCCGGCGCACGCCTTCCCAGACTGCAAGCGCGATGTTGAAATGAGCCTTGTCAAGCAGATCGGCCATCCCGGGCTGCTGGCGATGGCTGGCGAACGCCAGAACGTCGCGAGCCGCAACTAGAGCGCGCCTTCGACGGGCTCGGCGACGGCGACCCTTCGCGAGGCGGCGAGATAATCGTCCGACTGCATTTCGATGAGACGGCTGGCGGCGCGCTCGAACTCGAATGCGCCGTCGCCGGTTTGATAGAGCGCCTCGGGCGGTCCGTCTGCCGAGCACACGAGTTTCGTGCGCGCCTCGTAAAGAGCGTCAATGAACCCAATGAAGCGCCGCGCCTCATTTCGCTCAGCCGTTCCCATTCGCGGCACGCGATCGACAAAAACGGCGTCGTACCGCCGGGCGATCGCGAGATAATCGGCGGCCCCAAGCGGACGTCCGCACAATTCGTGAAATTCAAAACGCGCCGCGCCGCGCGCCGCGCGCGGAACCGGAACCTTTCGGCCCTGCACGTCGATGGTCTCGCCCCGCTCCAGCGCGCCACAGATGAATCGCGTCCAGGCGGCGTCCATGGCGCGAT
>JBGTFV010000270.1:0-7654 GCA_041747095.1 Parvularculaceae bacterium
CTGCTCGCGTTGCAGGGACCGCTGGCGGCAAGCGTCGCCGCCGAGTTTTCGCCGGCGCTCGCTGGCCTCGAATTCATGAGCTTTGCGCAGGTCGACTTCGGCGGCGTCGCGGCGGTTATCAGCCGCTCGGGCTACACTGGCGAGGATGGGTTCGAAATCTCCGTCCCCGCGAGCGACGCTGAGCGAACTGCGCGGGCGTTGCTCGCCGACCCGCGCGTTCAGCCCATTGGGCTTGGCGCGCGCGACAGTCTGAGGCTGGAGGCCGGCTTGTGCCTTTATGGCCACGACCTCGACGAGACGACCTCGCCCGTCGAGGGGGCCATCGGTTTCGCGATTGGCAAACGGCGTAAAACCGAGGGCGGCTTTCCGGGGGCTGAGCGAATCCTCCGCGAGCTGAAGGAGGGTCCGTCGCGCGTACGCGTCGGCATCCGGCTCGATGGACGCGCCCCGGCGCGCGAAGGCGCCGTCGTCGTAGATGCAGACGGCGCAGAAATCGGCGTCCTGACGTCCGGCGGCTTTGGGCCGAGCGTCGGCGGGCCGATCGCCATGGGATATGTTTCGCCGCATTTCAGCGCGCCCGGTACGCCTGTTGGCGTCGTCGTCCGGGGCGCTGCATTGCCTGCGCGCATCGCCGCCACGCCGTTTGTCGAACATCGCTATTTCAGAGGATAGGAGCCGCGCCATGACGACACGCTACACACGCGATCACGAATGGGTCCGGCAGGACGGCGAGCACGCGACCGTCGGCATAACGCCACACGCCGCCGAGCAGTTGGGCGACGTCGTATTCGTCGAACTGCCCGCCGCGGGCGCGAGTTTCTCCAAAGGCCAGGAAATGGCGGTGGTCGAATCGGTAAAAGCCGCCTCTGACGTCTATGCGCCGGTGTCCGGGTCGGTGGTCGAAGCAAACGCCGGCATCGTAGATGATCCAGCTTCCGTCAACGCGGACCCGGCAGGCTCGGCCTGGTTCGTCAAATTGAAACTGACCAACCCCGCCGAACTCGACGCCCTGATGGACGACGCCGCCTACGCCGCTTACCTGGAGACGCTCTGATATGCGCTATCTGCCGCTTTCGAACGCCGACCGCGCCGCGATGCTGGCGACGATTGGCGCTCAGCGCATCGACGATCTCTTTGCGGACGTTCCCGCTGACGCGCTGAACGCGACCATCGACCTGCCGCCTCACCGAGGCGAACAGGAGGTCGAGCGCATTCTGGGGGCGATGGCGGCAAAGAACCGCACGGCCGCGTCGGGTCCGTTTTTCGTCGGCGCTGGCGCCTACAAGCACCATGTGCCGGCGACGGTCGATCATATCATTCAGCGCTCGGAGTTTCTGACTTCCTACACGCCCTATCAGCCGGAAATCGCGCAAGGCACGCTGCAATATCTCTTTGAGTTCCAGACTCAGGTTGCGGCCCTCTTCGGCATGGAGGTCGCCAACGCCTCGATGTATGACGGCTCGACCGCTTGCGCCGAGGCGGCGTTGATGGCGCGGCGCATCACCAAACGCGGGCGCGTGCTTCTCTCCGGCGGCCTTCACCCCCATTACGCCGCCGTGACGCGGATGAATTCCGAGCTTGTGGGCGACACAGTGACGCCGATGCCGCTGGACCCGGCGGGCGAGGAAGACATCGCCGCGGCCATTGACGACGCCACTTCATGCGTCATCGTTCAGTCGCCGGACGCCTTCGGCAATCTCCGCGACCTGCGCCCCATAGCGGCCGCCGCCCATGCTAAGGGGGCGCTTTTGATCGCTGTTGTGACGGAAGTCATCTCGCTCGGCGCGGTCATGAGCCCCGGCGAAATGGGCGCCGACATAGCGGTGGGCGAGGGGCAATCAATCGGCAACGGCCTCAACTTCGGCGGACCCTACGTGGGGTTGTTTGCGACGCGCGAGCGCTTCATGCGTCAGATGCCCGGAAGGCTCTGCGGAATGACGCAAGACGCCGATGGCAAGCGCGGCTTCGTGCTGACGCTGTCGACCCGCGAGCAGCATATCCGCCGCGACAAGGCAACGTCGAATATCTGCACGAATTCAGGACTTTGCGCACTCGCCTTTACAGCGCACATGACCCTGATGGGCGAGGCCGGGTTGCGCCGGCTCGCTGCGATCAACCACCAGCGCGCGATCGAGGCGGCGGATGCGCTCGCCGCCATTCCGGGCGTGAAGGTGCTCACCCGCTCGTTCTTTAACGAGTTTACGCTCCGGCTGCCGCAAGCGGCCGAGCCGATCGTCGAACGGCTTGCCGCGCGCGGTGTGCTCGCAGGCGTTCCGGGTTCGCGCCTGTGGATCGAGACGCCGGAAGCGGATGATCTCTTGATCGTTGCGGCGACGGAGTGCGTGACGGGAGAAGATATCGAGCGATTTTGTTCTGTTCTTACTTCAGCACTAGAGGATCTGAGATAGGGGGAAGAGTTATGGCGAGAAAGAAACCGAAAGCCTTAAGTAGTAGGCCAAAGGGATCTGGGCTTTTTGTGACCGTCGTCGGCGTAACCTTCATGGCAGCGGCATTTTGGGGGAGGGTCAACGGCTTCAATTTCTACTCTTATTATTCTGATGAAATCCTCACTTACTGGCTATTCTTCGTCGGAGCGGTTGCCGTTTATTGGGGCATTTTTCGTTTGGCCGTTGGAACCGGTGGAAAAGAATGGTTCGTAGTCGGACAAAAAACGTTAGCCTTTGTTATCGGTCTGGTCGCTGCAACCTTTGCCCTAGTCGCGCTGTTAATCGGATAACGTTTAGTTGAACTGCACAATGGAATAACCCAATGACGATGAACGCAACAGGCCGTCCGACTCGCAGCGAGGGAGCGCCCGTCGCGGCGGGCGAGACCTTTACCGGCAATCGCGCGCTGATGATCGAGGAGCCGCTGATTTTCGAGCGCGGCTCGTTCGACGGCTCAGGGATAGACCTGCCTGAGGTCGCCGACAGTGAGAGCCGCCTCGGGAATCTGCGCCGCGCCGCGCCCATCGGCCTGCCGGGACTTTCCGAGCCGGAAACCATGCGCCACTTCGTGCGACTGTCGCAGAAGAACTACGCCATCGATATGGGGCCGTTCCCGCTCGGCTCGTGCACGATGAAGCACAATCCGCGGCTGAACGAGAAGATGGCGCGCCTGCCGGGCTTCGCCGACATTCATCCGTTGCAGCCCCAATCGACGGTTCAGGGCGCGCTCGAACTGATCGACACGCTGGCCCACTGGCTGCGCACGATGACCGGCATGCCGGCGGTGGCCATGTCGCCCACGGCGGGCGCCCATGGCGAACTATGCGGCATGATGACGATCAAGGCGGCGATTGTCGCGCGCGGCGAGGGCGAAACGCGCCGCCGCGTGCTGGCCCCTGAATCAGCGCACGGAACCAATCCCGCGACCGCCGTGCAATGCGGCTTCACGGTCGACGACATTCCAGCCGACGCCAGCGGCCGCGTCGATCTCGAGGCGCTGAAAGCCAAGCTCGGGCCGGACGTCGCCGCCATTATGGTCACGAACCCGAATACGTGCGGCCTCTTCGAGCGCGACATTCGCGCGATCGCCGATGCGGTGCACGAGGCGGGCGGGTATTTCTATTGCGATGGAGCAAACTTCAATGCGCTTTCCGGGAAAGTGCGACCCGGCGATCTCGGCGTAGACGCCATGCACATCAATCTGCACAAGACATTTTCGACGCCCCATGGCGGCGGCGGACCGGGTTCAGGTCCGACGGTTCTTTCCGAGGCGCTGGCCCCGTTCGCGCCGGTGCCGTTCGTCGTCCATGACGCCGACGGTTATTACCTTGTCGAGACGCGCAGGGCGGCGCGGTCGACCCATGGCGAAGGCGTACAGAGCTTTGGCCGCATGACCGCGTTTCACGGCCAGATGGGCATGTTCGTCCGGGCGTTGTCGTACATGTTGAGCCACGGCGCTGACGGCATCCGTCAGGCAGCGGAGGATGCGGTTCTCAACGCCAATTATGTATTGGCGCGGCTAAAAGCCGACATGACGCCTGCATTCGCTGGCTACTGCATGCATGAGGCGCTGTTCGACGACCGGTTCCTGGCGGGCACGGGCGTCGAAACCGTCGACTTCGCCAAGGCGATGATCGACGAGGGCTATCATCCGATGACGATGTATTTCCCCCTTGTCGTGCACGGGGCGATGCTTATCGAGCCGACCGAGTCTGAATCGCGGCGTGAGCTCGACCTGTTCTGCGACGTGATGATCTCGCTCGCCAAGAGGGCGATGGCAGGCGAGGTCGCCATGTTCAAGGCCGCGCCCCGGTTCGCTCCGCGTCGCCGCCTCGACGAGACAGCCGCTGCGCGCAAACCCGTCCTGCGCTGGACTCCGGCCGCGCCTTTGCAAGCCGCCGAGTGATTGGCGGAATAACGCGTGCGCAGTTACTGCAGACGGCTGCGCAGATCGCTGATGGACTTTTCCGCCATCGCCGAATGGGCGCCTTGATCCATACGAGAACGGATAATTGACCGCGCTGCCTCTACCGCCAGGTCGGCGGTCTCGCCGCGCACTTCAGCGATGGCCTGCGCTTCGGCGCGTGCGATCTTGTCTTCGGCTGATTTCGTGCGCCGCTCGATCTGTTCCTCGATCTTCTGGCGCGCGGCGGCCGCAAAGCGCTTCGCGTCGCGCCGCGCCTGTTCGATGATGCCTTCGGCTTCTTCTTCAGCCATGCGCTGGCGGCGCTGATATTGGGCGAGCAATTCCTGCGCTTCCTCACGCAACCGCCGGGCTTCATCAAGTTCGTCGGCGATCTTCTGCGCCCGCTTGTCGAGCGCGTCCGCCGCCTGACGGTGAGCGCCAAAATAGAGAAGGATTCCAACGACCGCGACGAATGCGACGCTGACCCACAGCGAGGTGTCTTGCCACCACGCCGTGTCAGCGCCGCCCGCCTCAGCGCCCGCCGCCGCCATCATCAGAGCAATCTCAATCATCGCTTTTTCCTAATGCACGCGTCTCTATCGGGCGAGGACGGTCGTTGCGGAGGCGACGGCCGCCGCCACCGCTTCGTCAGTCGGGGTCTCGTCGATGAGAGCCGAGACGATCGCTTTGGACGTATCCTGCGCCGCTTCGCGCACCTTCGACGTGGCGTTCGCCTTCATTGAAGCAATGCGCGCTTCAGCGGCCGCAACGAGCTTCGCCGCATCCGCGTCCGCCTCCGCTTGCAGTTCAGCGATTTCGGCCTCTATCGCCGCGCGGTTCTCGCCAGCGATTGCTTGCGAGCGGGCCCGGGCGTCAGCAAGGGCGGCGTTATAGGCGGCCTCCGCTTCCTCGGATTTGCGCCGGAACTCCGCCGCCTGATCGAGATCATCCGCAATCCGGTCGCGTCTCTCTTCGATGGCGCCGCCGAGCCGGGGGAGCACGACGCGCGACATGACGAGATAGAGAAAGCCGAACGTGACCGCGAGCCAGAATATCTGGCTCGGATAGGTCGACATGTCGAGTTGGGGAAGGCCGCCGGAGGACGCCTCGGCGGCTCCTCCCTCGACTGTTTCAGCCAACAGCGTTTCGACGAACGCGCGTGGAGACGGGATCAGCATCAAAACTCGCATCTAAGACCGCCCGGACGGGCGGGAATGATCAGAATACGAACAGGATCAGCATCGCGATGACGAACCCCAGAAGGCCCGTGAACTCGGTCAGCGCAAACGCGATCAGCATCGTCTGCTGGTTGGCCGCCGCCGCCGATGGATTGCGGAACGCGCCTGAAAGGAAGTTACCGAAGATGATGCCGAGGCCCACGCCCGCGCCAGCGAGGGGGAGGGCGGCGATACCGGCGCCGATCAGTTTTGCGGCTGCTGCGTCCATTGTGAAACTCCTGTTTGTCTTGAGCCGTATTTCCCAGCCAGTCGCGGTCGGCCCCCGGTCCGCGATGGGAAGTCGATAAACTGCTTAGTGATGGCCGGCGTGTGCGGCGTCGTTCAGATAGATGCAAGTCAGCATCGCGAAAACATACGCCTGCAGGAACGCCACGAGGAATTCAAGCAGCGTGATCGCCACAGCGCCGAGGAAAGGAAAAATTGAGATCAGACTGAAGACGCCGCCCGCTCCGATGAGCGAGATGATGAAGCCGGCGAATACTTTCAGGATGATGTGTCCCGCAAGCATGTTCGCAAACAATCGGATGCCAAGGCTGATCGGCCGCGACAGGAACGAGACGAACTCGATCAGCGAGATCAGCGGCAACAGCCAGGCGGGCACGCCGGAAGGGATGAAGAGTTTGAAAAAACCTAGCCCGTTCTTCGCGAACCCATAAATGAGGACGATCGCGATTGTCAGCATCGCGAGAGAGAACGTGACGATGATGTGGCTCGTTGTCGTGAAGGGGTGCGTCGCCGCCGGCGCGAACGGGATGGTCGGGGCGAGCCCCAGAAGGTTCGCCATCAGAATGAAGATGAAGAGGGTAAAGACATACGGGAAGAACTTCATGCCCTCCTGTCCGATCGAACCCCGGACCATGTCCGCGATGAACTCGTAAAAGATCTCGGCGACCGATTGCAGGCGTCCCGGTATCAACGCGCGCCGGCCGGTCGCGGCCATTAGCAAGGCGGCGGCGGCGCCGACGGCGATCACCATCCAAAGAGAGGAATTGGTAAAGGACAGGTCGAATGCGCCGATCCGCAAGGGAACGAGCGGCACGATCTCGAACTGCTCCATCGGTCCGGCGGCGAGGGCGTCTATCATATCATCCAGCTCTTAAGGCCTGCCCTCGGGCGCGCCTGCGTTCGGGTCACCATCTTGCGATTCTGACGCCGCCCCGGGATCCTGCCTGCGCAAGGCGCGCATGACGTTCAGAATTCCGGCGCCGAACCCCAGTCCGATACCTGCAAGCAGCCCCCAGGGAGACGTGCCCGCAAAAAAGTCGATGCCGAGCCCGAGGCCCGGCCCTACAATCATCGCCGCCAGAAGTTCGGAAGCGACGCGAAATCCTTTTCCAAGGGCGGCCCCGCGCGACGTTTGCGGATTCTCTTCGGTCTGAGCGACGCGGGCAGCGTCCAGACGTTTCGAGAATTCTTCAAGCGACTTCGATTCTTGCTTGCCGGCGTCGCGCGCCATGAGCATGCCCGGGAAAGGGCGCCGCTCGCGCGACGCCTTGGAAGACGGCGCGGAACGTAACGGCGCCGCAACGCGGCGTCAAGTGATCAGGAGCCTAACTAAGCCTCTGATAACGCGATGATTTCGCTGTTTCTACCGCGCCGGCTCCGGGAAGCCGCGCTTGCGCATCAGCGCGGCCGTGTCGACGTCGCGGCCCCTGAAGGCGCGGAAGCCGTCCGCCGGGTCGATTGTGTCGCCGACGGAAAAGACGTGCGCCACGAGGCGCTTGGCCACTTCGCGATCGTAGAAGCCGCCGGGCGCTTGCTTGAATGCTTCGGCGGCGTCAGCGGTCAGCGTGTCCGACCACAGATAGCTGTAATAGCCCGCCGAATAGCCGTCGCCTGAAAACACATGCCCGAACTGCGGCGTCCGATGACGCATGACGATGGTCGACGGCATGCCAAGCTTGGCCAGCTCTTCACGCTCGAAGGCACCCGGGTCGATGTCTGCGCCGCCGGCAAGGTGCAGCTTCATGTCGATGAGGGCGGAGGCGAGATATTCCGTTGTCGCGAAGCCCTGATTGAAGGTGTCGGCTGCGCGGATCTTTTCCACCAATTCCGGCGGGATA
>JBGTFV010000271.1:0-7030 GCA_041747095.1 Parvularculaceae bacterium
AGCGTTCATCCTGGGCCGGGCGCGCCGATGGCGGCATTGTCCGGGCGGATGGCGGCCCAAGCGCTCTGGACGGACTTCGCTTCGACCTGAGGGTCAACGCGGGCGGCTACGCTTGGTGGTATCTCGACGCCATGAGCGCCGACGGGCGCCACGCGATCGTCATCATCGCCTTCGTGGGCAGCGTGTTCTCGCCCTATTACAAATTGTCTGGCCGCACGCGCCCCTTCGACCACTGCGCGATGAACGTCGTGCTGTACAGTGGCCTCGACAGCCGCTGGGCGATGACCGAACGGGGCGAAGGCTCTGTCGATTTCGGCGCCCGCGCCTGCCGCATCGGGCCGAGCAAGGCGTCGTGGAACGGCCGGGAACTGATCTTTTCCATTGATGAGCGCGCCTGCCCGATTCCCTTTCCGGTTCAGGGCGAAGTGCGCGCGACCCTGCCCCATGTGCTCGGGACGGAATATCAAATCGATCATCGCGGCGGGCACTGGTGGCGACCGGTTTCGCCTAGCTGCCAGGTCGAGGTGGACCTGAAATCACCCAATCTTAAATGGTCGGGTCAGGGCTATCTCGACGCCAACCACGGCGACGAACCCCTTGAGGACGGCTTCGAATATTGGGATTGGCGACGTTCCTCAACGCCCGATGGCGGCGCGGCAATCGCCTACAACGTGATAACCGCTGACGGTCGGAAACGCGACCTTGCGTTGCGCATTGGCGCAGACGGCGTCGCGACCCATCAAGAGATCGAGCCGCCGGCGTCAGTCCACGCAACAATGCTGTGGCGCATGCCTCGGCGCACCACAGCAACGGCGAGGCCTCGCGTGTTGGCAACGCTTGAGGATACGCCATTTTATTCGAGGTCCATTCTGGAATTGCCAATTGACGGCGCGCCAGCGCGGGCGGTTCACGAGACGCTGAGCGCACCGCGCCTGCGCGCGGCGTGGGTCACGCACTTGTTGCCTTACCGGATGCCGAGACGTCCGTAAGAGTCGACGCCGGACATTCATTAAATGTCAGGAAGCGGGACCGGACCTGTCTTCCACCGGCGCAGATGGCCCCGTTCGCGCCGCTGCGGCCGCTTCCTCCCGCGTTTTCTTCTGCAGCCGGCTGACCGAGCGATACTCCCAAGCCGCCCAGCCGACGACGAAAAATGAAAACAGGAACAGCTCAACGAACGTCAGAATCTGCGGATCCATCTATTGCTCCGTATTCATTGTTTCAGCCGCACAAATCACCAGACACGTTACGCGATTGCAGCGCGATGGCGAAAACATCGGGGCGACGCGATAGCGCGCCCCCGACTTATGGGCGTGAGGACCCCGCTTCGCGTTTTGCTGAATTCGCGCTGGCCGTTGGAACTACTCCAGCCTCGGCAGCAAAGCGCAGAATGCGCTCAGCGACCTCCTCGGGCGCTTCTTCATGCGCGAGGTGCCCCACGGCAGGCAGCGTCTCAAGGCGCCCGCGCGGGCTAAGACGGCTGGCGCGCTCGGCGTCAGCCGCCGGCACCGCCTTGTCGCGCGCGCCGGTCAGGAAAAGGGCCGGCATGTACAGCGAGCCAAGATCGTCCGCCATCCGCGTCAAATCCCAGTTCGCCATCATGCCAAGCGCGCCGGCGATGTGGCCGGGATGGGCCAACAGGCGCGCATAATAGTCAACGCCGTCGTCAGAGATCGACGAGCCGGTTCCCTTGATAAGCGAGACGACGCGGGATCGACTGGCTCCGCCGCGCGCGAAGAAATGCGGCGCAAACGGATTAAGGTTCAATAACTTGGCCATCACCGGAAAAATGAACCCGGCGGGGCCGCCGAAGGGCGCGAGCGCTCCGGCGATGCTGACGAAAGCACGGGGCGAGACTGCGCCCGATGCGACCATCCGCACCCCAATCGCTGCGCCGGCCGAATGGCCGACAATCAGCGCCGGCTTACGACCTTCAGAATCAATTAGCGCGGCGATGCTGTTTGCAATCGCCGGAAGAGACATGCGCGAGGCGCGAGGCGCGCTGGAAAATCCGTGTCCCGGCAGATCGCACATGATCACCCGGAAACGCAATGCAAGCCGATCGGCAAGTGCGTCAAACGAGTGAGTCGATGCCCCTGTCCCGTGCAACAGCAACGCGTCCGGGCCCGCGCCCAACTCCTGAACGTGGAAACGTACGCCGCCCGCCTCGACGAAGCGGCTCGCCTTGTGGTGAGGCCAGTCAGCGCCTTCCTTGGACCAGTCTGGCCGTACCCTGCCAAAAAACATGCAGCCGCCCGCTTTCTTTCCCGCGGGGTCGTGGTCGAGCCGCGCTGGTTTCTTGTTCCGCTTCTACATAGACAAATGCGTACGGTCCACAAATCCGGAGGCGCGCCGGGCGGGTCGAGCATCGAGGGTCAGGGGCTATACCAACACCCGCCATCCATTGATGTCGCGGTCGCCTAGTACCGCGAACCGAAAAGTTTGGCGCTCTTCGGCGCAACGATAAGCGCCGCCAGGAGTTCAAGCAGGAAGGCGACCGACGCCAGAACGCTCCGCGCGCCGTTGACGTGGTCCCATGGCGCCCATAGCGCCCGGAAATCCGCGGGTGGAGAATTGCGATCCCATGTCATCAGAGCATTGTTGATCGGCACGCTGACGCTTAATGTCATGATTGCAATCGCAATAGCGGCAACGAACGCTATGGCGACGCTCAGAAATTCCAGAGAGCGCCAATGCGATCGAATACAGTAAAGCCACCCTCCGGCCCCCAGAACGGCGCCAAACACGAAGACCGGCATAAACCGCTGATATTGTACGTGGATGACCTGCTGGTAAAATACGGCTTCGGAAGCGTCCGCCGCCAAGCGGAACAAACGCCCACCAGCCCAATCGCTGATATATACGCCCGCACTGACGCCCATACAGGCCAGTGCTACAAGCTGCGAAATTCGAAGCGCCATCGACAACCCCCATTGCCTTGTTCGACAGTATGCGGGGTTTTATTTCAGTCAATATGCGAACTGTTTCTAGCGCGCTGCCACGCGCGTGAACCGGAGCATTTGCCGGCGTCTGTTTCGTCCAGCGTTTTGGCGATTAAGTAAAATTTCCATGCGATTCAATGACCATACGTCAAGCGCCCATCCGAATTAGAAGAGATAGCGCTCCTTGAACGATAGCCCTTTTGTTCCTTTAAATTCTGCGACGCCGTCCCTCTTGCCAATCTCGAAGCCGGCCTGACGGAAGGCGTTGTACGATTGGCTCTCGATCGTATCGACGGCGATGAATTCGGCCGTTGCGCCGTCGCGGCGCACTTCCAGCGCAATAAAGCCCCGGTTCTCGCCGGAGATGTACCGTACGCTTTCGTTCTTCTGGGCGGTCAGCAGAGCGTATTCCGGGCCGCGTCCACCGAGGAAGTTACCGCCAAAGGGCGACGGAGACGTGACTGCGCTGACGCCAAGTTCGACGCCGCGCCGACGGCCGTCGCGGCCGACAAGATCATTCGCCCACCAGGTGTGCGTATCGCCCGTGACGACAATGAGCCCATCGGTTCCGGCGGCTTCATCGACCTTCGCATAGAAGCGTTCGCGCGCCGCCGGATAACCGTCCCACGCGTCAAGGTTCATGGGCAGGCCGAGCGTCGAGAACTGAACGAAGGCGCGCGCCCGATCCCATTCCTTTTCGAGTTCGACAATATCTTCCTCTGAAACGTATTTAGACAGATCGGGCGCGATGACATTTGCCATGATGATCTGGTTAGCGATCAACCGCCAAGGCTGGCCAGACTCCTTGGACGCACGCAAAGTGCGGTCAATGAAATCGAGTTGGGCTTCGCCGACCATTTCACGGCTGTCGTCCCAGAGCGTCTGGTCTCTGAAGCGGGCGATATCCTCTGGCGTTTTCAGCTGCGGGACGATTTCATTATAATCGAGCTGCTCGGAACGCGCCATCAGGCGTGTTTCAATAGCCGCAATTGTCAACAGGTCACCGTAGGAGAACGAGCGGAAAAGCGCTTCGCGAGGGCGTCCGGGCTGTGGATCGCGCACGGGCATCCATTCGTAATAAGCCTGTAGCGCCGCGCGTTTGCGGTCTTCCCACGAACCTTCAGTTTCTGGATCATGATTTTGCGCCCCATCGCGCCAAGAGTCATTTGACGTCTCGTGATCGTCCCAGATGGCGATCAGCGGGTGAGCGGCGTGCATCGCCTGCGATGAAGGGTCCGATTTGTACTGAGCATGTCGGCGGCGATAGTCCGCCAGCGTGATGATTTCATTCGACGGCTCGTGCGCCCGACCAAGACGATCGCCAACCTGTCCGCCATAACCGGTCGGACCGTACTCGTAGATGTAGTCGCCGAGGTGCAACACCGCATCGAGGTCGCTCTGGCGCGCGATCAGATCGTAAACGTTGAAATAGCCGAAGGGATAATTCGAGCAGGAAACGATTGCAAAGCGCGCCGCTTCGGTCGCCCCGGCGGGCAACGTCTTTGTCCGACCAATGGTGGAAACCGCCTCGCCTGACCGGAAGCGGTAAAAATATTTGCCGCCCGGCGCAAGTCCCCCGGCAATCGCCTTCACGGTATAATCCGCCTCTGGCCGCGCTTCCGCCTCGCCGCTGGCGCGGATCGAGGCGAACGCCTCATCCTCCGCGACTTCCCAAATTACCGAGACGCCTGAAGCCTCGCTCGTGGAAACGCGCGTCCAGAGAACGACGCTGTCAGCGGCGGGATCGCCGCTCGCCACGCCATGGGCGAAAGCGCCGCCCTGAACGGCGGATGCGGCGCTATAGGGCGTCAGTTTCGGCGCGGTAGCGCAAGCCGCCGCCCCGCCCAACAGCGCTGTTTGCAGCGCTGCACGTCGCGTAATTCGAGCCATTTTGATCCCCTCCGCCCGGTTTTTATCGTCGTTTTGCGTCGTGATAGCGGATGCTTCCTCCAAGAAGACATCCGCCGCTCGCAAGCGCGCCGCTCTTCACTTTCTGCGCAGCGCGCTTCAAGCGCTTGCAAATTCGTCTAAGCTTGTAACAGTTTTATGCGACCGGGAGCCAAGATCAGCATGAAAAGACATTTCGTCGCCGCCTCTAGCAGGGCCGCGAGCCTTTCAGCGCTGGTTGTCGCGCTGGGCCTATCTGCCTGCGCTGGTCAGAACGATGAGGCGAAGCCGAACCCCGATGCAACCGCGACTGCTGGTTCGGGCGCGGCAGGCGCCGGATCGACAACGAGCGCCGAGACGGGAATGGTCCGGCCCCCGAAGGACCCCTTTCCGTCAACCTATCAGGCTTATCCATCGGAAACGGTCGCCCTGGTCGGTGCGACAGTTCTCGACGGCGCAGGACGGCGCATCGACGGCGGCACGGTCGTCATGCAGAACGGCCTCATTACCGCCATCGGCCCAGCAAACGAGGTGGCCGCCCCGGAAGGCGCGACGATTGTCGATGCGGCAGGCAAGTGGGTGACGCCCGGCATTATCGACATCCACTCGCACCTCGGCGATTACCCGTCGCCCTCCACCGCATCGACCGCTGACGGCAATGAGGCAACGAGCCCCAACACATCGCAGGTCTGGGCCGAGCATTCGGTCTGGCCGCAGGATGCTGGCTTCACGCGCGCCCTCGCAGGCGGCATTACCTCGCTGCAAATCCTGCCGGGGTCCGCAAATCTTTTCGGGGGCCGCTCGGTCGTCTTGAAGAACGTGCCAGGTCGAACCGTCCAGGACATGAAATTCCCCGGCGCGCCCTACGGCATGAAGATGGCGTGTGGCGAGAACCCCAAGCGGGTCTATGAAAAACAGGGCCCCTCGACGCGCATGGGCAATGTCGCAGGCTATCGCGCCGCGTGGATCGACGCCGACGCCTATCGCAAGAAATGGCGGAAATACGAGGCGGATTACAAAGCCTGGGAAGCGAAAAAGGGATCGAGCGACGACAAGTCCGACAAAAAGGACGACAAAGCGCCCGACGCGCCGACCCGCGATCTAAAGCTCGAAACCCTGGCGCTCGCCCTCGACGGAGAAATCATCGTCAACATGCACTGCTACCGCGCCGATGAGATGGTCATCATCCTCGATATGGCGAAGGAGTTTGGCTATAAGGTCGCTTCATTTCATCATGGCGTCGAGGCTTACAAGATCGCCGACCATCTGGCGCGCGAAGGCGTGTGCGGCGCAGTCTGGGCTGACTGGTGGGGTTTCAAGCTTGAGGCCTACGACGCCATTCCTGAGAACGCCGCGCTGCTCGACGCTCAGCCCAATGGCTGCGCGATCATCCACTCGGATGATGCGCTCGGCATCCAGCGCCTCAATCAGGAAACAGCCAAAGCAGCCGCCGACGGTCGGCGCATGGGTTTTGAGATTCCCTATGAACGCGCCATTCAGTGGATCACGCTGAATCCAGCAAGGGCAATGGGCCTTGGCGATGTCACGGGATCGCTTGAGACCGGTAAAATGGCTGACGCTGTTGTTTGGAGCGGCGATCCCTTCTCGACATTTTCGCGCGCAGAACTTGTCTATATCGATGGCGCGCGGATGTTCGACCGGAACGATCCGGCGCGTTCGCCGCGGGTCGATTTCGAACTTGGACAGAACGGCAACGGCTTTACCGGCGGGGCGGGACAATGATCACTATAAAGAACTTCGGCAGGAGCGCTCTCGCCGCGACCTTCGTTGCCGCTTTCGCTGTTGCAGGGGCCGCGCACGCGCAGTCGGTCGCGATACGGAACGCGAACGTACTTTCTGTGCGCGCAGACGGAACGTCGACCTCTGTCGAACAGGCGGACATCCTGATCAATGGCGCAACTATTTCGGCCATTGGGCCGAACCTGACGCCGCCTGCGGACGCGCGCATCATTGACGCCGCTGGAAAATTCGTGACCGCTGGCATCTTCGCGCCCTTTTCATCAATCGGTCTCAGCGAAATCGGTCTCGACACTGAGGCCAACGACTCCTCGCCGCGCGGCGATTTCCCGCTGAGCGCATCCCTCGATGCGGCTGACGCCTTCAATCCAAGCTCGACCCTGATCGCGATCAATCGGGCCGGCGGCGTGACGCGCGCGCTGACGACGCCAACGCCCGGCGCA
>JBGTFV010000272.1:0-2357 GCA_041747095.1 Parvularculaceae bacterium
CGGCGCCCCGAAGCGCTGGCGCGCATGCAGGCGGCGCAGGAACAGGCGCTGGCCGATCTTTATCTCGGTCTCGCCGCGCAGGCGCCGGAGCCGACGCGGGACGAGATCGCCGATTACATCACGAATAATCCCTCGCTCTTCAGTCAACGACGCACTTACGATTTCCTCGTACTGAGCATGGAAGCATCCGCGTTCGACGAGCAAAGCCTCACGCCATTTTTCGACACCGATCCGGATTTCAAGCGCCTCGCCGCGCTGCTTGACGAGGCCGGCGCGACATACGCCATCTCGACGGTGACGCAGAGTGGGATTGGGTTTCCCAAACCGATCCGCGATCAGCTCGGCGCCTATGATGTGCGAGATAATATCGTCTTGCAGGGCGACACGCAGACCCGAATTTTGAAGATTGTCGCCATCCGCCCAGACCCGGCGCCGCAAGCCGAATGGGGGCCGCTTTCCCGCCGTATCCTGATGGAAGAAGCTGCTGCGCGGCGCGCAGGAGCGTTGATCGAGCGCTTGCGCAAGGAAGCGCAGGCGCAGGTTTTCCGCACGCTGCCGGCAGCGGCCGCAGCGGCTGGTCCTTCCGATAACCAGGGCGTCGTGCGCCCCACACCGGCCTCGGGCGCTCCCGCCTCGCAACCTCAACAGGGCAAATCAAACTGATATGGGCATTATCGCGTTATTGAATGTGCTGGCTGTCCGCCGACTGATGGTTGGATGGGCAGTGCTGGTTGGCGGGCTCGTTGGCCTTGCTGCGTGCTTTATCTTGCCAATGCAGTACAGCGCCACCTCGCGCGTTCAGGTCGACAGCATACAGCGTAACTCGTTGACGGGGCTGGTCGAGCCGCGCGTGCGCGTTGGGGAATTTCTCGGCCAGCAAGCGGCGGTGGCCACGAGCCGGACCGTCGCGCTGCAAGTGATTGACCGTCTTGTTGCAGACGGCGCGATTGCGCTTGAAGATTATGAAACGCGCTGGCGGCAGGAAACTGGCGGAGAGGCCCTGGCGGGCAATGATTCGCGGCTGTGGGCGGCCGACCAGCTTTTGCGAAACCTCAAAGTGTCCGCCGATCCGATCGAGAGTACGCTCGCGATCAATTATGTCGCGTCAGACCCGGCCGAGGCGGCACGCATCGCCAACGCGTTCGCTTCGGCCTACATGGAAACTGTGGTGGGTCAACGCCAGCAGCGTTTCGCCCGCAACGCGCAATCATTTTCGACTGAGACGCAAACGCTTTCGGCGGATCTGGAGCGCGCCCAGAATGAGCTGGCGGCCTTCCGGGATAAGGCCGGGCTCGTTGCGTTTGGCGGCGGCGGCGTCGATTCCGGCGAAGTGGAACTCGCGGCTGTAATGGGGCGCCTTGCTCAAGCGCGCGCCGACGAAGCCGAGGCGAGGTCTTTGCTGCAACAGGCAACCGCAACCGCAGCAGGCGACCTCGTGAATTTTCCGCTTCCCGATGATGCGCTGGCCGCGCGCCAGACGCAGGCGAGGCTGGCTGAAGTGCGCGCGCTTCATTCGCGCATCGGCGCGCGCTATGGCGAGCGCAGCCGCGAAATGACGACCGTCAGCCGAGAAAAGGCCGACCTTGAACGCGATCTCATGCAGGCGATCCGCGACCGCGCCTCCTACTCTGCAACCCGTGTCCGTGCGCTCGAAGCCTCGGCGGAGCAAATGAAAGCTGAAGTCGCCGCCAAGCAACGCACGCGCGAGACCTATAACCTGCTGCAAGAGAAAGTGGCGACCAGCCGCGAAACCTTCAATCTCGTCGCCTCGCGAACCCTCGAGGAGTCGTTGCAATCACGGGTCGATGCGATTGACGCAATTCTGCTCGCCCGCGCGGTTCCGCCGGCTAATGCAACAACGCCGCCGCCGGCCGTAATTGTTTTCCTCGGCCTGATTGCCGGAGCGCTTGTTGGGGCCAGTACCGCGGTCGCAGTTGAGTTGATTGAAGGGCGCACCCGGACAATTCAGGACATCCGGCGCATATTCCGCACGCCGATCCTCGTCGAAGTCGTTGCGCCGCAAAGACGGCTGCAACGCCATCTGTTGCGCAACGCATCGCTTGTGGGCGCGCGCGCCGCGCCGCAACGCTTGCCCAACGTCCACAATAATTCACACCGCTACTCCGCGTCCGGGAGCCTCGCATCATGAACGTCGCCAATATGACACGCCTCGCAGCGATGCAGCGCGCACGCGCCGAACGAGCGACGGCGGACCTCGACCCCGAGGACCGCACCGCGCGTCTTGAGGAAACTCTGGCGCGGATCAGCGCTCTGGAGGCGTCTCTCGCCAGCGCTCGGCCAACGGACGAGGCGGCAGCAACTGCGCCGACGCTTGGGCAGGCGCCGTCGCCGGCTTC
>JBGTFV010000273.1:0-1956 GCA_041747095.1 Parvularculaceae bacterium
GTTTCGGGGCGCGTCGGGCGGGCATGACCACAGCGGCCTCCCGCTCGGCCGCTGCTGCTGCGGGCGGCGCCGCTGCAATCATTACCGTCGACGATCCGGGTTTCACGATCGAACCGCCGCGATGGCCCGTCGCCTATGCCCGTCAGCTCTATTTTGCCGATGCGCCAACGCCAGTCTCGGGGCCAGCGCCGGGGCCGGTGCAAATTCGTCTGTCCGCGGACGTCTTCGCAGACCTGATCGCCGGAACCGACCAGGACGCCGCCGCAATTCTCAGCGCCGGGTCGGCGTCTCAATCGCTGCCCGTGTTCGAAATCCCCGCCCGCCTTGTCGCGCAAATGAATGTCGCGGCGCGCGCTTATGCGTCTGCGAATGTGCTGGGCGTGTTGCCCGGCGCCGATCCAACGCTCGCGGACGAGGTCGTGATGGTCGACGCCCATCTCGACGGCTATGGCTATGGCGAGCCGGTCGATGGGGATGGGCTCTATAACGGCGCGCTGGACAATGCAGCCTATGTGGCGACGTTGATCCGCCTCGCGGAACGGCGGGCGGGCGAAGGCTTTCGCCGTCCGGTGCTCTTTGCGGCGTTTACCGGCGAGGAAAAGGGACTTCTCGGCTCGCGGTTTCTTGCCGACAATCCGACGCCCGCCGCGCCGCTTCCTGTCGCAGTCGTCAATCTCGATCAGTTGCGCCCGCTCTATCCGCTGACGATCCTGACGACGCTGGCGCTCAATGAATCGACGCTCGGGCAGGATGTGCGCGCTATTGCCGAGCCGATGGGCATCGTCGTGCGCGAGGATAACGAGCCCGAGCGCAATCTCATCCGCCGGTCCGATCACTGGCCGTTCATGCAAAAGGGCGTGCCCGCCGTCAGTTTCATCTTTGGCTATGATCCGGGTACGCAAGCCGAACGGCGTTATCGGGAATGGTACGAGACCCGCTATCATCGACCCCAGGACGACATGACAACGCCGCTCGACCTCGGGGGAGCCGGCGATTTCAATCTATTTTTCTATGAACTTACCGCGCGCATCGCTAACGCTGACGCAGCGCCGCAATGGGCGCCGCAAAGTCCCTACCGCCCGCAATCTGAATAAGGACGGCCCGAGGAGACGGATCCGCCGCGGGGAGCCCTTCGTAGTTTTATTGCGGTCGGGCAGCCTGAACCCTCAAGGAGAACGGCCATGATCCTCATCCGGTTTCTGCTGCTCGTGGGCGGCGCGGCGCTCACGGCCGCGATTTTCTGGGCCATGCAAGGCGAGACCCGCCCGCTCGGACAGATCCTTGCCGATATGACCGCCGACAAATGGACGGTCGTCACCTTTATCGACCTTTATCTCGGGTTTTTCATCGCGGCGCTGATCATGATGCTGGCGGAACGCCGCTGGTATTGGGGTCTTCTCTGGGCGTTGCCCGTGTTCGCCCTCGGCAATGTCTGGACGGCGCTCTGGGTAATCATCCGCCTGCCGTCGATCGCCCGGCGGCTGCGAGAACCAGCCTAGAGCCCTTCGCAATTCGGTTACGGTCCTGTGCCCGGTTGCACGGCGTGCGTTGAGGGCCTATAGAGCCATGCAATTCCGGAAGTTCGTCTTCCAGCCTTTGCCGGCACGACCCCCGCGACAAGCCATGCGGGACGGGGCCGGGGAGGCGCCGCCGACAGGGTAACGCCCTCTCGGCGGTCAATCGCGTTTGTCGCCGCGCATGGGTTTTTGGCGTGATGAGGCATTGATGTTCGACAGTCTGAGCGACCGGCTTGGTTCTATCTTCGAGCGCCTGCGCGGCAGGGGGGCGCTTGAGGAAAAGGACGTGACCGAAGCCCTGCGCGAGGTGCGCGTCGCGCTCATCGAGGCGGACGTCGCGCTGTCGGTCGCCAAGGATTTCGTCGCGCGCGTCAAAGAGCGCGCGGTGGGTGCGGAGGTCATCCGTTCGGTCAGCCCCGGCCAGCAGGTCGTCAAGATC
>JBGTFV010000274.1:0-13974 GCA_041747095.1 Parvularculaceae bacterium
CGCCGTACCGCGCAGGGCGTCGCACGCCATCCCTCAAAGGCAGCCGCAGCCTGCGCGCATGCCGCTTCGACGTCAGCCAATTCTGCAACGACGATGCGTCCCAGCGCATCCTCCGGGTCAGCCGGATTGCGCACAAGGGCCGGCGAACACTCGGCAGCGGAGTCTCGCGCGCCGCCGGCAACGATCAACGACGCATAAACTTTCGCAGCGTCAAAACTGACGGATGCGGCGCTTTCCAGCGCCGCCATTGCTAGCGGGTCCCCGTCGTCGACGCCGCGGGCGGAAAGCCTGACGCCGGCGAACAGATCGCGCGGCGCCGGGATCGCCTCGTTTGGAAGGGCCGGCAGGGCGCGGGCCTCGGTCACCGGGTCAGCGACGATTTCGTCGACCGAAAGATCCGGGTCAAACAACTGGTTGACGAAGGACGAATTCGCGCCGTTTTCCAGGAGCCGGCGCACGAGATAGGGGAGCAGTTCGCGGTGACCCCCTACAGGAGCATAAATGCGCGAGCGGACACCCGCCTCGATCAGGCTGTCGTGCAACGCCTCGCCCATGCCATGCAGGCGTTGGAGTTCATAATCCTCCGGTCCCTGACCTTCATTCAGCGCTGCGGTTTGCCGCACCATCGCAGCCGTGTGCGCGTTATGCGTAGCGAACTGCGGATAGAAGCGGTACCGGTTTGCCAGAAGGCGGCGCGCACAGGCTGCATAGCTGACGTCTGTCAGGATCTTCCGTGTAAAGACCGGATAGCTGTCAAGGCCAGCGACCTGCGCGCGTTTGATCTCGGCGTCCCAATAGGCGCCTTTAACGAGGCGGACCATGAGGCGGCGGCGGTCGCGCCGCGCAAGCGCCCCAAGCCAGTCGATGACATCGAAGGCGCGGCGTTGATAGGCTTGCACGACGACGCCGAACCCGTTCCAGCCGACAAGGGCCTGATCGCCGGACAGGCGGTCTATCAAATCGAGCGACAAGTCGAGCCGGTTGGCTTCTTCTGCGTCGATGTTGAACCCGATATTGGCCTCCCGCGCCATGACCGCCAACGCCCGCGCCCGCGCGCCCAATTCATTGAGCACGCGGTCGCGCTTGCCGAGTTCATAGCGTGGATGGAGCGCCGACAGCTTTACCGAGATGCCGGGGTTGTCTTTCGGGTCATGCGAATTTGCTGCGCCGGCAATCGCCTCAATCGCGCCTTTGTAGTCGGCAAAGTATTTTTGCGCGTCTTCTTCTGTGTGCGCGGCTTCGCCCAGCATGTCATAGGAGAAAAGATATCCCCGTGCGCCATAAGCGCGTGCGCGCTTGATCGCGCCAGAGATCGTCTCGCCCAGGACGAAGTGCTCGCCAAGGAGCTTCATCGCTTGCGCGACGGATGCGCGGATGACCGGCTCGCCGACCCGGTCGAGAAGGTCCTTCGTGGCCTGCGCCAGACGATTGCCGACGCCGTCGCCTTCAACTTCGTCGAGCCACGCAGCGGTCAGCATCAGAGCGCGCGTGGAAAAATTCACAAGCGGGAAGGGGCTTCGGCCTTTGTGGGCGGCCCAGTCGCCCGCCTCGACCTTGTCGCGAATGAGCGCATCGGCGGTCGCCGCGTCCGGGGTGCGGAGGAGAGCCTCAGCAAGGCGCATGAGCGTCACGCCTTCGTGACTGGTCAGGCCGTATTCTTGAAGGAACTTATCGATCAGGCCTGAACGGGAGGCGTTCGCCCGCGCCCCACGCACAAATTCCCCCGCGTCTGATTGCGCCCGTTTGCGGGCGGCGTCCCCGATGTCTGCCGCCTTGATCAGCCGGCGGGCGAGCGCGCCTTCGTCGGCCATGGCGCCCGATCGGATGGCCGCGCGACGCTTATCGAGGTCCGCCTGGTCAAAGGGCGCGTCACTCGGGGCTTTGGCAGGGGTTTGGACGGTCATAGGCTACGTCTCGCAACTCGGTTTTCGCCCGTTTGGATACCCCGCCGCAACCTGACTGTCATTCGCCTTCAGGTAGCGGCAGGGCAAGGCGATCTGCACTTATGCGCTTATCTTGTTCACGAGCGCAGGCGGGACTGCGTTGCGGCGTTGCGAAGCGCCCGCGCCGCGCCTACCTACACAACCGGAATTATGACGCTTCGTCGCTGGCCCCGGAACGGCGCGGCCTTTAGCCGTAACTTGCCATACCGCCGCCCATAGCGCGCAACCGAAAGTGATCGAAAGGACACGCACCCTATGACCGACGCTTATGTTTACGACGCCGTCCGAACGCCACGAGGCAAAGGCAAGTCCGACGGCAGCCTCCACGAAATCACGCCGGTCCAACTCGCAACGCAGGTCCTCGAGGCCATCCGCGACCGCAACGAAATCGACACTAAACACGTGGATGACGTCGCTTTCGGTTGCGTCTCGCCGGTGGGCGAACAAGGCGCCGTGATCACGCGGACGGCGCTTATCAATGCGGGATACGCCGAGACGACCGCCGGCATTCAGGTTAATCGCTTCTGCGCCTCGGGCCTTGAAGCCATCAATATCGCCGCGGCAAAAGTCATCAGCGGCGAAGCGGACCTTGCGATTGGCGGCGGCGTCGAACACATGAGCCGCGTCCCCATGGGGTCCGACGGCGGCGCCTGGCCGGTCGATCCTGCCGTGGCGTTCAAAGCCTACTTCGTGCCGCAGGGCATCTCGGCTGATCTGATTGCAACCAAATATGGATTTACCCGCGACGACGTCGACGCCTATGCGGTCGAAAGCCAGAAGCGCGCCGCACGGTCGTGGAAGGAAGGCCGCTTCAAAAAGTCGATCATTGCAGTGCGCGACGTTCTCGGCGAGCCTGTGCTCGGCCATGACGAGGCGATCCGTCCAGAAACCGACATGCAGTCGCTCGGCGGCCTGCCGCCGTCATTCGCCATGCATGGCGAGCAACTCGGTTTCGATTCAGTCGCCATCCAGCGCTATCCGGAGATCGAACGCATCAACCACGTTCACCATGCAGGCAACTCGTCCGGGATTGTCGACGGCGCTGCCGCCGTGCTGATCGGGTCGAAGGAAATGGGCAAGAAGCTCGGGATCAAACCGCGCGCACGCATCCGCTCCATGGCCTCTATCGGCTCGGAGCCGACGATCATGCTGACAGGCCCGGAGTTCGCCGCCATGAAGGCCTTGAAGCGCGCCGGTATGAAGAAAAAAGACATCGATCTGTGGGAACTGAACGAAGCGTTCGCATCGGTCGTTCTGCGCTTCATGCAGGCCCTCGACATCGATCACAACGATATCAACGTCAATGGCGGCGCTATCGCCATGGGGCACCCTTTGGGCGCAACGGGCGCAATGATCTTTGGCACGATGGTCGATGAGCTTGAGCGTTCGGACAAAGAGACAGCGCTCGTGACGCTTTGCATCGGCGCCGGGATGGGGACCGCGACAATCATCGAACGCGTGTGATTTTCGCTGAGGCGTTCAATCAAGGCCGTTATCGCATCAAGAATGGACGGGAACGAACATGACCTACACCACGCTTAAGCTCGACATCGACGCCGATGGCATTGCGCTCGTGACAATCGACCTGCCCGGTCAGTCGATGAATGTGTGGAACGAAGCGCTGATGGCGGATTTTGCAAAATTCGTCGATGACTTCGTCGGGAATGACGCCATCAAAGGCGCGGTCATCACGTCTGGCAAGGCGTCCGGCTTTCTCGCTGGCGCGGACCTGCGTATGCTCGGCGGCCAGAAAGCGGGGTCGATGAAGGAGGCGTTCGAGAACGCGTTCAAGCTGAATGCGGTTTTGCGCCGACTGGAAACCGGCGGCCATCCGCAAAAGAAACTGCTCAAGGGCGAGGCGTCGGCGAAGCCCGTGGCGGCGGCGATCAATGGCCTCGCGCTCGGCGGCGGTCTCGAACTGGCGCTCGCCTGTCATTACCGCGTCGTCGCGGACGACCCGAAGATCCAACTTGGCGTGCCGGAGGTTCAGGTTGGTTTGCTGCCTGGCGCTGGCGGCACACAGCGCCTGCCGCGTCTCGCCGGCCTCCAGAACGCCGCCGTGATGGCGACGCAGGGCCAGCCGATCGATCCCGCGACGGCAAAGGGACAGAATATCGTTCATGAGGTGGCGCCGCGCGAGGAAATCGTCGCACGCGCCAAGGCGTGGGTGAAAGCAAACCCCAAGACTGCCCAGCCGTGGGATAAGCAGGGGTTCAAATATCCGGGCGGCGCGGGACCTACCCATCCAGCGGCGCTGCAGTTCCACATCGCGTCGAACGCGATGGCGCAGCGCGAGACGCAGCACAATTACCCGGCTGTGCAGTCGATCCTTTCCTGCCTTTACGAAGGATCGATCGTACCGTTCGACACCGCCATCCGCATCGAGTCGAAATATTTCACCAAACTCATGTCCGAGCCGCAGGCGCGCAACATGATCCGAACGCTGTTCATCAACAAGCAGGCGGCGGAAAAAGGCGAACAGCGACCCAAAGGCGTTGAGAAACAGGAAATCCGGAAAGTCGGCGTTCTCGGCGCTGGTATGATGGGCGCCGGCATCGCCTATGTCACGGCGAAAGGCGGCATGGAAGTCGTACTCCTCGACCGCGACCTTCCTTATGCGGAAAAAGGCAAGGGCTACTCCGCAGGCATCGTTGAAAAAGGCGTTTCGCGCGGCAAGCTTTCGCGCGAAAAGGCCGACGAACTACTTGCTCGTATAAAACCGACGACAGATTATAACGACCTCAAAGACGTCGATATGATCATCGAGGCGGTCTTTGAAGATCCCGACGTCAAGGCGGACGTCATCAAGAAAACCGAAGCGGTCATCGGCGAGCATGTCATCTTTGCGTCGAACACCTCGACGCTGCCGATAACGGGGCTTGCCCGTCATTCAAAACGCGCTGACCAGTTCATCGGGGTTCACTTCTTTTCGCCGGTTGACAAGATGCCGCTCGTGGAAATCATTCCGGGCGAAAAATCCGGCGATCGGGCGCTCGCCATGGCGCTCGATTATGTCGGCCGCATCCGGAAGACGCCAATTGTCGTCAAAGACACGCGCGGCTTCTATACCAACCGCGTCGTCCCTCCGTACCTCAATGAGGCGATGCTGATGGTAAAAGAAGGCGTCAAGCCCGCTCTTATCGAGAACGCGGCGAAACAACTCGGCATGCCCGTGGGGCCGCTGGCGTTGGTCGATGAAACCTCTCTCGAGCTTGGCAAGCGCGTCATGGAATCGACCCGCAAGGAACTCGGCAAAGACTACAAGCCGACGGGCGTTGAAGACCTGCTTGAGATTATGGTCGACAAGCTTGGCCGCCTTGGTCGCAAGTCCGGCGGCGGATTCTACGATTACCCGGCCGATGGCAAGAAGCAGCTCTGGAAAGGCCTTGAGGAATACTTCCCGCTCGCGGAGGAACAGCCGACCCTGGAAGAGACAAAAGAGCGCATTCTCTACGCCCAGCTCATTCCAGCGGCGCAATGCTTTGCCGAGGGCATCGTTCCCGACCCGCAGTCCGCCGATCTTGGCGCCATCTTCGGATGGGGCTTTGCGCCTTGGACGGGCGGCCCCATGAGCCATATCGACACGATCGGGCTTGAGACGTTTGTGCGTCGGGCCGATAGCCTCGCCCAGAAATACGGCGCGCGCTTCGCCCCGCCGCAAAAATTCCGGGACCTCGCCGCGACGAAGGAAACGCTCTACAAATCAGCCGCCTGAGGCGCCGGATATCTGCATGAGCGCCCCCAACCAAGGAGGCGCTCATGTTGCGATCTGTCATCGGGGCGGTTGTCGGCGTCGTTGTCGGCTCAGTGGTCGTTTTCATCGTCGAGGGCGCGGGTCACCGGCTTTTTCCGTCGCCGCCCGGCATCAACCTGAACGATCCGGCAGCGCTCAAATCAGTCATGGATCAAATCCCGTTAGGGGCCAAGGCGGCGGTGCTCGTCGGCTGGTTTCTCGGGATAGTCGCCGGCTCCGTCGCAGCCCTCGTAATTGCCCAGCGTTGGGCGCCCGTTGCGTGGGTGGTGACCGCGTCGCTGTTCGGACTCGCCGCCGTCACCATGGCGACGATCCCCCATCCGCTGTGGATGGTTATCGGCGCGGTTGTGCTGTCGTCCTTTGGAGGGTGGCTGGCGATAAAACTGGTGCGTGGAACGTATGCTCGTCCGCCGAAGCCGCCGGAAGGCGCGTTCAATATCTGATGTTGAAGGCGACAACGCCGCGGAAGACGAATTTTGACCGACGAAAAAAGCCGGGCTGACAATTGCTGTCAGCCCGGCTTCTTGCTGCTATCCCCTCAGGCGGTTTAGGCGCGTTCGAACAGGTAGATGCCGCCGGATTGCGTGACAACATAAAGGTTGCCGGCGTCGTCCTCGCCGAAGGCCGTGATCGACTCCAGCACGCCGCTGTCCGGCGTGAACTGCTGGGTACGGACGATGAAGTCTGTCGACGGAACGGTCGAACCAAGTACGAGCGTGTTCGCGGGGATCGACCAGATGTGATTGCCGAAGAAATCGGCGAACACATATTCAGCCTGCAGGGCCTCAACGGGGCCGCGATAGACTGGGCCGCCGATGATGCGGAAGCCCTTTAGGGCGCCCGTGCCGCGTTGATATTCCGCAACCGGCGGGGTCAGACCATCCGCCGAGCCCGGCATGTTCTGCGTCGTACCCTCGAACGTCGGCCAGCCGAAATTCAGCAGCCCGGCGCCCGGCGGGATCATGTTTACTTCCTCGAAGAACGACTGGCCGTTGTCGCCGAAGTAGAAGTTGCCGGTCACGCGGTCGAAGCCGCCGCGGCGTGGATTTCGCACGCCGATAGCGACGATTTCCGGGCGTCCGCCGCTGCTCGCCAGCGGGTTGCCGGCAGGAATGGCGTAGTCCCGCAAATCGTCCATCGGGAAGTCATCGGAGGACGGATCGATGCGCAGGATGGCGCCGAGCAGCGTGTCGGGATTCTGAGCATTGCCGAACTCATCGTTCATACCGCAGACGCTGCAACCGTCACCGAAGGTGATCCAGAGGAAGCCATCCGGCCCGAAACCGATCCAGCCGCCGCGATTGACGTTGCTCGGATGCGGCACGTTCAGGATGACGTTGAGCGACGAGGGGTCCACCTCATCAGGATTGGTCGTCGACACGCGATACTGTCGGATCTCGTTGTCGCCCGCGAGGTTTGTGGCGTGGACATATAGAAGGCCGGAAGTCGCAAAGTCGGGCGACAGCGCAAGGCCGATCAGGCCACCCTCGCCGGACGTTGAGATCGATGAAGAAATATCGAGGAAGGGCGTCGGATTGAGTAGCCCCGTATCGAGGTCAAGAATTTCAATCTGGCCGGTTTTTTCGGTAATCAGAACGCGGTTTGTGCCGTCGCCCCGGCCATAGACGCCGTTTGGCTGGCTGAGGCCGACTGCGACTTGGCTGATCTTGAAAGCGTCTACGACGTCAATCACCGTCACGACGAGCGCGAGCGTGGCAGCCGCCTGTCCGTCGGAGGCGCTGAGCGTCACATTATAGACGTTGTCTCCGTCCGCGTCGGCAGGCGTTTCAAAATCAGGGGCGGCGACGAAAGATAGTTCGCCCGTTGGCAGGATTGAGAATGCGGCTGCATCGGCGCCGCCAGCAATTCCGAACGTGATTGGGTCGTTGTTCGCATCGGTGGCGGTCGCTGTGTAAAAAACGCCCGTTGTGTTTTCTGGAACTGAAACGGCCGCCGGCGAGGTGAACACCGGAGCCGAGTTTGCGGGCGGCGGAGGCGGTGGCGGAGGAGGGGGCGGCGTCGTGGCGGCCGGGGGCGGCGTTACGGTATTGCTGTCGCCGCCGCTTGAACAACCGATCAGTGCGATAGCCGCCACAGCAATCAGGAGTGTTTTTTTCATCTTGTGCGCCTTCTTCGATGCGATGCCCGACGCCCATGCCGGTGCAAAACCGGGACGGACGACTGGCGATTGCAGCGAGAGGAGCAAGGCTCATGCCGAACGGGTGAAGATCGCCGTCAGGGGGCAGAACTTCCCGGCGAACGTGTGGAATTAACTGCGTTCCAAGCGGAATATCTCGCCGTCGATGCCGACGATGAAGAGATTTCCGGCGCCGTCTTCCCCGAAGCTGGATATCCGGTCGAGCGTTCCTAGATCGGGCCGGAAGGCCGTAGTCTGTATGGCGAATGAGTCCGACTGCAAGGTCGTCCCCTGTATCGCAGAGGTGACCGGAAACGACCAGACATTATTGCTGATGAAGTCGGCAAACACGTAAGACCCCTGAAGCGCTTCGACCGGCCCGCGATAGACATACCCGCCGGTTACGGATTGTCCCTGCAGAGGACCTGATCCATGGCTGTATTCGGCGATCGGTGGCGTGAACCCTGCGGTCGATCCCAGCTGGTTAACGCGGGTCCCTTCGAGGATTGGCCAGCCGAAGTTTAGTCCGGCTTCGCCGGGGCGAATGAGGTTGATTTCCTCGCGGTTATCTTGCCCGACATCGCCGATATAAAGAGCGCCTGTGGCGCGGTCGAAGCTGCACCGGAACGGATTGCGCAATCCATAAGCCCATATTTCCGGTCGACCGCCGCCGGCAATAAAGGGGTTGCCCGGAGGAATACGGTAATCGCGCAGATTGTCTGAGGGAAAATCGTCGCCTGACGGATCGATGCGCAGGATCGAACCGAGCAGCGTGTTTGTATTTTGTCCGTTGCCGAACGGATCATTCGCGCCGCCGCCGTCGCCGAGGGCGATATAGAGAAAACCGTCTGGTCCAAAATCCATCCAGCCGCCATTGTGGTTGCTGGCGGGTTGGGCGACCGTCAGGATGATATCCTGAGACAACAGATCGGCCTGGTTCGGATCGCTCGTCGACGTGCGGTAACGGCGGATTTCCGTATTGCCGGCGAGGTTTGTAAGATTAACGTAGAAAACTCCCGACGTTGCGAAATCGGGGGCTAGAGCGAGGCCTAGTAGGCCCCGTTCGCCGTCCGTAGAAATTTGTCCGGTCAGATCGAGAAACGGCGTTCCCTGAAGCAAGCCCGTCGTCAGGTTGAGAACCTCAATCTGGCCGCCCTTTTCGACAATGAAAACGCGATTGGTGCTATCGCCGCGCTCCGTCAGGAATAACGGCTGGTTCAGTCCGACCGCGATGCGGCGGATGGTGAAGTTCTCGACCACATCCGTAACGGTGACGCGCAGATCGAGCGTCGTGGCGCCCCCGCGTCCGTCGCTCGCGCGGATCGTAACTTCATAAATGTTGTCGCGGTTGGCGTCCGTCGGGTTTTCGAAATCGGGCGGAGACAGAAATCGCAACTGCCCACCGGTGAGAGAAAAAAGCGCCCGGTCGGCGCCGGCTGAAAGGGTAAAGCTCACCGGGTCGCCATCGGCGTCCGTCGCCGCAGCGGTATAAAACGCAGTGTCGGTATTTTCGGCCACTGAAACCGATGCAGGCGATGTGAAAACGGGACTGGCGTTGGGCGGCGGCGCTTCGTCGCTTGAACCGCAGCCGGCCAAGGCGATCAACGCGCTCGCGATAAACCAAACTCTCGGGGTCATAACGCTCGTCCTTGCTGCAGCTTAGGTTTAACGCAGCAAGGTTACGGGCGGTTACCCCCGGCGGCGAAAATTTTCACCGCATCCATTAACCGCGCCTATCTTTTTCGCCATGTCCCCATGACTCCGCGCAAGACCTCGCGGGCGAGACCCGTTGAAAAGGTGCGCACCGCGGATTTGATGGCGGCTTCCGAAACCGTCTGGCGGTTCGACGATCGCGCGCGCGGTTTGGGCTTTTGCGTTTCATGCTCGCCCTTGCGCTTGCCGGTCTCCGCTACCGGCGCCGCGTGGCGGGCGGTCAGGATTTCATAGGCGGAAACGCGGTCAATCGGACGGTCATAGCGCGCGCTCATTGGCGAGGTGGCGATTAACGCCCGGCGCTCATCAGGCGTGAGAGGGCCGATTCGCGAAGTTGGCGGCGGCAGCAGCGTGCGCGCAACCGTTGACGGAACGCCTTTGTCGACGAGTGTCGAGATCAGAGCCTCGCCGACCTCGAGTTCGGTGATGACGGCTTCCGTGGAAAAAGCTGGATTGGCGCGAAACATCTGAGCGGCTGTTCGCACGACCTTCTGTTCCTTCGGCGTGAACGCGCGAAGCGCATGCTGAATGCGCGCCCCCAGTTGGCTCGAGACGCTGTCGGGCAAGTCCTGTGGATTTTGCGTTACAAAATATACGCCCACGCCTTTCGAGCGAATAAGGCGCACAACCTGTTCGACTTTTGTCAGCAGCGCCTTCGGCGCCTCATCGAACAGAAGATGAGCCTCGTCGAAGAAGAAAACGAGCCGCGGTTTGTCCGGATCGCCAATTTCCGGCAGCTCCTCGAAGAGTTCCGAGAGGAGCCACAACAGGAACGTCGCGTACGTTTTCGGCGTCGACATCAGCTTATCGGCGGCGAGAATATTGATGACGCCACGCCCGGCAGCGTCAGTGCGCATGAGATCGGACAGTTCGAGCGCCGGCTCGCCAAAGAGCTTGTCCGCGCCCTGTTCCTCAAGAGCCAGAAGTCGGCGCTGGATCGCGCCGATGGTCGCTCTCGCAATATGGCCGTAGGTGAGGGAAAGGTCGCTCGCCCGATTGCCGACTTCGGTCAGCAGGGCGCGCAGATCCTTCATGTCGAGCAGTAGAAGATTTTCATCGTCGGCGACGCGGAAAGCGAGCGACAGCGCGCCTTCCTGCGTTTCATTTAGACCAAGCAGGCGCGCCAGCAACAGCGGTCCCATCTCGCTGATGGTCGTGCGGATCGGGTGGCCCTGTTCGCCGTAGATGTCCCAGAAGCAGACCGGCGCGGCGGCCCCTGTGTAGTCAATGAGCCCAACCTTTTCGGCGCGTTTCAGAAGCCCTGGTTTGGGTTCGCCAGCGGCGCCAAGGCCAGCAACGTCGCCTTTCACGTCAGCGAGGAAGACCGGCACCCCAGCGCGGGAAAAGCCCTCGGCCAACACCTGCAGCGTAACCGTCTTGCCGGTGCCGGTTGCGCCCGCAATAAGACCGTGACGGTTGGCGTAGCGCAGCGAAAGCGACTGCTGCGGATCGCTAAGACCAAGGAAAATGTCCGTGGGCGTACCGGTGAGCGGCAAGGCAAATCTCCCTCATCAAGCGCGCGGGCAAGGCCATGGCGAAAGTCACCAGTCAGGCGGGGCTCGTTACGCTGCCCGACGACTGGCCGGCGTCCAAGGGAAATAGTCAGACCTGAGGGGGGGTCGTCAATCGACCGCTTTATGCGATGCGAGGCGGGCGCCAGCCTCGACGACGTCCGTTTTCGTGAGGTCCAGCCGCGTTGGCGCGCTCATGATCGAGCGCTGAAGCTCCCGCTGGTCAGCCCCGCGCAAACGCCGGAAGAGCCCTTCAGCGCGCGCGCTCCGCGTGGCGGGCGTTGTACCCAGCCGCATGAAAAGTTCATGAGTCGACAACTCAATCCGGCTCATCGTCAGGCCCCCGCCAACAGGAATTTCATTAAGTTTGAGTCGGGATGATTAACAGATCGTTAACGCTAAACTGAAAACGACGCGTCAGCTCTGCCAAATGTTATTTTTGAACTCAGCCGAGCCCGCCCACCAGCGCAAACTTGATGTTGAGATAGTCGTCAAGACCGTACCGCGACCCCTCCCGGCCGACGCCCGAAGATTTCACCCCTCCAAAAGGCGCGACCTCGGTCGACAATATTCCTTCGTTTATTGCGACCATGCCGTACTCAAGACGCTCCATCATTCGGAACGCCCGTCCGAGATCGCGCGTATAGACATACGAGGCGAGTCCGTATTCGGTGTTGTTGGCTAGGGCTATCGCTTCGTCTTCTGTATTGAACCGGAACAGCGGCGCGACGGGGCCAAAGGTCTCGTCGCTGGCAATCGCCATCGATGGCGTCACCCCCGTGAGCACCGTTGGTTCAAAGAATGTGCCGCCGTTTGCGTGGCGCCTGCCGCCAGTCGCCAGCGTTGCGCCTTTCGACAGCGCGTCGGCAATGTGAGCCTCGACCTTCTCCACCGCCTTGGCGTCGATCAACGGGCCCTGTTCGACGCCAGGCTCCAGACCGTCCCCGATTTTGAGCTTGCGCGCGGCAGCGGCGAGCCGATCGGAAAACGCATCGTAGACAGACGATTGAACGAGGAAGCGATTGGCGCAGACGCACGTCTGACCGGAGTTTCGATATTTTGACGCCATCGCGCCGGCGACGGCCCGATCGAGGTCCGCGTCGTCGAAGACGATGAAAGGGGCGTTGCCGCCAAGTTCCATTGAGACCCGCTTCATCTGCGCCATGGCTGCGCTCGCAAGACGTTGGCCGACTGGCGTCGAACCGGTAAAGGTTATCTTGCGCACGGACGGATGCTCGCAGAACTCGGCTGCGATTTCCGACGCTGACCCGGTGATGACGTTCAGTACGCCGGGCGGCAGGCCGACCTCGTCCGCGATTACGCCATAGGCGAGCGCAGAGAACGGCGTCTGGCTCGCCGGCTTGCAGACGATAGTGCAGCCTGCGCCGAGAGCGGCCGCGGCCTTGCGCGCAATCATGGCGGTCGGGAAATTCCACGGCGTGATTGAGCCGACGACGCCGACGGGCTCCTTCGTCACGATAATGCGTTTGTCTGTCCACGGAGAGGGGATGACATCGCCATAGACGCGTCGAGCCTCCTCGCCGAACCATTTGAAGAATGACGCCGCGTAGGCAACCTCGCCGATCGCCTCCGCCAGAGGTTTGCCCATTTCGACGGTCAGGATCCGGCCAAGTTCGTCCTTGTGATCCATGAGCGCTTCGTACATCCGGCGGCAGAATTCGCCCCGCTCGGCGGCGGGACGCCGCTTCCAGGTTTGGAACGCCCGCTCTGCCGCCTCGATTGCGTCCCGCGTCTCCTTGCGCCCATAGTTCGGAACCGAGCCGATCTTCTCGCCAGAGGCGGGGTTCGTCACGTCGATCCGACCGCCGCCGCCGCTACGCCAGGCGCCCTCGACATAGCATTCTTGTTGCAGAAAACGGCTCTCAAGGTTCATGGCGTCTCTTCCTGCGGCTGCGCTGCGCGAAGCTCTTTATGGCAGCGCGTTTTCGCGCAATTTTAGGACGTGCGCCAGCAACAAGGAACAGTCGCGTTATGAGCACCGCAGAAACAGTTCTCTACGAGGAGCCCCATGCCGGCGTGGCGCTGATCACGCTGAACCGGCCGCAGGCGCTCAACGCCTTCAATGCCGACATGCGGCGCGAGCTTTTGGCGTCGATCTGCCGGGCGTCGAACGACGTTTCGATCCGCGCGGTGGTGTTGACCGGAGCGGGGCGAGGGTTCTCCGCAGGCGCAGATGTGCTGGACGCAAGCGGTCCATTCAATGTCGAGGACGTCCTGAACGCGGAGTACGGCGCATTTCTCAACGTCATCCAGACTTGCGAGAAGCCAGTCATCGCCGCGATTAACGGACCCGCCGCAGGCATTGGCATGACGCTGGCGCTAACCTGCGACCTGAAGGTGATGGCGGCGGATGCCTATCTGATGAGCGCGTTCGCCAATATTGGCCTTGTGCCAGATGGCGGGCTATCGGCGCTGCTGACCGAGGCGGTTGGCTATACGCGCGCCTATCAGCTTGCGATCGAGGCCGAGAAGATAGACGCGGGGCGTTGCGTCGATCTTGGCCTCGCCAATCGCACGGCGCCGCCGGGTCAGGCGCTGGCGGCCGCGCTGACCTGGGCGCAAACGTTGACAGAACGGGCCCCTATCGCTCTTGCCATGACCAAGCGCGCCTTCCGCGCCGCTGCGCAAGACCGGCTGAAGAACGCTATGGCGTTCGAGGCGTTCCTGCAGCGTACAGCGATCGGCACGGAAGACTGCCGCGAGGGCATCATGGCGTTGATGCAAAAGCGCAAGCCAGACTTCAAAGGCCGATAGCGCCCTTCACGACCGCGAGATAGGCGAGGAAACCAGCCGCGCACAGACCCGGCCCGAACGGGATCGGATCGGTCGCGCCGATTGAGGCCCTTTCCCCGGACTGAAATTTCCTGATCATCATGGCGACCCCGACGCCGCCGA
>JBGTFV010000275.1:0-3480 GCA_041747095.1 Parvularculaceae bacterium
CGACGGCGTTCCTCGCGCCCGAGCGACGAGGCAACCGCCGTCTCGCTGACGGTGGCGACCGACGATAACGGCACGAACATGCCGCTCTCGGTACGGACGAACAGGTTCGCAAGATCGGTCGGATCGTTCACCGGCTCGCCGCCCGCTGACAACATGACGTCGATGACGCGGTCGCCAACAAAAATCTCGGCGGCGCGAAATTCATCGGCGAGCGCGTTGAGCGTCGTTGTGATCGCATCGATCGGCACGCCGAGGGCCGCCGCCGCATCACGGTCGATTGACACCGTCACCTGCGGCTGGGCGACGCGGAAATTCGGCCGGACATCGGCGAACATCGGATTCTGCTGAAGCCCGGCCGCTAGATCCTCAGCGACATCTGCGGCCGCCGCATAGTCCTCGGCGGCGACGGCGAACTGCAAACCCTGCCCCGCGCCGCGAATGCCTAGGCTGTTGCCGCCGCGAACGAAAGCGGTCACGCCGGGAATGGACGAGACGAGGGGGCGGATCAGCGCTTCGATCTCGGCCTGACGTTCTACCCGGTCCGCCCAATCCTTGAAGGTTAGCACAACGAACGCCCGGTTGCCGCCGCCAACGCCGCTGATCGAGACGACAGCCCGCCCGGGGCGGCCTTCCTCCGTCAGCGGAATGATGCGTTGCTCGATCTCGCGCACCTTGCTGTCGAGATACTGGAAATTGGCCCCGTCCTGTATCTGGACGACCATGAACGCGCGTCCGCGGTCTTCCTGCGGCGTCAGTTCCTGCGGCAGTCCACGGTAGGTGAGGAAGGCCAGCACCGCGAAGGCGATGGACAGGCCAATCGGCACAATCGGGAGCCGAAGGCAGAAATCGAGCATGGGCGCGTAGATGACCCCGATGCCCTTGGGCTTTTGCCGGACGGCCTCGGCCTCGGAGATGATCTGGCCGGAACCCTCGCGACCGAATCGCACCGTCAGCACAGGGCACAGCGTGAGCGCGACAAAGGACGAAACGAGGACCGCGAACGCCAGAACAAAGCCGAATTCGGAAAAAAGATTTCCCGCCTGTCCCGGCATGAACGAAATAGGGATGAACACAGCCGCTAGCGTTGCGGTCGTTGACAGAACCGCGAAAACGATCTCGCGCGTGCCCAGAATCGCCGCCGCGCGCTTGCCGGCGCCCCGCGCCTTCCAGCGTTCGATGTTCTCCGTGACGATGATGGCGTCGTCCACGACAAGACCCGTCGCCATGACCAGCGCCAGCAGGGTGAACATGTTGACCGAGAAACCAGCGAGGTACATCGCCGCCACGGTGCCAAGGAGGGAGATCGGGATCGTAACCGCCGGAATGATGGTTGCCCGCGCCGATCGCAGGAACAAAAAGATGATCAAGATGACGATGACCGTCGCCATGACGAGGCTGGATACAACTTCCTCGATGGCGCGCCGGACAAAGATGGAATCGTCAACCGTAACAGAGACTTCAACGCCCTCCGGCAACGACTCGTTGAGTTCGCGCGCGGCGCGCGTCACCCCGTCGGAAACCGCTACGGTGTTCGATTGAGCCTGACGAACAATGGCGATGCCGACGCCCGGCGCGCCATTAACCCGCGCTGTGGTCGTCTCGTCCGCCGATCCCCATTCGACGACGGCGACATCGCCAAGCACGGTCAAACCGTCGAGGCGCAATTTTGAAATGGCTTCTGGCGTCGTTGCCGGCGCCTCGGCGCGAATCAGAATTTCCTGCGCGTCGCTGCGCAGCCGACCGCTTGGCGCGCTCTGCGAGGCGGTGCCGACAACCCGGGCGACGTCCTGCACGGAAAAGCCTCGGGCAGCGAGCGACACGGGCAGGATCCTGACGCGGATCACGCGCCGCCGGTCGCCATAAACGTCCGCGGCTGCGACGCCCTCAACTGCCTGGAGACGCGGTTGGATGACGTCGGCGACAAGATCGGCGAGGTCGCCCTCGTTGAGCGTCGTTGAGGAAACGGCAAGGCGCATAATCGGCGAGGAATCGTTGTCAGCCTTGATGACAACCGGCGGCTCGATGCCGAGCGGCAGGCGCCGCGTTACCGAGGCGACAGCATTCTGCACGTCTGTCGCAGCGACGTTGATGTCGACCCGGTCTGAGAATTCAATGCTGATGCCGCTACGCGCAAATCTTGAGTTCGAGGAAATCGACACGACGCCGTCGATGCGCGCGACTTCGCTCTCGATGATCGCGGTTACCTCCGCGTCCATCGCTTCGGGCGTGGCGCCCGGGAAGGAGGTGTCGATGCTGACGATGGGTCGGTCGACATCTGGCAATTCGCGAACTTCGACGCCAAGAATCGCCGCAAGGCCCGCCAGAATGATCAGAAGGCTGATTACGGCGGCAAGTATCGGGCGCTGGACGAAAATACCGATAAAGCCGGCCGTACCGCCGGTCAAACCTTCGTCAGACGAATTCGAAGTAGATAGTTCCGATGATTTCCCGCTGGCCATGAGCGCTAGTCCAGCGAGCCGGCTGAACCGGCGCCGGCCCCGCTCAGCGCCGCCGCGCCCGGACGCGGGAAGGTCATTCCCGGCCTGATGCGATCGCCGCCTTCAGCGATGACATAATCGCCTGCAGCGATATCGCCAGCCACGATCACCTGATCCTCCGTTCGCTGAAGAATAGTGACGGCGGCGCGCCGCGCCTGGCCTTCGGCGTTTACCGCCCAGACGTAAGACCCGGTACGATCCCACTGAACCGCCAGACCCGGAACCGAGAGAGCGCTTGCGCCTTCGCTGGTCGTCGAAACGGCGAATGTCGCGCCGGGGATCAACAGACCGTCAGCATTCGCAAATGACGCCTCGATGCGGAGCGTGCGCGACGCAGGGTCGACCCGGCTGTCGATGCCGCTCACCGCGCCTTCGATCGAGCGCGCGTTGCTGGAGGCGAGGCGGGCAGACACCTGCTGCCCAATGGAAATATCCGCAGCCACCTCTTGGGGAACGGCGAATTCGATAATGACTTTCGAGGTGTCGTCGAGCGTCACCAGCGTTTCGCCGACGCCGATATAGCCGCCCGGCTCAAGCGCGAAGAGACCGACAACGCCGTCGAAAGGCGCGACGATGCGGCGTTGGTCCACCGCGAATTTCGATGCTTGCAGGTCCGCTTCGAGGGTTTTCAGAGCGTTGAACGCTGTTTCCGCTTCGATCGCGGAAGCGGCGTCATCCTTCGACAACCGCGCGAAGCGTTCGGCGTTTTCTTTCGCAACTGGGTATTGCGCCCGCGCCCGCGCCAGCGCAATGCGCTGAGGTTCGTCATCGATCTGAAAAATGACGTCGCCGGCCTTCACGAGATCGCCCGGCTTCACCTTTACTGCGGAAATGCGCCCGGCGACTTCTGAGACGATTGTCACGCTGCGCAGCGCCCGGCCTGTACCGATAGCCTCAACGGTTCGCCCGACAGTTGCAGGCTCAACTTGCGCGAAGGCAACCGCGACGCCGGCCCCGCGTTGCGCCCAAGCGCCACCGCCCT
>JBGTFV010000276.1:0-4556 GCA_041747095.1 Parvularculaceae bacterium
CCGTCACGACATCAAGCAGATGCGGCTCGCCCGAATTGCCAATTGCGATCATCACATTGCGGATAAAGCGGTCGCGGCCGATGCGCTTGATTGGCGAGCCACTGAAGTGGGCCCTGAACGCAGGGTCGTCGAGCGCGCCGAGCTCGGCGAGGTCCGGCGCGCGAAGATCATTCCTCGCGCGGAGTTTAATCTCCGCAGTCGCCTGCGCAAACTTGTTCCAGGGGCAGACAGCAAGGCAGTCGTCGCATCCATAGATGCGATTGCCCATGGCGGCGCGAAACTCCTGCGCAATCGGGCCTTTGTGTTCGATTGTGAGATAGGAAATGCAGCGCCTCGCGTCGAGCTGGTATGGCGCGGGAAAGGCCTGCGTTGGGCAGATATCGAGGCAAGCCCGGCAGGCACCGCAATGATCCGGTTCCGGCGTATCGGGTACAAGCTCGAGCGTCGTGAAGATAGCGCCGAGGAAAAGCCACGAACCAAACTGCCGAGAAACGAGATTGGTGTGCTTTCCCTGCCAGCCAAGGCCGGCCGACGCCGCCAACGGCTTTTCCATGACGGGCGCGGTGTCGACGAACACTTTTACCTCGCCGCCAAGGCGCTCGACCATCGCTCTCGCCAGGGCTTTAAGGCGCGACTTGAACACGTCATGATAGTCGCGGTGCCGGGCGTAGACGGAAATGGCGCCGCGGGTTCGCGCCTCAAGCGCTTCGAGCGGATCATCCTCGGGGCCGTAGTTAAGTCCCGCCATGACGACAGATCGAACGGCCGGCCAAAGAGCTTCCGGCGCAGCGCGCTGATCGGCTCGGTCAGCCATCCAGCCCATCTCGCCATGGCGGTTGGAGCGCAGAAATTCAGCAAGGCGCGGCGCCGCCTTCGCTATCGATCCGGGCGCCGCAACGCCCATGACGTCTATACCGTTTGCGCGCGCCATTTCCCGTACGCGTTCAGTGAGCGACGCCGGGTCGGCGTCGGTTTGGCGCGCGGGCGGTTGTTGCGTCATTGCCTAGAAATCGAGGTCTGCATATTGGCGCGACGGGGCGGCGATCTGCGCACGGTCGGCCAGAAGCGAGCGCATCGACGGGCGCGATTTCAACCGCGCGTACCATTCCTTGACATCTGGAAACTGCGCCCACGGAATAAGCCCGAAATAATCGTTGGCCGACAGATGGGCGGCTCCTGCAAGATCGGCGGCCGTCATGCGGTCGCCCGCAAGCCAGGCGCGGCGTTCAAGGAGAAAACTCAGATAGTCGAGATGCCAGGAGATGGCCTCGCCGGCGGTGCGGCGATCGTCTGGTTCAGGCCCGCCCAGCCGTCCAGAACGGCCTTCAATCAGTGGTCGGATGGTGCGGGCGTTGACATCCGCCTCGAACTTCTCGTCGAACCAGGCGATGAGGCGGCGCACTTCGGCGCGCCCCGCCGATGTCGCCGGCGCAAGCGCCGTGCCGGCAGCGCTGTACGCCTCTTCGAGATATTCACCGATGGCGCTCGCCGGGCAGACGGCAATCTCGCCCCCCGTCGGGGCCTCGTCGATCAATACTGGCGCGGTCAGGGCGGGGTTACGGGCGGCCAGCGCCTCATCGCCCTCCCAAGGCCGCGTCTCGACAAAACGCGCAGGCAAGCCTTTCTCCTGCAAGATCAGGCGAATACGTCGCGAGGGCGGGTCAAACGGGACGTGCAAAAGGGTGCGCATGCGGCGGACCTTAACAGTCTCCGCCGCCAATTCGAGCCCAAGCGGCAGAAGTCTTGCGAAAGTTTTAACCGCTTGTCTCGAAGCGGCGCCGCACCGCGTCATTTTGGGACACAGACCCACCAGACGCGGGCAGTCTGGATGAGGAAGTTGGGCGGGCGCAATTGCATGGACGAGACAATTTCTATTGAGCATCCGAGCTGGCGACGGCCAGCGCCTAAGGCTCGCCGCTTCGCCATGTCGGTCTACGCGTGGCAGGATCCCGAATGGGTGATGGCGGCGGCGGTGCTCGCAGCCGCGCCATTCGTACTGGCGACTCTGCTTGCGCCGGCGCTTTTAAGTTTCGCGCCAACCGTCGACATGATTGCTCCGATCGCCGACGCGCGGGCGATTGCGAACGGGTCAGCGATGCTCGCCGACGCGGTATCCCCCTTGTACGCGCTGCTGATAGGGCTGGCGGACCTTTTCGCCGAAACGCCCGGACGGGTTCATCTCATTGCCAAAGCGATCGCCGCCATGCTCGTGGCGACGACCCTCGCGTATTTCGCGGCTGTGCGGTTGCCGGCCTGTCAGTCAGTGCTGATGACGGCGGCGATGGCGGCGTATGTCGCCGCGCCATTCGCCGGCGCAGCCGAAATCGCGCTGGCGCTTTATCTGACGCTTGCGACCGCCCTGATGGCGGCTCCTGCCGACGAAGGGCGTTCTCGCGCCTATATTGAAGGGGTCGTCAGCGGCGTTTTGATCGCAGCGCTCTGGACATTAAACGCTCCTTTTGCGCTTGCCGGGCTTCTCACCCTTTCCGTCTGCCCTTTCCTTTCGGGTCGCGCGGGCCTGCACCGTTATGCGACGGCGCTCATCAGCGCGTCCATGTTGGTCGTGATCGCTGAATTGTTCGCGCCCGGGCTGAACGCAGCCCGCGCGGAGGCCGCTTCGCACCTTCTTTCGAGCGCACCGATACTCGGTGGCGGCAACGCGGCTTGGGGGCTCGCGGGCGTGGCGGTTGCGACTGGGATCGTCCTCTCGTCGGCCGCAATTTTCGGCGGTCGGGAGCACGTACGGAGCTGGGCGACAGCGGCGCTGTTTCTCGCGCTTTCCATGATCGCAGGCAGGGCCGCTGGCGCCAATCTCATGCCTCTTTTCGTCTTGAGCGCTGCGATTGCGTGTTTTTCGGTCGCCTCGCCATTTTACGATGGGCTTTTCCGGGCTCATGACCGGGCAAGCGTCGCAATCGCTGGCTCAGTTGCCGCACTGACGCTGTTCTGGACCGCGGCGCTTATCGTGCAGGCGTCGGGGCAACTCATTCTGCAATATCGCGTCGCCGCGAGCGCCAATCCAGCCTTCCGGGCAGAACTCGGTCTTGTTCAACCGGGCGGGCCGACTATAGCGCGCTGGATCGAAGAAGGCCGTTTTTCAACGCCGGAGGCGCGCGAACTCCTCGCACTCGCTCCGATCGATCAGTCAGCGATTCTGCTGGAAGCCGCCGTCCGCGCGCGGGCGCTCGCCGAGGGCGGGGCTGACGTCGCCATTCTGACGAGCGCCGATACCGGCTGCGTGATTGCCGGGCCTCGCGCCTGCCGCCGCGACGGGCTGACGGCCGTGGGGCTCGCGAGTATCGTGCTTGTACCGCGAATCGATTTCAACGAGGCGACTGCTGCGGCCAAGGGCAGAGCGGAAGCTATTCTGTATACAGAATTTCGCTTGGCGGAGCGAACCCCTCTCTGGGAGATATGGGTTCGTCGCGGCGCCCCGCCCGTCGGACTCGACTGAGGCTGGCATCGAAACATTTGATTGCTGGCCACGCGCGCCGGGTGCATTGTAAGACGCGTTTTAGTTCAGCTCCGGAAAATTCTGGGTGGAGGAAGTGATGGTCGGGTTGCCTACCGCCTGAAGGACGTCGCTTCTCTGGAACAATCCTCTGAGCCAATTTGCAGACGCATCGGGGAACGGTGGATGTCGCAACGTGAAAATGCGAGAGCGAGGGTGAGGGGCGCAGCTCCGGTTGGAATCGCCCCCCGCGCCGCCCGGGCGCTGGTCGAACTCGCGAGGGAAGCGGGCGTTTCCGGAACCGAGCTGTTGATGGTCAAGTCTGCTGATGAGGCAGGTCAGATCGAACTTGCCGATTACTTCCGGCTGCAGCGAAAGATTGCGCTGGCTATCGCCGATGAAACGTGCCGACAGTCTGCCCGCCAGCTCCTGCCCGGAACGACTGACTTTGCGCTTGGTCAGGTGTCGCGCGCAGCGACCCTCGACGATGTCATGCGGATACTGGCGCGCGCCTATAATCTCCTGCATGGCGGCGCTTATAACAGAGTCGCGCGTCTACGGAACCGCATTGATTTTGTTATGGATGACCGGGACTTTCCCTATACGGACCCAGATGATCAGGAAGCGGTGTGGACCGCTGCCGAATGCGTGCAGATGTTCGTGCACGGTATGTTTTCCCTAATCGCGCCGGGACTTGCCGAACGGGGATTGCTTGAAGTGAGTATCAGGCGTCCTTCCGGCGAGCCGGCCCCGCCCCACTTATCGTTCTGGTCCGTGCCGGTGCGGTTTGGCGCCAGCGCCTATCGGCTTGAATATTCCGCAGCTGTCGTGTGCGAGAAAATTGCATCTCCCGACCCGGCGAAACTCTCTGCGGCGGCTGTTTATCAGCGGGTCATCGACATGATCGGCGAGAATAGGGGCTCACCGAATTGCGGATTGACAGACGCCACTGCGGCGCGCGTGCGCGTGGCGATTGCGACGGGTGAGGTAGAGCAGGAGGGTGTGGCTGAACGGCTTGGCGTCAGCGTCGCGACGCTGCGGCGCCACTTGGCGGCCGAGGCGACTAGTTTCCGCGCGCTTCGCCGCGAGGTGCTCGACGAAGCTG
>JBGTFV010000277.1:0-24270 GCA_041747095.1 Parvularculaceae bacterium
GTAGCGGCAGCGCGCGGTCGATCGCCCGAAAAGCGGCCGCCTGCCCCGCCTTGTCGCCGTCAAAACAGAGCACAGGCTCGGCGCAGACACGCCACAACAGACCGAGTTGGGCCTCCGTCAGCGCTGTTCCGAGGGGGGCCACCGCACGTCGCACCCCTGCCCCCCATAGCGCTATGACGTCCATGTACCCTTCGCAGACCACGAGCGGCGCTCCTCCGGCAGCATCTCGCGCGGCGGCGTAATTGTAGAGAACGTCGCCTTTGTGAAAGAGAGGCGTCTCGGGCGAGTTTAAATATTTGGCGCGCGCCGCTGGGTCGAGCGCGCGACCGCCGAAGGCGATAGGGCCGCCTCGCGACCCAAGGATCGGAAACATGACGCGTTCCCTAAACCGATCATAGGTCGGGCCGCCATCCTCAGGGCGAATGACAAGACCAGCCTCGATAAGGATTTGTTCCTCGAACCCCTTGCCCAGGAGCCAGTCTTTAAGCGCCGAACGACCCGGCGAAGCGAAGCCAAGCCTGAAAAATTTGATTTCTGATTCTCCGACGCCGCGTCGGGCAAGATACTCGGCGCCGGGACGTCCCTGCGCGCGCCTCAGGTTCCCCGCGAAGAACTCAGCGGCGGCTTCGCACGCCTCTTCAAGACCTTTGCGACGGCTTGCCTGCAGCACATCGGCTTCGGTTTCCGTCGGGAGGGGCATCCCGGCCATCGCCGCCAAACGCTCGACAGCTTCAGAGAAGGTAAGCTGCTCCGTTTCCCGCAGGAAGCCTATGATGTCACCGTGCTTGCCTGACGAGAAACAGTGATAAAAACCCTTTTGGTCATTGACGAAAAAGGACGGCGTCTTTTCCTTTGTGAACGGAGAAAGCCCTGCCCACTCATTGCCCTTCCGCTGCAGCTTAACCTTCGCACCGATGACGTCGGAGGGCTTCAGACGGGCTTTCAGCTCATCAAGGAAGGCGGGCGTGAATTTCGGCATTGATGTCCGGTTCTTCCAGCTCCACCGCCGCCCGGGAAAACCGGCTAAAACGGCGCAAGGCGCCGTGAATTCTTCCCTTGCGTTAAGACGCCATTTAGCCTGCGGGAAGTCTTTTCAGACGCAGATAGATTTTTCGTCGTACTGCTTGCCCCCGGCGACGGAAGAAAAACGAGGCAAGCAGCGTTATGTGAGGTTACGCTTGATCGCCGCGCCAACCTGTGACGCATCGATCGCGCCCGGATATCGCTGCTTTAACAGGTTCATGCAGCGGCCCATGTCTTTCAGGCCCGTCGCCCCGCATTCAGCAATGACTCCCGTGACGGCCGCTTCTATTTCCTCGGAATCGAGTTGGCGCGGCAAGAAACTTCGAATCACTTCGATTTCGATCCGTTCCTGTTCCGCAAGCTCAGGGCGAGCGCCGGCTTCGAAAGCCGCCGCACTTTCCTCGCGTTGCCGGACCATCTTTGCCAGCAAGGCCAGAATTTCCGCATCGCTTGCCCCGCCACACTGATCCTCCGTGCGAGCCGCAATGTCTCGGTCCTGAATAGCCGCAGTTATCAGCCGCAGCGTCGCAACGCGCGTTCGATCCCCGCCAGCTTTCATCGCCGATTTTAGGGCCGCGGCGATGCGATCGCGTAGGCTCATGACTTCGTCCGATTTTGCGAGCGTTGCTGCCTGCACCATGAGAATCCCTTTTAGTCTAACAACTCACTGAGTCGACATCCCGATGACAGCGTCGTGTCCTCGTTTCGGGCGATAACCGGAAATGGTAACCTTGCGAGAAACCTGCCATCCGAGGCCCGTTTCCATTCGGTTGCCTGTGCAGCAAGTTTGCCGTAAGCCGCATCAACCCTGAGAGGTCGGAGCAACGAGTTTCGGGAGAAGCATATAGCCATCCGCCAAGACTCTGAATCCCACGGCCTGACTTTTCGTTAACCGAGCGTGAAGAAATATTCATCTATGCGGATAAGTCAAGACGGACCGCCTGCTACAACCGGCGCGATAGTTTTTGCTGACGGTCTCGTTCTCTTGGGAGACGGGGCCGGGGCGCTTGGCGAAACTGTTGGCGAGGTCTGCTTCAATACCGCCATGACGGGGTACCAAGAGGTCCTGACCGATCCGTCCTACGCAGGCCAGATCCTTGCTTTTACCTTCCCACATATAGGCAATGTCGGCGTCAATAACGACGATACGGAAAACGCCTCCCCCGCAGCATCGACGGCCGCGCGGGGCGCGATTTTCCGGTGCGCCATATCGAGCCCGTCAAACTATCGCGCGCAACTCGATCTTGGATCTTGGATGAAGCGGCGCGGCATTATCGCGGTCACCGGCATCGATACGCGCGCGCTGACGGCGCGCATTCGTGAGCAAGGCATGCCGCACGCGGTCATCGCCCACAACGCCAGCGGCAAATTTGATTTCAGGGAACTGCGCGCTCGAGCTGAAAAATGGTCCGGCCTCGAAGGGCGTGATCTCGCGCGAGAGGTCTCAACGCTGCAGACCTATTCGCACACTGAAACCGCCTGGCGATGGGGCGAAGGCTATGGGCGCGCGCGCCACGACGAACCGCATGTGGTTGTCATTGACTATGGCGTAAAGCGAAACATCCTTCGGCTACTCGCGACGGCTGGCGCGCGCGTGACGGTCGTGCCTGCGACCGCCGATTTGGACGACGTCCTCGCCAAAAAGCCGGACGGTGTGGTGCTCTCAAATGGCCCTGGCGACCCTGAAGCGACTGGCGCTTACGCGATACCGGTCATTCAGGGCTTGCTCGCGAAGCGCGTGCCCGTTTTCGGTATCTGCCTCGGGCATCAGATGCTCGCGCTCGCGGCCGGGGCGAAGACCCGAAAAATGGCGCAAGGCCACCACGGGGCAAATCATCCCGTGCAGAACCTCGCCACTGGCAAAGTTGAAATCGTATCGATGAACCATGGCTTCACGGTAGACGCAGAAACGCTTCCGGACCATGTAGAGCCCACGTTTACATCGTTGTTCGACGGCAGCAATAGCGGCATTCGGTTGACGAATGCTCCCGCATTCTCGGTGCAACATCACCCCGAGGCATCGCCCGGTCCGCAGGACAGTTTTGGACTATTCAAGTCCTTCGTCGACAGCCTGAAGGCGGCCTGACGCGCCGCCGCAACGGACCACTCGTCAAGCTGCCCGCCTCGGACTATATCCGCCACAACGCCAACCCGGCGACCTCGCAATCAGACAACCAAGAGCGCTTTATGAAAATCGCTGGAAACGCCATCAGACCGGGCATGGTCCTTATGTACAAGGACAAACTCTGCCTTGTTATCCGCACTGAACACCGCACCCCGGGCAATTTGCGCTCGTTCAACCAGGTGGAGATGCAGGACGTCATCAACGGCACCAAATACAACGACCGCTTCTCGGCTGCTGAAACGGTTGAGCGCGTACGCCTCGAGCAAAAGAACTATCAGTACCTCTACGACGAAGGCGATCTCCTCGTGTTCATGGATTCTGAAAGCTATGAACAAACCAGCATTCAGAAAGCGCTGCTCGGCGATCAGATTGATTTTCTCGAACCGAACATGACGGTCGAGATCGAGAGCCATGAAGGCCGCCCGTTGGGCGTGACTCTCCCGGAATACGTAACGATGGCGATCGCCGACACCGAGCCGACAGTGAAAGGCCAGACCGCGTCATCGTCCTACAAGCCGGCCACACTCGAGAACGGCGCCCGCGTCATGGTCCCGCCTTATCTCTCCGTGGGCGAACGGATTGTCGTGCGGATCGCTGACCGGGAATATGTCGAGCGAGCGCGCGACTGATCTCTCGCCGAATTAATGCTCCGGACGCGGCGAAGTTTATCTCGTCCGGTGCGCGCGGATATTATATCTCTCATCGTCCAGGCCTGCCTGTGACCAGTAGGCGTCAGCCGCCTCGACTGAATATGCAAGCTTTTCCCTGAATTCCTTGGTCGCTTTGGGCGTCTTGGTCAGGAAAAGCCGGTCGCCATGCACCGTCCAGTTCAACGGATCGGCTTGGGTTAACGCGCCGCTGGCAAGCGTATGCGTGCAATACCCGCCATAGGCTGGCGCAAATCGTTCCGGACTAGCTGAAAACGCATCACGGTTCTCCGCCGAGGCGAAATAGAACTTCGCCCCTCGATATTCCGACTGGTACTCCGGTCTTCCGGGCGTGGCAGCCTGCTGCACGAAATAACCAACGGGATCGTAGCCGCCCATTGCAATGCCGCTCGCCGGGTCAACCGAAATGGCGCTGAACGAGGAGGCGATTTTGGGATCGGCGAGGGACTCTACAGGCAAGCTGAAAGCGGCCGTTAGAGGCCCCGCGATTGCTTCCAGTTCTGCCTGATTGCCCTCTGTGCTTTGGCCGCCGGGAATTTTCCCTTCGGAGGTTTGGGCTATCGATGAGAGGGGCGCCAAAGCGATCAGCGCGATCGCCCCCGTCAGGACAAGCTTTGCGCCAACGCGTAATTGAAAACGAAGCCCGACCATAACCTCAATCTCCCGTTTCAACGACGCAGCAACGAATGAACGCGATATCCGCTCCGCGCCAATCACAAAGCGAATACCGTCGCCATCGCGGCGCGCTTGCCCAGCCGGTTTGCGTTGTCAGCTTTCTTCAGTAGAACGGTGGCATGTCTCTGCAATCTCACCCACCCTTTACCGTCCGCGTCGTTCCGGTCACGCCGTTCCAACAGAACTGTTCTATCGTGCGCGCAGCCTCGGGCGCCGCCGCCGTAATTGATCCGGGCGGCGAGCCGGACAAGATCATGGCCGCCGCGCGCGAATTTGACGCGCGAATCACGCGGATTTGGCTGACGCACGGCCACCTCGACCATGCGGGCGCGGCCGAGGAAATAAAGCGCCGGACAGGCGCACCGATCGAGGGCCCTCAAAAGGAAGAGGTATTCTGGCTCAGCCAGATCCGGGAGTCGTGGGCCCGTTTCGGCATTGAAGACGGCGAGAACTGCACGCCCGATCGCTGGCTTGAAGACGGCGATCGCCTCGAACTGGATGGGATTGAATTTGAAGTCACATATACTCCGGGGCACACCCCGGGGCATGTTGTGATCTTTCATCGCGATATGAAGATCGCCTTCGTGGGCGACGTCATCTTCGCCGGATCGATTGGACGTACCGACTTCCCGCGCGGCGACCATGCCACCCTTGTCCGCTCAATCACGGAAAAGCTCTGGCCGCTAGGCGACGATATGCGCTTCGTGCCCGGCCATGGGCCGACATCGACTTTTGGCAAGGAACGTCAGACCAATCCCTTCGTCGGCGACGCGGTTACGGGCTATGCGGGGGCGCCTAAAGCTTCGCCTGACGCCATTGCGCAGCAGACGGCGCCGCGCTGGCGGTAACGCCTACTTTCCACCCGGCGTCAAATAACCTAAGACGCCGCTTTAGCCGACATTCCATGACCCCTCCGCTCCGCGCCAGAAGGCGCGCCGGGCGCATGAACCTGCGAGATCGCTCATGCCGAAGCGCACCGATATTCGATCGATCCTCATTATCGGCGCTGGACCGATCGTCATCGGACAAGCGTGTGAATTTGATTACTCCGGCGTGCAAGCGGTCAAGGCCCTGAAGGAAGAGGGCTACCGGGTCATTCTCGTCAATTCGAATCCGGCGACGATCATGACCGATCCGGAACTGGCGGACGCGACCTATATCGAGCCAATCACGCCGGACTTCGTTGAGCGCATCATCGCGATCGAACGCCCCGACGCACTCTTGCCAACTATGGGAGGTCAAACCGCGCTCAACTGCGCCCTTGATCTGGAGCGCTCCGGCGCGCTTGCCCGGTACGGCGTCGAGATGATCGGCGCGCGCGCCGATGTCATCGAAAAGGCTGAAGACCGCGGCAAATTCCGCGACGCCATGTCGAGGATTGGCCTCGAAAATCCGCGCGCGGTTATCGTTTCCTCTCCCCCTTTGCGCGACCACGCGGGGCTTATCATCGGCTATGATCGCGCAGCAGGGCTCGCCGAAGCGCTCAAATCAATCGACATCGTGGGCCTGCCAGCAATCATCCGGCCGGCCTACACGCTCGGCGGCACGGGCGGCGGCGTCGCCTACAACCGAGAGGAGTTCGAGCAGATCGTCCGCTCCGGGATCGATGCCTCGCCAGTGGGACAAGTGCTAATCGACGAGAGCCTGCTCGGCTGGAAAGAATTCGAGATGGAGGTGGTTCGGGACAAAGCTGACAACTGCGTCATCATTTGCTCGATTGAAAACCTCGACCCGATGGGCGTGCATACGGGCGACTCAATTACCGTTGCGCCGGCGCTGACGCTTACTGACAAAGAATTCCAGATCATGCGTAACGCATCGATTGCGGTTATGCGCGAGATCGGCGTTGAGACGGGCGGATCTAACGTTCAGTTTGCAGTGAATCCAGATGACGGACGCCTTGTTGTCATTGAGATGAATCCCCGCGTATCGCGATCGTCTGCGCTTGCTTCCAAGGCGACCGGTTTCCCGATAGCCCGGATCGCCGCCAAGCTGGCGATTGGATACACGCTCGACGAACTCGAAAACGACATAACCGGTGCGACCCCTGCAGCATTCGAGCCGACGATTGATTACGTCGTCACGAAAATTCCTCGTTTTGCCTTTGAAAAATTTCCGGGCGCTGACCGGACGCTGACGACCGCGATGAAGTCCGTAGGCGAAGCGATGGCGATCGGGCGGTCATTTCCCGAGTCGCTGCAAAAGGCCTTCCGGTCGCTGGAAACGGGCCTTGCCGGTCTCGACCCCATCGAGGTGCCGGGCCTTGGTCAGGGCGATGACCTGAATGCCTTCCGCGCCGCTCTCGCCGCCCCTACCCCGGAGCGGTTACGCGTCGCCGCGCAAGCCCTGCGCCATGGCGTGCCGATTGAGCAGGTGCGTCTTATCACCCAATTCGACCCGTGGTTCCTTGAACAGATTGACGCCATCGTCGCGGCCGAAAATAGCGTCGCTCAGGACGGCCTGCCCGACGATCCGGCGCGATTGCGCGCATTGAAAGCTCTCGGTTTTTCTGATGCCCGCCTTGCGCAATTGTGCGAGGGAACAGAGCGCGATGTCCGAGAATTCCGCAAGGCAAAGGGCGTTGTTCCGATATACAAACGGATTGATACGTGTGCGGCCGAATTCCGAGCGAAAACGCCGTATATGTATTCTGCCTATGAGCCGCCGTTCAATGGATCGCCTGAATGTGAGTCGCAGCCTTCAAATGCGCGTAAAGTTATTATCCTGGGCAGTGGACCAAATCGAATCGGCCAAGGCATTGAATTTGATTATTGCTGCTGCCACGCCGCATTTGCGCTGGCGGACCTCGGCATTGAATCGATCATGATCAACTGCAATCCGGAAACGGTATCCACCGATTACGACACGTCCGACCGCTTGTATTTCGAGCCCCTGACAGCCGAGGACGTCTTGAGCATCATCGGCAAAGAGCAGGAAGCCGGCGAACTATTGGGCGTCATCGTTCAATATGGGGGGCAAACCCCGTTGAAGCTGGCCGCTACGCTGCACGCGGAAGGAGTCCCAATTCTGGGCACTTCGTTTGATGCGATTGATCTCGCGGAAGATCGTGAGCGTTTCCAGAAATTGGTCGCACGTCTTGGCTTGCGCCAGCCTACGAACGCCACGGCGCCGTCACGTGAAGCAGCGGTGAGCATCGCAGAGAGCGTCGGATATCCGCTTGTCACTCGACCTTCTTACGTCCTCGGCGGACGGGCGATGGAAATCATTCGCGATGAGGCCGGCATGCGCAGTTATCTCGCAACCGCTCAGATAGAGATATCCGAAGATGAGCCGTTGTTGCTGGACGAATACCTTCAGAACGCGGTCGAAGTAGACGTCGACGCCATCTGCGATGGCGCGGATGTTTTCGTCGCCGGCGTTATGGAGCACATTGAGGAAGCTGGCATCCATTCTGGCGATAGCGCCTGTTCGCTGCCGCCCTACACTCTTTCGTCAGCGCTCATTGAGGAGCTTGAAAAAGAAACACGGCGTCTCGCCCTCGCGCTCGGCGTCGTCGGGCTCGTCAATATTCAATATGCCATCAAGGATGGAGAAATCTTTGTTCTGGAGGTCAATCCGCGGGCGTCTCGTACGTCGCCATTTGTTGCGAAATCAATCGGGCAACCTATCGCCCGCATTGCGGCCAAGGTCATGGCTGGTTCGACATTGAGCGATCTAGGCATCGTCGCCCGAGACCTTCCGCATACGGCGGTCAAGGAAGTCGTGTTTCCCTTCTCGCGCTTTCCCGGCGTCGACACGGTGCTCGGACCCGAAATGCGCTCGACCGGCGAAGTAATGGGGATCGACGTCGATTTCGACCGGGCGCGGGCAAAGAGCCTCGTTGCGGCCGGTTCCAAAATTCCACTCCTCGGTTGTGTCTTCATTTCATTGAAGGATAGTGACAAGCCCGGCATGACACATGCCGCCCGGCGACTGCTAGAGATGGGATTTCGCATTATCGCCACCACGGGCACGGCCGCCTTTTTCAAATCGCAAGGCCTGGCCGTTGAACAGGTTAACAAGGTTTTGGAAGGACGCCCTCACATCGTAGACGCCCTGAAAAACGGCGAGGTTCATATGGTCTTTAATACGACGGAGGGCGCGCAGTCCGTTAAGGATTCCCGATCCATCAGAATGACGTCTCTGGCGCAGAAAATTCCCTGCATCACGACAGCAGCCGGCGCGCGGGCGGCGGTAAGAGCCATTGAGGCAATGCGGGCGGGAACGCTTGAACCCCGGCCTCTGCAAGCCTATTTTCAGGTCATGCAGAAATAACGCTGGCCGCCCCGTCCGAGGCGGCCGCGACTTTTTTATCGAGACGAAAGGAACGGAACATGGAAAAGGTTCCGATGACGGCGTCAGGCTACCAGCGCCTTGAGACTGATTTGCGGCGCTTGAAATATGAAGAGCGCCCCGCCGTTATTCAGGCGATTTCTGAGGCTCGCGCCCATGGCGACCTGTCAGAAAACGCCGAGTATCATGCAGCCAAGGAACGTCAGGCCTGGATAGAAGGCCAGATATTGGAGCTTGAGGATCGCTTCAGCCGCGCTGAAATCATCGATGTTTCAAAGCTCTCCGGCAGCCAAATCAAGTTTGGCGCAACCGTGACGTTGATCGACGAGGAGACCGACCAGAAGAAAACCTGGCAGATCGTCGGCGACTACGAGGCGGACGTGAAAGCAGGGAAAATCTCGATTTCCTCTCCAATTGCCCGCGCTTTGATTGGCAAAGAGGTTGGCGACTCCGTTGAGGTTGCTGCGCCTAGCGGCGCGCGCGCGTACGAGATCGACAAGATTGCCTACATATAGAGCGGGCAATGGCATTCCCGACAAACAAGGTAACCACTGAGGCCGATCGCGCCAAACCGCATGTATTCGGCGGTCGCCCGAGACGGATTAGGGCCGTATTCCCCGCGATAGGGAAAGGCGCAAAGCGGCGTTGTCCCGACTGCGGCAAGGGGTTGTTGTTTGAAGGGTTTTCCAAGGTCCGCAACAACTGCGCGGTGTGCGGTCTCGATTTCTCGGGCCATCAGGCAGACGACGCGCCGCCATGGGTTACGATCATGATCGTCGGTCACGTCGCGGCGCCGTTCTTTGTGGCCGCCAAATCAATTTTCGACTCCTCGCCCGTTCTTCAGTTCGCCGTCGCCGCGCCAATCGTCGCTTTGTCGACTGCGCTCCTGCTACCTGCGTCGAAAGGCGCTGTTATCGGGCTGCAATGGGCTAACCGGATGCATGGGTTCGGCGATCCGACCCCCGCGCACGCCGAAAGCCGGCCCTGACGCGCGCCCGGGCTTGACAGTTTGGGGCCAATGGATAGTTTCCCGCCTCCAATCAGGTCCCGCCTAATGCGCGGGTGCAAACGAGGCGCGCCATGGCGAAACCTACAACAATCAAGATCCGATTGAACTCCACAGCGGATACGGGCTTTTTCTACGTGACGAAGAAAAATACCCGAACGACTACGGAGAAACTCGTTTTTAAAAAATACGATCCCGTCGTGCGCAAGCATGTCGAGTTCAAAGAGGGCAAGATTAAGTAGTCGATCCCGCAAAGCGGACGCTAAGCGCTTATGCGGCTTCGGCGTCAGCCTTATGCATGACGCGGTTTCGCCCGCCGCTTTTTGCTGAATAAAGCGCATCATCTGCGCGTTTGATCAGCTTCTGGGCCGTGTCGTCTTTCGCTCCGTCCTCGGTCGAGGCAATCCCGATCGATACAGTGACCAGCAATTGGTCGCGTCCGCTGTTTATGATAACGGGCGTTGCCGCAACCTCCTGCCGCAGACGCTCCGCAACGACGCCGGCAAAATGCCGATCCGTATCAGGCATCGCAATCAAAAATTCTTCCCCGCCATAACGGCACGCAAGATCAATCCCGCGTACGGAGTTTCGTATCCGCTCTGCGAAGGCCTGAATGACTTTATCGCCCGCGTCATGCCCGTGGGTGTCGTTGACCGCCTTGAAATGATCGAGGTCTAGAATCATGATCGACAGCGGGCGCCCGGTCCAGAACGCGCGGTCAAACATCGCGGCCAGATGGCTCGCCAGATACCGGCGATTGTACAGCCCGGTCAGGGAGTCCGTCACCGCCATCTCGAGACTTGCCTCGAAGGAAGATCTGAGCGCATCCACGTAACGTTTGCGACGCAACTGCGTGACGACGCGTGCGGCGAGTTCGTTTTTATCAACGGGGCGGTTGAGATAGTCGTTCATCCCGATATCGAGCGCACGGACAAGCTTGCGCGTATCGCCCTGGCGGACAACGCCAAGGATCGGGGTCAGGCGCGTTTCTTCAAACGAGCGAATCGTCGAGCAAAGGCGTAACGGGTCCGCTGTCTCAATCGACATGTTGACGATCATAAGATCGAAGTCGCCGGTCTTGGCGCGCGCCATGGCGACTTCCGGTTCGCTTTCGACGGCCACTGAATATTCCGTACTGAGAAGAGCCGTAAGGCGCTCGACCTGCTCGGCCTGATCGTCGATGATGAAAATTCTGGATTGGGAGACGTCGTGCAGCCCCATGACTATAGCCGACTGGTCGACCACGCCCATGGAACGGCCGGTCGCATATCGCATGCGCAATTCGTCCGTCATCATCTTGAGACGCGTCAAGCTGCGCACGCGAGCGAAAAGCGCAACGTCCTCGACAGGCTTTGTTAGAAAGTCGTCTGCTCCGGCGTTCAGCCCCGCCACTCGGTCCGCCTGCTGATCAAGCGCCGTCACCATCACGATTGGGATGTGCGACGTCACAGGGTCAGCCTTTATAATACGGCATGCTTCGAAGCCGTCCATGCCCGGCATCATGACATCAAGAAGTATGATGTCAGGTTGGAGGGACTTTGACAGCTCGACGGCCTGCTTACCTGAAAAAGCCGCTATCACGTCGAAATATTCGGCGCGAAGTTTGGCTTCCAGTAGCTTCACATTTGGCTCGAGGTCATCGACGACCAGGACGCGCGCCGACATGGTTCCTCCGGGGCGAAAAATCGATATTTAGGCGAATTGACTCTAGGCCAAATACCTTTTCACTTTCTCAAGAAAGTCGACCACGGATATGGGCTTTGAGATATAATCGCGGCAACCGCCAGCCCTGATTCGCTCCTCGTCGCCTTTCATCGCGAAAGCGGTCACGGCGATGATTGGAATGTGAGCAAGCGCTTCATCCTTAACGATCTCTTCGGTTACCTGAAGGCCAGAGATTTCCGGCAATTGGATATCCATCAGGATAAGGTCGGGTGCGGATTGACGCGCAGCAACCAACGCCTCGGGGCCTGTTCGGGCCTCGACGACATTGTAGCCCTGAGATTCGAGAAGATCATGAAAAAGCTTCATGTTCAGCTCGTTATCCTCGACGATGAGAACGGTTTTGTGCAACGCCGACGCTTCCAACTGACGAAGGGCCACCATGAAATGCCTCTCCGGCCGCTTCTGCAAAAGGTAACCGAGAAGGTATGTATCGCCCGAAAGGTGTTAATCGATTGTTTATCCTGCCGGTACGGATGGTAGGCGCGGCCAATGGCCAAAACTGACCAGGAATTGGCATTATGCCGCGGATGTGGCGAATTTACGCCCTGCCCGGCGGTTCGCTGCAGTTCTTGCGACGCTCGCGGCCTCCTGGTTCACGACGAAATTTCTGTCCTGAGCGTGGCGCATATCGACTGCGACGCCTTCTACGCAACTGTAGAAAAACGGGACCGGCCAGAGCTTGCCGACAAGCCAGTCATTGTCGGAGGGGGCAAGCGCGGCGTTGTCACCACGTGCTGTTACATTGCGCGAACCTACGGCGTCCACTCAGCCATGCCGATGTTCAAGGCGCTCGCCGCCTGCCCTGATGCGATCGTTATCCGACCCGATTTCGAAAAGTATACAGCCGTCTCGCAGGCGATTCGTACAAGGATGTTAAACCTCACGCCGTTGGTAGAGCCTGTCTCTATCGATGAAGCGTTTCTCGATCTTTCGGGAACCGCGCGTCTGCACGGTTTGGCTCCTGCGCAGGCGCTCGTTCGACTGCAATTGGCGATCGCGCAGGAAATCGGCGTCACCGTATCGGTTGGGCTTAGCTATAATAAATTCCTTGCCAAAATCGCCTCCGATCTAGACAAGCCCGCCGGCTTTTCAGTCGTAGGACAGACCGAGGCAAAGGACTTTCTCAGTGGGCGATCGGTTTCTTCAATTTTTGGAGTCGGACCGGCAACGCAAGCGCGCCTGAACGCCTCCGGCTTGCGCACCGTCGGCGATCTGCAACGCGCAGATATAGCGGAGCTTTACCGCATTTGCGGCGATCAGGCGGCGAGACTGCGCGATTTGTCGATGGGTATCGACAAACGCCCCGTTGTTCCCGAACGAACGGCAAAGAGCATCGCCTCGGAAACTACTTTTGAGACGGACATCGCAGACGCTGCACTTCTCGAAGCCCGACTATGGAAAGTCTGCGAACAGGTCGCCAAGCGGATGAAGGCGAAGGGCGTCGTCGGCCGCGTTGCGACCCTCAAGCTGACGCGCTCGGACTTCCATACGCTTACGCGGCGCACGACGTTGGGCGAGGCGAGTAATCTCGCGCGGCGGATTTTTGCGGCGGTGCGCCCCCTGCTGGCGCGAGAAAAAGGCCCTTCATTCCGGCTGATTGGCGTCGGGTTGTCGAATCTCGAGCCGATGCATGCAACCGCCCAGCGGACGCTCTTCGACACCGGCGCCGACAGGATCGCGCGGCATGAGCTTGCCATTGATCGTATCAGGGAAAAGTTCGGCGACGACGCCATCGCGCCTGGCATCACCCTGAAAGGATGCCGCAATTGACGACGCAGCCTCCCTGAAGTCATGGTCGCGAAAAAGGAGATCCTGATGACCTCGCCCCATGATCGTCTCCGGTCGCTCGGCGTTGACCTGCCAACGCCGATGGCGCCCGTCGCGAACTATACGCCGTTCGTGCGTACGGGATCGCTTCTGTTCATTTCCGGGCAGATTTCGGCGACGCCGAAAGGCGTCATTCGCGGCAAGCTAGGCGGGAATATGGAACTGGAAGACGGCGTCGCCGCCGCTCGCGCATGCGCGATCAATCTGATTGCTCAGATGAACGCCGCATGTGACGGCGATCTAACGAAAGTGCGGCGCGTTGTCAGGCTGACCGGTTTTGTCAATTGCGCGCCCGATTTCGTTGACCAACCGAAGGTGGTCAATGGGGCTTCGGATTTAATGGTCGAAGTTTTTGGCGAGGCGGGACGTCATTCGCGCGCCGCTGTCGGCGCCGCCAGCCTTCCCTCCGGCGCTGCTGTAGAAGTGGACGCTGTGGTCGAGATCGACTGATGCTGCGCACCGCGCGGATGGTCACAACGATCTCTGAGATCGATGCAGGCTTATGGGACGGCCTTGCTAATCCCGAGGCGCCGACCCGCAACCCATTTGTGTCGCACGCGTTCCTGAGAGCGCTAGAAAGCTCCGGGTCAGTGGGAGATGGAACAGGCTGGCGCGCCGCGCATATCGTTCTCGAAGAGGGTGGAGAGATCGTTGGCGCAACGCCGACCTATTTGAAAGACCACAGCCAGGGCGAATACATCTTCGACCATCATTGGGCGGACGCCTATCATCGCGCCGGGGGCCGGTATTACCCTAAATTGCTGACTGCCGTGCCGTTCACGCCGGCTTCCGGCGCACGCTTGCTTGCGGCAACGCCAGAACGCAGGCTCGCACTTGCTTCCAGCATCGCGCAAGTGGCTGGTCGTCTCGGCCTTGCGTCCGCGCATGTAAACTTTACGACAGCCGACGACGCCTCGACGCTGGCGGCGGCTGGGTTCATGCAACGTCAAGGCATTCAATATCACTGGCTCAACAAGGGATACGACGACTACGAAACGTTTCTCTCTTCGCTCTCCTCTCGCAAACGTAAAGCGATCAAACGAGAGCGCCGGGAAGCGGCGCCAAATGGCGTGACATTCCGATCTCTCCGCGGCGCCGACATTGAGGAGCGGCACTGGGACGCCTTTTGGCGATTTTATCAGGATACGGGAGAACGCAAGTGGGGGCGGCCCTACCTGACGCGCGATTTTTTCAGGACGATTGCTGATACGATGCCTGACCAAATCCTGATGATAATCGCTGAACGCAGCGGGCGGCCTGTAGCCGGCGCATTAAATTTCATCGGCGGCGACACCCTTTATGGACGCTATTGGGGACGGACCGAGGAATGGCCTTTTCTGCATTTCGAAGTTTGTTATCATCAAGCAATTGAATTCGCGATCCAGCATAAGCTGTCGCGTGTTGAGGCTGGCGCTCAGGGCGACCACAAACTGGCGCGCGGATACGAACCTATCGCAACCCTTTCCAGTCACTGGATGGCCGATCCGGCTTTTCGTGCGGCGATTGCCAGATATCTGGAACAAGAGCGCGCCCACGGTGAGGCTGAGATTGAGGCGCTAAAGGATTATACGCCGTTCCGTCGCGTGCAGGACAGCTCCGCAAGTTGACCTTGCAGGGGTTGCCGCCGCGCCGACCGCGACCCATCATTAATCCAATAAATCGGCAACACCTTCCGGAGCCACGCAATGAGCATCGATGGAACATACGAGCCAACGAACATTTTCGCGCGGATCATCCGTGGCGAAGCGCCGTGCGCGCGGATCTTCGAAGACGATGCGACCCTCGCCTTTATGGACGCCTTTCCCCAAAGCGATGGGCATTGCCTTGTTGTTCACAAGAAGTCGGTTGCGCGAAACCTTTTGGATGTAGACGAAGCAGATCTTCACGCGATCGTCTCTACCGCGCAGAAAATCGCACGCGCCCTCCATCGCGCGCTTAAGCCGGATGGCGTTCGCATCGCACAGTTCAACGGCGCCTCTGCGGGGCAAACAGTATTTCACCTGCACGTTCACATCATTCCGGTTTACGCAGACCGCCCGTTGACGGCGCATGCATCCGGCGGCCCGTCGGACCTCGATAAACTGAATGCTTTTGCGTCCAGAATCGCCGCAGCGATTCCCTGAGAAATCCGCTGGTCGCGCCAATGTGTTTTGCGCGGCGAAGAGGGAACGCATAATTTTGTTGCGTCGGAAGCGGCGTGTCATTGCTGGTCAAACGATCAGCAGGCGGCGTTAAACGCTTCCTGGCCGTTGATCGCATCCTCTCCCTCCCAGATCGGGATGCGACAATCAGAAATGGCCGCTGCACCCTCCCCCCGGGGCAGCGGCCGATTTCTTACTAGTACGCAAATGCTATCCGGCGGATTACGCTATCACCACTTTGCGCGTTCTTGCCTGTTCAGGCGATAAAGCGACGGGGATATGCCGTCCGCTGCTAGACGTCGCCGACGAGCGCAGGGACTGCACCGTCGGAGTCGCTTGTCGCCTTGTCTGGCACAAACTCGAAGGCGAGCTTTGTCGGATCCGTCAAATCTAGCGTGACCTTGACGACGCCGCCGTTCCTGAGTTTGCCGAATAGAATTTCGTCGGCGATGGGCTTCTTCACGTGCTCCTGGATGATTCGGGAAAGAGGACGCGCGCCCATCTCGTCATCGAATCCGCGTTCGGCGAGCCAACGGGTCGCCTCTGGTGAGACATCGAAGGTGACGCCCCGGTCTGCGAGTTGCGCTTCGAGTTGCAGCACGAATTTCTCGACAATCCGATCGATGATCGCCGGCGAGAGACCAGCGAACTGAACCGTCGCGTCGAGACGGTTGCGGAATTCCGGCGTGAACATGCGTTTGATGGCTGCGTCTGTTTCATCGAACTTCTTGCCGCCGGCAAAGCCGATAGCAAATTTAGCCGCGTCGGACGCGCCGGCGTTCGTCGTCATGATCAGGATGACGTTACGGAAGTCGATCTTCTTGCCGTTAGTGTCAGTCAGAACGCCGTTATCCATCACCTGAAGCAGAATGTTGTAGATCTCCGGGTGGGCCTTTTCGATTTCATCCATCAGCAGCACGCAGTGAGGGTGCTGATCGATGGCGTCCGTCAACAACCCACCCTGATCGTAGCCGACATAGCCCGGAGGCGCGCCAATCAGGCGCGAGACCGTATGACGCTCCATATATTCCGACATGTCGAAGCGGATCAGTTCCACGCCCAGCGCGAAGGCGAGTTGCTTGGCGACCTCGGTTTTGCCAACGCCCGTTGGCCCGGCAAAGAGATAACTGCCAATCGGCTTGTTCGGTTCGCGCAACCCGGCGCGCGATAGCTTGATCGCGGCGGCGAGTTGTTCGATCGCCAGATCCTGACCGAAAACGACGCGCCGCAGATCGTCCGCGAGATGGCGAAGCCGTTCGGTATCCGATTTGGAAACCGACTTCGGCGGGATACGCGCCATTTTTGCAACGATTTCTTCGATCTCTTCAGCATCCAGAATTTTCTTGCGGTCCTTCGGCGCAAATAGCATCTGCCGCGCGCCGGCCTCATCGATGACGTCGATAGCCTTGTCGGGCAGCTTTCGATCGGTCATGTGCTTGGCCGATAGCTCGGCCGCAGCCTTGATCGCTTCCGCCGTATACTGAACATTGTGATGTTCTTCGAAGTAGGGTTTGAGACCGGTCAGAATCTTAACGGTATCTTCGACAGTCGGTTCACTGACGTCGATTTTCTGGAATCGCCGCGCCAGCGCCCGGTCTTTTTCAAAATGCTGACGGTATTCCTTGTTGGTGGTCGAGCCCATGCACCGAAGGGCCCCCGATTGCAGCGCGGGCTTCAACAAGTTCGAGGCGTCCATGGCGCCGCCCGACGTCGCGCCGGCCCCAATGACCGTGTGGATTTCATCGATGAAGAGGATCGCATCTTCGTGGTCTTCGAGTTCTTTCAGCACTGACTTGATGCGCTCTTCGAAATCGCCGCGATAGCGCGTGCCAGCCAGCAAGGCGCCCATGTCGAGTGCGAATATCGTCAAATTGGCCAGTACCTCCGGCACTTCTTCATCGACGATTTTGCGCGCCAACCCTTCCGCAATCGCGGTCTTGCCAACGCCCGGGTCGCCCACGAGCAAAGGATTGTTCTTGCGACGGCGGCAGAGCACCTGGATCGAACGTTCGACCTCCGAGCTCCGGCCGATCAACGGATCGATCTTGCCGCGGCGGGCCTTCTCATTGAGATCAATGCAATAAGCGGCAAGCGCGCTGTCGTTGTTTTTGCCCGCAGCCTCCCCCTCTTCGGCTGCGCCGCGCGCGGCGCGCGGTTGCGACTCGCCCGGACGTTTGGCGAGCCCATGAGAAATATAGTTGACGGCGTCGAACCGCGTCATGTCCTGCTGTTGTAAGAAGTGCGCAGCATGGGACTCGCGTTCCGCAAAAAGCGCCACAAGCACATTCGCGCCGGTCACTTCCTCGCGTCCGGACGACTGCACATGGATAACAGCGCGTTGGATCACCCGCTGAAAGCTTGCCGTGGGTTTTGCCTGTTCGCCCGTATCAAGCTTGAGATTTGCAAGGTCGTTTTCGATGAACTCGTAGAGGATGCGCTTCAATTCTTCGAGATCGACATTGCAAGCGCGCATGACCGCCGCGGCGTCCTGATCGGCAGTCAGCGCCAGCAACAAGTGTTCAAGCGTCGCCAGTTCGTGTTGCCGCTCCGTCGCAAGGCCAATTGCTCGGTGCAGCGATTCGTCAAGGTTTCGGCTAAAAGACGCCACGGCTATTCCCTTTCCATCGTGCACTGCAAGGGGTGCTGATTGCGGCGCGAAATTTCCATAACGTGCGCCACTTTCGTTTCCGCAACCTCGTAGGTGTAAACGCCGCACACGCCCACGCCATTCTGGTGAACGTGCAGCATAATCATGACCGCGTCTTCAGCTGATTTGTTGAAAATCGACTGAAGCAGCCAAACGACGAATTCCTGCGGCGTATAATCGTCATTCAACAGGAGCACCTTGTAGAGCGACGGGCGCTTCGTTTTTGGCGCTGTCTTGGAGACAACGCCAATGCCGACGCCCGGCCCCTGTTGATTGTCTTCTTCGTTTGCCATCGACGCACTGATCCTGTCGCTCTGAGGGAGAGCGATCCCTTCCATCGATTAAATATGTATCCGTTGCCAGTTGAAAAGTGGGAAAGATGCCAGAGGGCGTAAAAGCCGCGCGATCCGGCTGGCAAACTTACCCAAGGCGACGCGCAGACCCCGGGATGGAAAAAGGCCTGGCCGAAACCGGCCAGGCCTTCTCTACGCAACAGAATTCAGAACCTAGGCGCTAAGCGCCGCGCCAAATCACGGACGGTAGGACTGGACCATCTCGACGAGATCGCTATAGCGCTTCGTGATCGGGTCTGCGGCTTCCTTGGCGACCGCATTCCAATGATCGGCAAGTTTGGTGGCGTGGCCGAGTTGTTTCTCAAAGGCCGTGCGGGCGAAATCGCTCTGGATTTCCATCGCTTCCTGGACGCTTTTCGACGTCGTCGCGGCTTTGGCGGCGGCGACGCTCTCTTCAAAAGCTTCCTTGGCGAATGCCGTTTGCTCCGACGCTGCGCGCTCAAAGCCTTTGGCCAGCGCAGTTGCCGAAGCCATCATGGCCTCGATCGAATGTTTCTGAAAGTCGGCGAAGGTCGACATGCTCTTGGCGAGCTTTTCATAGCCTTCTTTCATCGCTTCCGGCTTGATCATCGCAATCGTTTCGAACGATTCTGACGCGTCTACTGTCGCATCTACAGTTTTACGGGCGTTAGCCATGTCTTTATTCTCCAATTTTGTTTCCACACGGGAGCTTGCTAGTTTCGTCGAGTCGGATCTCGGGACCTAATCAACCATACTTGTTTGCTGTCTGAGGCAGCTAAACTTAGCGTTTCAGCCGCTCGCGCGATCGTGTGCCCCATAAATGCGCGAGAAGTCTTGGCTTTGCCGACGTCGTCCATCGAACCGTTATTGTGCAATGCAACATAAGGGGCGCTGCGCCGACCGTCAAGCATATCTCGATAGTATTTATCGCCTTTGAGGCGACTGGCTAGATGTTAACGGCGCGTTAACGTTGTCGCCGCAAGATCATATCGTGAGGTTCGGACAGCGCGGCGCTACACAATTCGCGGGTTTAAACCGATCAAATAATCGTCGTGCGCTAGCGTTTGGCGCGGGCAAGTTGCTGCGCGGCATGGGGATTGCTCCCTCCCCTTTTCAGACGGCGCTTGCTTGTGGAACTAGGGCAATCGCAGAGGAATTGAGCCGCACATGCGGCGAGATGAAAATATTGATTGAACGGCAACGCCTTATCGGAGAGGCTCGGGGAATGTCAGGTTTAGTCCGTTGCGTTGTATTCGCCGCCATTGCGCTCTTTGGCGCAATTGGAATGGCCGCGCCTGCCGCAGCAAATCCGAAATACGCTGCCTATGTGGTGCATGCCGATTCCGGCGATGTGCTGCTTGACAAGAATTCGAACATTCAACGTTACCCGGCGTCGCTCACCAAAATGATGACGCTTTACCTACTTTTCGACGCGATCGAAGCGGGGGATCTCCATCTCGACACCGAACTGAAGATATCTGCGCGCGCGCAGAGCCAGCCGCCCTCAAAGCTGGGACTGACGGCTGGAGAAACCATTCCAGTCGAAACCGCGATTTACGCGCTTGTTGTGAAATCCGCGAATGATGTGGCGGTGGTCGTCGCGGAGAACCTTTCCGGCTCTGAGGCAAAGTTTGCGGAAGCGATGACGAAAAAAGCCCGCGAATTGGGAATGTCGCGAACAACCTTCCAGAATGCCTCAGGACTACCCAGCGTCAAACAGCTGTCTACCGCGCGCGATTTGGCAACTCTGTCGCGACGGATCATGAGCGATCATCCGCAATATTTTCCTTACTTTGGTGCGTTGTCATTCGAATGGGACGGCCGCACCTACCGTGGGCACAACGGCATCGTGCGGACCTATCCGGGAGCAGACGGCCTTAAGACAGGCTACACGCAAGCGTCAGGCTTCAATCTCGCAACGACGGCGTCGCGCGATGGTCACCGGTTGGTTGGTATCGTTCTCGGCGGGCGCTCGGTCCGCACGCGTGACAATCATATGGCTGAAATCCTGGACGCCGCATTTGCGCAGATAAAATCAAGACCGATGCTTATCTCGGCGCTCCACCGGGAAAAACCAGAACCGCGCCTTAAGCCGACCCTCGTCGCGACAATTGCGAAGGCAAACGCCTTGGCCAATGCTGCCGATAACGCGCTGACCATCTCCGGCAACCCATCAATGCAGGACCAGATTGCGGTCGCCTCACTCACATTTGCAGCGTCGAGCGATAACAGCCCCACTGAAATCCGATCACCACTTGATGGTGACGACATCGCAGCGTTGATTGCCGTCGCCAGCAACAGGGTGGAGCAAAACCCCGCCTCGCTCGCCAACAATCAGTCGTATCAGTCCACGAGCGCAGACGCCTTTTTCGCAGAGCAATGGGGTGAGGGCGATTACGAAGACCGGCTCGATTGGGCCGTTCAAATAGGCGCATTCTCGACCAAGGCAATGGCGCAGTCGCAGCTCGAAGGCGCCGCCGCCGCGGCAGGACTGCTAGACCGGTCGCGTAGCGTTGCGCCGCTCACCCAACCGGATGGCGCGACGATTTACCGGGCGAGATTTACATCGCTCTCGGAGGTTGATGCCGCGGCTTTGTGCGAGACGCTGAGGCGCGTGAAACAAACGTGTTTCTCGCAACGGGAGTTATCGGCGATCGGCAGCCCGTCAAGATAGGCCGCTGTACTACGCGCTTCGGGCGCCCCCCAACCTTAAGCCAGAATGTCCGTGTAGAGCTCCGACACTGCGGGCTCAGGACTGGCCAACGCGAAATCCGCCGCCTCTTTTACGATGGCCTTGATTTCCTGATCGATCTTTTTCAGCGCCGCTTCATCGGCATGTCCGCCATCAAACAGGCGTTTTTCGCAACGCTTGATAGGGTCGTTATGCTCGCGCACATCGTCGACCTCCTCCCGGGTGCGGTACTTCGCCGGATCCGACATGGAGTGCCCGCGATAGCGGTAGGTTTTCATCTCCAGCACATAGGGTCCGTCGCCGCGACGCGCATGGTCGATCGCTTGGCGCGCAGCCTCGCGAACCGCGACGACGTCCATTCCGTCGACTTCCATTCCCGGTATCCCGAATGAAGCGCCGCGCCGATACAAATGCGTATCGGAATGTGAACGCTGCACGCTTGTTCCCATCGCATACTGATTGTTTTCAATTATAAAAACGACCGGCAGGCGCCAGAGCTGCGCCATATTCATCGACTCAAACACCTGGCCCTGATTGGAAGCGCCATCGCCGAAATAAGTCAGGCTGACGGAGTCATTCTGGCGATAGCGATTTGCGAAAGCCAGCCCGGCGCCAAGCGCGACTTGCGCGCCGACAATGCCATGTCCACCGTAAAATTCTTTTTCTTTTGAAAACATGTGCATCGAACCGCCCTTGCCGCGAGAGTATCCTCCTTCGCGCCCGGTCAGTTCGGCCATGACGCCTTTAGGGTCCATGCCGCAGGCAAGCATATGTCCATGATCGCGATAGCCGCTGATCGTCTGATCGCCCTTTTGCTTCACCGCCTCAACGCCCACCACGACGGCTTCCTGGCCAATATAAAGGTGGCAGAAGCCGCCAATGTGCCCCATGCCGTATAGCTGGCCCGCTTTCTCCTCAAAGCGCCGGATGAGCAGCATGTCCCTGTAATAGGTCAGCAGTTCGTCGCCTGTAGCCGTCAGATTCGACTTCGCGTCTGTCGTGTGGTTTTTCGCCGGCGGTTTTCCGTCGTCTTGGGCCATCGTTTTTTCCTTGCGTTGGTTCGAGACTACCCACTTCCAACGAAAAACGGAATTCTGCGACCTTCACAATTCTCATGTTGGCAAATGAGCCTACAGGCCTTTTTCCCGCCTGCTCTGCTCTATCAGACGGTCTAGTTCGTCCCGCGGAATGACAAGCTCGCCTTCTGCTGCGTACCCGAGCACCGAACGTATTTTCTCGTCCACCATATCGGGGTCGAGGGCTCGCGGCTGTAGAAGGCGGGCGGCGTGCGCCAGTTTCTCCCGGCGATCTTGGAGCGCTTTTACTTCCTCAGCCTCGATAGCAATTTCCCGGCGCGCCTCGATGAGCGCCCGGAAGCCCGTCGCACCGAAAACAGCGCCGTAGAGAAGATAGAATGTTGCGCTCATGCAGAGCGCTGGCAACGCCGTATTCAAGAGAAATGGCAGCGGTCTGCGCACAACGCGCCCCCCCTTGGGAAAACTCTGGTCCTTGAATGTCCGGCGCACGCGGCGCCGGCGTCGGAAAGCGGCTCACGCCTGCCGACTCACCTGAGTCCATTTTGGGTAAATAAAGCGTAAACGTTGTTGTGCGGCGACGCGAGGACAGTGTGCGCCGGCGTTGCTCAGCGAACTGAGGATCGTCCGTCAAGACCGCGCAGAGCGCTGGCGCCGGCGTAAATGGCCGATCCGCCGAGTTCTTCCTCAATGCGAAGCAGCTGATTGTACTTGGCGGTCCGGTCTGATCGAGCGAGCGAGCCCGTCTTGATCTGTCCGCAATTCGTCGCAACCGCAAGATCAGCAATCGTTGCGTCCTCGGTCTCGCCTGAGCGGTGAGACATGACAGCTGCGTAGCCGGCCCGATGCGCCATCTCCACCGCCGCCAGCGTTTCGGTCAGCGTGCCGATCTGATTGACCTTGACGAGGATAGCGTTGGCGCAGTTGCGGGCAACGCCCTCGGAAAGACGCGTTGAGTTGGTGACAAAGAGGTCATCCCCGACAAGCTGACATTTGCCGCCAAGGCGCGCCGTCATGGCGGCCCAGCCGTCCCAGTCATCTTCGGCGAAACCGTCTTCGATCGAAACGATTGGATAGCGCGCAATCAGATCGGCATAGTAGTCAGCAAGGCCGGCTGCATCGAGTTTGCGGCCCTCGCCTTCCGGGAAATACATCCCGCCCCGATAAAACTCCGTCGACGCCGCATCAAGCCCAATAAACACATCCTCGCCAGGCTTGCGGCCCGTCGCCTCTATAGCGCGCATGATGAAGCCGAGCGCTTCGTCAGCGGATTTAAGGTTTGGCGCAAAACCGCCTTCGTCGCCAACATTGGTATTATGCCCAGCGCCCTTGAGCCCCTTGCGCAGGGCATGGAAAATTTCAGCGCCCCAACGCAACGCCTCGGCGAATGTCTCCGCGCCGAGCGGCATAACCATGAATTCCTGGATCTCGATTGGATTGTCCGCATGCGCCCCGCCATTCACGATGTTCATCATCGGAGCGGGCAAAGTGCGGGCGGTAACGCCGCCGATATAGCGATAGAGAGGCAGATCGCACGCCTCGGCGGCGGCTTTCGCAACCGCCAGCGATACGCCGAGAATGGCGTTCGCGCCGAGGCGGGATTTGTTGGCCGAGCCGTCCAGCTCGATCAATGTCTCATCGATATCTGACTGGTCTTCCGCTTCAAGCCCTGAGAGCGCATCAAGAAGCTCGCCGTTCACAGCCGCAACCGCTTCGAGCACGCCCTTCCCGCCGTAACGCACCCCGCCATCGCGCCGTTCATGGGCCTCATGTGCCCCGGTCGAAGCCCCTGACGGAACAGCGGCCCGTCCCATGGATCCATCCTCCAGCAACACATCGACTTCCACAGTGGGATTGCCCCGACTGTCGAGAATTTCCCGGGCGATGATATCAACGATGGCGGTCATGGAATTCTCCCGGCGCTTGACGGTTGCGCAACTTCTACAGGCGCTGCGCCGCAAACCGCAACGGGTGAGGTGAACTTGACCGCGTGGGCCGGCGGCGCGGCGCGAAAAAGAAGTCAGGGCCTACAGGGTAAACATCTTGGCGTTCGCGACATCAGTCGTAATCCGGCCGCCGCTGATCGGGCTGACGGCGATT
>JBGTFV010000278.1:0-3585 GCA_041747095.1 Parvularculaceae bacterium
CCGCTACCGACGCCGCCGCGCCGGCGGGGCCAGAGCTTGGCACGTTTGGCGTCGCGCTCGAAGACGGCAATCAGTCGATCAAGCCGGGCGACGATTTCTTCCGCTATGTGAACGGAACCTGGATCGACACCTTCCAGATGCCCGACGACTATTCGAGCTATGGCTCGTTCACCGTGTTGTCCGAACGGTCAGAAGAGCGTGTGCGGGGCATCATCGAAGAAGCCGCCGCCAAGGCGCCGGCAGGTTCAGAAGCCCAGAAAGTCGGCGACTTCTTCGCCAGCTTCCTTGACCAGAAAACGATCGAGACAAACGGCCTCCAGCCAGTCGCTGGGGACCTCGCAACGATCGCAGCACTTGCAGACCACGCGGCCGTCGCCGCTCAATTCGGGCGCGCCGATATCATTTCCGCGCGACCTGTCTCGGCTTTCGTCGCTGTCGACGCGCGCCGTCCTGATCAGTACACGGCACATCTGTCGCAATCCGGCCTCGGCATGCCCAATCGCGACTATTATCTGGAAGAAAAATTCGCGGATAAACGCGCGAAGTATCGCACCTACATCGCCACCATTCTTGGGCTTGCCGAATATCCGGATGCGGACGCCGCCGCCGAAGCGGTTTTCAACCTCGAAAATGAAATCGCGCGCGTGCATTGGGAGCCCGCGAAACGGCGTAACCGCGATCTGACCTATAATTTGAAAACCCGCGCCGAACTCGCCGCCTTTGCGCCAGACCTCGATTGGGATGCGATGCTCACGAGCGCCGGTCTCGGTGCGGCGGAAGAGCTGATCATTCGCGAAGATGATGCGGTCGCGAAAATCGCCGGTATCTTTGCGGCCACGCCGGTCGAGACGTGGCGCGCTTATCTCTCGTTCCACCTTCTGCATGCGACCGCCGACGTGCTGCCATCGGCGTTCGACGAAGCAAAATTCGCGTTTTTCGGCACCGAACTGCGCGGCGCGCCGAAACAACGCGATCGGTGGAAGCGGTCCGTGTCGGCGGTTGACGGCGCCATGGGCGAGGCGGTCGGGCGTATATACGTCGAGAAATATTTCCCCGAGTCGTCAAAGTCCCAGATGCAGGACCTTGTCGCCAACCTTAAAACGGCGTTCGGCGCGCGGCTTGAAACGCTCGAATGGATGAGCCCCGAGACGCGCACGCAAGCTCTCGACAAACTGGCCAAGTTCAACACCAAGATCGGCTATCCTGATCAATGGCGCGACTATAGCTCGCTTAACGTTGTGCGCGGCGACGCCTACGGCAACGCCAAGCGGGCGGCTGCTTTCGCCTGGGAGTACAACCGTTCAAAACTCGGCAGCCCCGTCGACCGACTTGAATGGGGCATGAACCCGCAAACCGTGAACGCCTATTACAATTCGACCCTGAACGAGATCGTCTTCCCGGCAGCCATCCTGCAGCCGCCATTCTTCGATCCGCTCGCCGATCCCGCCGTTAACTATGGCGGCATTGGCGCCGTTATCGGCCACGAGATCGGCCATGGGTTCGACGACCAGGGCCGCAAGTCTGACGGCGACGGGGTGTTGCGCGACTGGTGGACCGCTGAGGACGCGGCCAAGTTTCAGGAGCGCGCGGGCCGCCTCGGCGCTCAATACGCCAAGTTCGAACCCGTTCCCGGTTTCCCGATCAATCCAGCGCTGACGATGGGCGAGAATATCGGCGACCTCGGCGGTCTTGCGATGGCCTACCACGCCTATCGCCTGTCGCTGAATGGCGCAGAAGCGCCCGTGACTGATGGATTGACTGGCGATCAGCGGTTTTTCCTGGCTTGGGCGCAAGTCTGGAAACGGGTCGTGCGCGAAGAACAGCTCAAAAACCAGATCGCGACCGACTCCCATTCGCCCGCGGAATACCGCGTCAATGGCATCGTGCGGAACATGGACGCCTGGTATGCGGCGTTCAATGTCGAGCCCGGCGATGCCCTCTATCTGCCGCCAGAGGAACGCGTGCAGATCTGGTAGACGCCTGCGCATCTGTTGCGCTGTGAACAAAGCGGTCGCCGAATGGCGGCCGCTTGTTCCGTCAACGCCGAGATAGCCGAGCCGCTCGATACCCCCAAAAGGCGTTTCCCGCCAAATTGACTTTTCAGCGCTTCGGACCTACATGTCCGCGCGATCGCCGAGCCGCCGCGCGCGCTGCCTTGGGGCTGATTGAGCCTCACGTGCGTAAGCCGACGCGCCTTAATGCTCCTCGATCCCGGCAGGATTGCATGGATAGACGACGCATCGCTTATCTTCGGCGGAAGGGCGGGGCGTTAAACAAAACCACGCCTTAACCAAGCTGCCACCCTCTCCTCGACGCATCCGTCGCCTGCACCGCCGCCTGTCGGTCCGGGACCATAAATGGAGAGCCGCGCAGCAGAAGATGAAAGTACTGCATGTCGTTTGCTGACCTTGGCCTTGAAGAAAACATTCTCAAGGCGATTGCCGAATCCGGCTACACCATTCCTACACCCATTCAGGAAGCCGCCGTCCCCGAGGCGCTCAAGGGGCGCGATGTTCTGGGCATTGCCCAGACGGGCACGGGCAAGACCGCTTCATTCACTCTCCCCATGATCCAGCGCCTCGCGCGCGGACGGGCGCGCGCCCGCATGCCGCGGACGTTGGTTCTGTGTCCGACGCGGGAACTTGCCGCCCAAGTTGCGGACAATTTCGAGAAGTACGGGAAGTACTACAAGCTCACGATGGCGCTGCTGATCGGCGGCGTGTCGTTCGGCGACCAGGACGCAAAGCTGATGCGCGGCGTTGACGTGCTGATCGCGACGCCAGGCCGACTGCTTGACCATTTCGAACGCGGACGGCTGTTGTTGAACGGCATCGAGATCATGGTCGTCGATGAGGCGGACCGCATGCTCGATATGGGATTCATTCCCGATATTGAGCGCATTTTCAAACTGACCCCGGCGACGCGCCAGACCTTGTTCTTTTCAGCGACGATGCCCCCGGAAATTCAGCGCATCACGGATCAGTTCCTGCGCAGCCCCGTGCGGATCGAGGTCGCAAAGCCCGCCACGACCGCTGAGACAATAGCGCAGCGGATCGTTCGCCTGCCCTCCAAAGACGACGCCTTGAAGCGCGCCATCCTGCGCCATCTGCTGAGCATGGAAGGCGTCAAGAACGGCATCATTTTCTGCAACCGCAAATCTACGGTCGACGTCGTCGCGAAGTCCTTGCAAAAGCACGGCTTCAACGCCCGCCCGTTGCACGGCGACCTGGCGCAGGCGTTTCGCACCGAGACGCTCGACAAGTTCCGCAATGACGAAGTTCAGTTCCTGATCGCGTCCGACGTCGCCGCGCGCGGGCTCGACATTCCGGCGGTCAGCCACGTCTTCAACTTCGACACGCCCATCCATGCGGATGATTATGTGCACCGTATCGGTCGCACTGGCCGCGCTGGCCGTCAGGGCACGACCTATATGATGGTCACCCCGAATGACGGCAAAGCCTACGACGCCATTTTGAAAACCATCGGCTCCAGCAGCATCGAGGAACTCGACCTCGGGTCTATCATGACCGACGCCGAGGCCGACGCGAACGCGAGGCCCAAAACGCCATCCCGCGGCGGCGATCG
>JBGTFV010000279.1:0-2694 GCA_041747095.1 Parvularculaceae bacterium
GCGAAATACGGCGATCTCGTCTCGGGGCCGCGGGTCATCAACGATGAGACGCGCGCCCGCATGCGCGAAGTTCTCAAAGACATCCAGTCGGGATCGTTCGCGCGCGACTGGGTGCTGGAGAACCAGGCGGGCAAGCCGCGCTATGCGAAGCTCCTCGAGGCCGACCTCAATCATCCGATCGAGCGCGTCGGCAAGGATCTGCGCGCGCGCATGGCGTGGCTCGCCGCCGGCGCCAATAGCGGCAAGGAATAGACCGTATGCGCACGACGCCCGCCGCGAACCTCCGCGCGCCTGACCCGAAACCGGACGCAAAACCTCGCGCCGTCGTGAAGGCTGGCGCGGAGCTGCTCCTCGACGCGCTGGAGGAACAGGGCGTCGAGGTGATCTTCGGTTATCCGGGTGGGGCGGTCCTGCCGATTTACGATGCGCTGATCCAGCGCGACACGATCCGGCATATCCTTGTGCGGCACGAACAGGGGGCGGCGCACGCGGCCGAAGGCTATGCGCGCGCGACCGGTAAAGTCGGCGTGCTGCTGGTGACCTCGGGTCCGGGTGCGACCAACGCCGTGACAGGGCTGACCGATGCGCTCCTCGATTCCATTCCGATCGTCTGCATCACAGGCCAGGTCGCGCGCAAGCTCATCGGCACCGACGCCTTTCAGGAATGCGACACGATCGGCATCACGCGGGCCTGCACCAAGCACAATTATCTCGCCCCCTCCGCGGCGCGCCTTTCCGGCATCGTACACGAAGCGTTTCACGTGGCGCGCTCCGGCCGACCCGGCCCCGTGCTGATCGATATCCCGAAAGACGTGCAGTTCGAGAGCGCGCCTTATGTCTCGAGGGCTGACGCCACCTTGCGCGATGCGGGTGGGGGTCGCGCCATCCGCGATTTCCAGATCGAACAGGCGGTCGATCTGATGCGTCAGGCGCGGCGGCCAATCCTCTACACGGGCGGCGGCGTCATCAATTCCGGACCGGCGGCGAGCGCGGCGTTGCGCGAGTTGGCCCGCGAAACGGGCTTTCCCGTGACCTCTACGTTGATGGGCCTCGGCGCGTTTCCCGCCGGCGATCCGCAATGGCTCGGCATGCTCGGCATGCATGGCAGCATGGAGGCGAACCACGCCATGCATGATTGCGACCTGATGATCGCCATCGGCGCGCGTTTTGATGATCGCGTCACGGGGCGGCTCGACGCTTTCTCGCCGAATTCGCGCAAGATCCACCACGACATCGATCCGTCGTCGATCAACAAGATCGTGCGCGCAGACCTCGCCATCGCGGCGGATGCGGGCGCCGCGCTCAGCGCGCTCGTCGAGGAATGGCGCCGCCGGGCGCAAACCGAGGCGGCCGACCGCAGCCGGATCAAATCCTGGTGGGATCAGATTGCTGGCTGGCGCGCAAAAAAATCATTCGCCTTCGCCGCGTCGGCAGACGCCATCAAACCGCAATACGCCATTGAGCGGCTCTATCAATTGACGCGCGGACGCGACGTCTACATCACGACGGAAGTCGGCCAGCACCAGATGTGGGCGGCGCAGCACTTTCATTTTCATGAGCCGAACCGCTGGATGACGTCGGGCGGGCTCGGCACCATGGGCTACGGCCTGCCCGCGGCCCTCGGCGTTCAGGCGGCGTTCCCTGACGCACTCGTCATCGATATCGCGGGCGACGCCTCGGTGCAGATGACGATGCAGGAAATGTCGGCGGCGGTGCAGCATAACCTGCCGATCAAGATCTTTATCTTGAACAATGAATATCTCGGTATGGTGCGCCAATGGCAGGAATTGCTGCACGACCGGCGCTATTCCCATTCCTATTCGGCGTCGTTGCCCGACTTCGTCAAACTGGCGGAAGCCTATGGCGCGCTGGGCCTCAGGGCGACGCACCCTGATGAGCTCGACGCGAAGATCATGGAAATGATCGACACGCCGCGACCGGTATTGTTCGACTGCCGCGTCACGAAGGAGGAAAACGTCTTCCCGATGATCCCGTCGGGCGCGGCGCATAACGAGATGCTGATGGGCGATGCGGTTTCAGGCGCGGTCGCGGGCGCGGCCGTGAGCGACGCAGGAAGGACGCTGGTCTGACATGGCATCTCCATCCGTCTACCCCGTAAGCGATGAAAAAGAAGCGATTGGCGAGCGGATCCTTTCCGTCATTGTCGATAACGAGCCGGGCGTTCTCGCCCGCGTCGTCGGCATGATTTCCGCGCGCGGCTATAACATCGAGAGCCTGACGGTTGCGGAAACGGACGTCGCAAAGCACCGCTCGCGCATCACGGTGGTCACGCAGGGAACGGCGTCGAAGATCGAACAGATCAAGGCGCAACTCGGCCGCCTTGTGCCCGTACAGCGCGTCATCGACGTGACGATGGAGCAAAATGCGCTCGAGCGCGAACTGGCGCTCGTCAAGATCGCGGGAAAGGGCGAGGCGCGCGTCGAGGCGATGCGGCTCGCCGATATTTTCCGCGCCCGCGCTGTCGATACGACGCATTCGTCCTTCGTGTTCGAAGTGACCGGCGCGCGCGAGAAGATCAACGCCTTCATCGACCTCATGACGCCGCTCGGCCTCATCGAGGTCGCGCGCACCGGCGTTCTGTCAATCAGTCGCGGCGCGGCGGCGGATGAGGGGCGCAAAGAGCCATGAAAAGATCATCCGAAGATCACGTACGCATCTTCGACACCACCTTGC
>JBGTFV010000280.1:0-5967 GCA_041747095.1 Parvularculaceae bacterium
AGCGCGGTAACGTAAAGCTGCTCGTCGATCGCGTCAGTTTCAGCGTTTAGATACCGGCGCGCGAGGCGCCAAGGCATCACCGCGTCGCCAGTCTCGGCGCGGGCGCGCTCAATCGCCACGATTGCGTCGACGTTCGGCGCGGCCGGATCGGCCGTCATCCGCAATTCATCAAGCATTAGAAGAGCGGTCGTATCGCCAGCCCGGGCGGCTTCGAGCAGCAGCGATACCGCCTGTTCACGGCAAGGACGCGACGCGCACGGCGCGCCGCCTGAGCCCGTCAGCAAAGCTCTCGCTACGTTGCGTTGCGCGCGCGGCGCTTCCTCAAGGCGCGGACGGGCCACCATGAGGGCGAAGCCTTCGCGAGCCGCGTCACGCTCCGGGACTGCAGTGAAGGTAACGGCAGGCTCGGCGGCCAAACCGGAGCCGCCCATGACCAAAGCAAGTACAATGGTGATGGAAATTCGCAACATCGTCAGTGATTTAATAACGGTCTCGCCGCAGATTTCAATCCGTATAACAACTCAAGCGCCTCACGCGGGCTGAGAGCGTCCGGATCAATAGCGGCAAGGAGCGCCAGAAGTTGATCGATCGCGAGTTGTTCCTGCGTTGACGGGCTTTGCGCTACCGGATCGTTAACCTTTGCAAAAAGCGGCAGGTCGGAAAGCGCAGGCCCTGCTTTGCGGCCCTCTTCGAGTTCCGTCAAAATCTCGCCTGCGCGGCTGATAACCTCGCGGGGCAAGCCAGCCAGCCGGGCGACCGCCACCCCATATGAGCGATCCGCCGCGCCCGGCGCTACCTCGTGGAGGAAAACGACGTCGCCTTGCCATTCGCGCACCCGCATCGACACATTGACAAGGCGAGGCAGCCGCGCGGAAAGCGCGGTCAGCTCGTGATAGTGGGTGGCGAACAGCCCCCGGCACTTGTTGCGATCATGCAGCGCCTCAACGGTCGCCCAGGCAATTGACAGGCCGTCGAACGTCGACGTGCCGCGCCCGATCTCATCGAGCACGACAAGCGATCTTGGCCCGGCCTGGTGAAGGATGGCCGCCGTCTCGATCATTTCGACCATAAATGTCGAGCGGCCCTTGGCCAGATCGTCTGCTGCGCCAACCCTTGAGAACAAGCGGTCGACTACGCCGATGTGGGCCTCCGCCGCCGGTACGAAACCGCCAGATTGGGCAATAACCGTTATCAGCGCGTTCTGCCGAAGAAAGGTCGACTTGCCAGCCATGTTGGGACCGGTGACCAACCAAAGATACGACTCCTCACCTTCGCCCAGAACACAGTCGTTCGCGACAAAGGCCGAACCGCTGGCGCGACGCGCGGCATGTTCGACGACCGGATGCCGCCCGCCTCGAATTTTGAACGCGCGGCTCTCGTCGACTTGGGGGCGGACATAATCCTCCTCCCGCGCAAGGGTTGCGAAGGAAGCCGCGACATCGAGCGTGGCGAGCGCTACAGCGGCGGCTGAAATTTCGCTGGCGCATGCGATAACTTCCGTCGCGAGGCGGTCAAACACGTCGATCTCCCTCGCCACCGCTTCATCGCGCGCCCGGGCGATGCGCGCATCAAGATCGGCGAGTTCACCGGTGGAAAACCGAACGGCGCTTGCCAGAGTCTGGCGATGGATGAAAATCTGGGACGCATCGCCCGCTATCAAAGCATCGGCCTGCGCCGGCGACGTCTCAAGGAAATATCCAAACACGTTGTTGTGGCGGATCTTGAGCGACTTCACGCCAGTCTCGGTACGGTACCGAGCCTCCAGCGCGGCGATCACCTTCCGGGCCTCGTCGCGAAGCTCGCGCGCCTCATCAAGGCGTATGTCAAACTGAGCCGCAACCCATCCGCCGTCTCGCGCAAGGTGCGGCAGCGTCTCGCCGAGCGCGCGCTCAAGCAGGCTGGCAAGGTTTGATAGCGCCCCGTTGGCGCACGCCTGCAACGCCGCGATTGCTGCAGATAGTTCATCAGGCGCGGCGCCTCGAGCGGAGAAAATGTCGGCAATGGCGCCGGCGCTGCGTAATCCATCGCGCAAAACGCCGAGATCGCGCGGACCTCCGCGCCCGAGCGACAGCCTCGACTGTGCGCGAGCCATGTCAGGCGCGGCCTTCAACGACGCTCGCAACGCCGCACAAGCGTTTTCCTCGCCAGCTAGCCACTCGACAGCGTCGAGCCGCCGACGGATTACGGCAACGTCAGTGATCGGGACTGACAGGCGCGCCGCGAGAAGACGAGCGCCGGGCCCGGTGACAGTCCGATCAACTGCGGCGACCAGCGATCCTTCCCGGTCGCCATTTTGGCTGCGTACGATTTCGAGCGAAAGTCGGGTGGCGTTGTCGATCGCCATGGTCGCGCCGGGCGCGATCCGGCGGGGCGACTGGAGCGCAGGCAGCCGGCCAACCTGCGTCGTCTCAACATATGACAACAGAGCGCCAAGCGCTGATTTCTCGCTGCGCGTAAACGTTCCGAACCCGTCAACAGAATAAACGCGGTACGCTGATTTAATGCGATCCTCGCCAGTCTGTACAGAGAAACATGACGTTGGCTGAAGCGTGATGCGGGCTGCGCCAACAATGCGATCTATCGCAGCGCGCCATGACGTCGAGGGCTCTTCTCCTCCGGGTGGCGGGTCGGCCATGACCAGTTCCGATATCGACAGCGCCGTCACATCGCTCGCCAATTGCTGAGCGGAAGTCGTTTGCACGAGAACTTCGCCGGTCGACAGGTCAACCGCCGCCAGGGCGGCCTCTTCCCCGCCGCGCAAAAGCGCCAAGGCGCCGAGGAAATTACTTTCCCGCGCTTCGAGAAGGTTTTCTTCCGTCAACGTACCGGGCGTGACAATGCGGACGATTTCGCGCGCCACGACGGATTTTGATCCGCGCTTTCGCGCTGCGGACGGGTCTTCGACCTGTTCACAAATCGCGACCGTAAACCCCTTGCGTATCAGCCGTGCGAGATAGGCTTCACTTGCATGATACGGCACGCCGCACATCGGAATATCATCGCCTTGATGGCGCCCGCGTCGCGTCAGGGTGATATCGAGCGCTTGCGCGGCGACGACTGCGTCTTCGAAAAACAGTTCGTAAAAATCGCCCATGCGGTAGAACAACAGCGCGTCTCCCGCGCGCGACTTGATGTCGAGATACTGCGACATCATCGGCGTCGATGCGGACGCGCCTGCTGTAGTCGCAGCGTCTTGATCAATCGCTGGCGGCGGCGAGTGGGCGGATGCGTCCATTGGGCGGCGGTCTCGTCTGTGATATTTTTCCGCGCATCATGCGGCTTGTCGATTAGCGATCCGCTTTATAGAACGCTTGTGTAGTTGAGTCGAAACGGTCGCGCACGGTTGCGCAAGGAAACCGTTTGCAAGGGCAGATGAAGCGAACAAAAATCGGCGAACTTACGATCGATCTAGGCGACCGGGTCGCCCCGGTCATAACGCGAATCAATGCGCGGGCGCGCCGCCTTATCGTCAAGGTAGATCCGTCCAGCGGGCGCGTCATCGTCACTGCGCCCACCGCACGCGCTTTGCCGGAGGCGCTGAAATTCGCGCATAAACGATCGGCCTGGATTCTCGATCGCTTGAATGAAGCAATTGCGCCAACGCCTTTTGTCAACGATGCGATCATTCCGTTTCGCGGAGTTCGGCATCGAATCGTACACAACCCCGACCTGCGCGGCGCGCCTATTGCCTGCGGCGATGGACGAATTCTGGCCGGTGGAGATGCGGCGCATCTCAATCGGCGGATGCAGGATTGGCTTCGTCGCGAGGCGCGGCGGGCGCTAACCGAACGAGCCGATCACTACGCCGCGCTTGTTGGAAAGCGGCGCGGACCGATCACTATTCGCGATACGCGCTCGCGGTGGGGATCGTGCACTGCCGAGGGGGCGTTGTCCTTTTCCTGGCGGCTTATTCTGGCGCCGCCGGACATCCTCGATTACGTCGCTGCGCACGAATGCGCCCATCTCGTGTACCTCGATCACAGCCGCGCTTATTGGCGCGTGGTGCGAGGCCTCGGAGTCGACGCGCGCGCCGCGCGCGACTGGTTTATCGCGCACGGCGCATCGTTGTATTCGTATGGCGCGCCGCTGCGTGGAAGCGGAACGAGTTGAACGAGCGGTCACTGCAAAAGCGCAGACTCGCTTGCTGGCGCAATGCCGAAAGCAGCCGCCTCCGACGGCGGGCGTGGCGGACGCAGCGCGAGCGCCCTTTCCATCGTCTCTCGCCAAACCGCAGCGGGTAATCCGCCGCCAGTCATTTCCTCCAGAGACTGGTTATCGTCGCGTCCCATCCAGACCGCAGCGACCAACCCGCCGGCGTGCCCGACGAACCAGATATCCCTGCTCGCCTGCGTCGTACCGGTCTTGCCCGCCGCGATATAAGTAGAAAGCGCCGCGCTTCGACCCGTTCCCCAGGACGTCACGGCCGTCATCATTTGATTGACGGCCTGAATGGACGGTTCCGATGCAGCAATGTCCGAGATTGAACCGGGCTGATTGTAGAGCCGCTCGCCCGACGGGTCGTCGACGCGCACTACGCAATGCGCACGAACGCGGTATCCGCCATTTGCAAAAGGCGCGTAAGCCGCGGCAAGCTCGACCGGTGTGACCGTATCGACGCCGAGCGCCAACGCTGCGCCCTGCGATAGCGGACTTTCAATGCCCATGCGTCGCGCCATCAGGCGCACGGCGCCTCGGCCTGTCCGCTCCTGCAAGCGGATCGTTGCCGCGTTGAGCGACCGCGCGAATGCCTCGGTCATGCCGACATCGCCGTAATAGCGCTCGCCATAATTTTCAGGCGACCATTTGCCGATGGTCAGCGGCGAATCGTCAAGACGCGTCGCCGGATCAATTCCTTGTTCAAGCGCCGCCAAAAAGACGAACGGCTTGAACGCCGAGCCGGGCTGGCGACGGGCCTGCGTTGCCCGATTAAATTGACTGAGGCGATAGTCCCGGCCGCCCAGCATCGCGCGTATGCGCCCTTCGCTATCCATCAAAACAACCGCCAGCTGAACATCTGATTGCGGAGCGTTTTGACTGAAGGCGGCCGCAGCGCCTTCTTCAAGCGCTCTTTGCAAGCCGGGGTCGAAGGTTGTACGGATGACGAGATCGACGTCCGCCGAACCGATTACTCGTCGGGCTTCGCGAATTGCTTCGTCGACGAACCATGGCGAGCCGGCGGCGGGTTCTGCACGCAGATAGACCGGCTGCTGCAAGGCGGCGGCGGCGCTTGCTGACGAAAGAAACCCGGACTCCTCCATCGCCTTGATGACAAGCGCCCCCCTCGCGCCAGCGTCTGCAGGATTGCGATCCGGCGCATAATGGGTAGGCGCTTTCAAAAGGCCGGCTAATATCGCCGCCTCGTTCAAACTGAGCGCGCGGGCCGATTTGCCGAAGTACCGATAACTTGCCGCGTCGACGCCGTAAGCCCCCGCGCCGAAATAAACCCGGTTGAGATAGAGCGTCAGGATCTCGTTCTTGGTGAAGCGGTATTCCAGCCAGAAAGCGAGCATCAATTCCTGTATCTTGCGCTTGTAGGTGCGTTCCGAGGACAGAAAGAGGTTCTTGGCCAGTTGTTGGGTAAGCGTCGACCCGCCCTGACGAACCTCGCCCTCGGATGCGTTGACGACCAGAGCGCGCGCCACCGAAAGCGGATTGACGCCAATGTGGTGGTAAAAATTCCGGTCCTCGACCGCCAGAACGGCCGATGGAACATGAGGGGGTAATTCGGCGAGACGGACGGGCGCTCCAAGGCTCTGCCCATGGAGCGGAATAGGCGAGCCGTCTGCGGCGAGAACGGTCAGCCGGGGGGCCCGGTCGGCGCGCCATAAACCGTCAGTCGCCGGCAAGTCGCGAGCGAACCAGGCGACGGCGCCAGCAACGGCGATCGCTGCAGCGAACAGAAAGAAAGCGGCGTCGGCCCCATAGCGAAGAACCCGTTCGCCCGCGCCAACCCGCCGCCGACGGCGC
>JBGTFV010000281.1:0-2603 GCA_041747095.1 Parvularculaceae bacterium
CGACATGAACGCCTATGTGGCGCGCATCGGCGGCGTCGCGCGCGCCATCGACCAGCTGCTCGATCAGGCGAAGGCGAACGCAGCGGCGGGAACGCGTCCGCCGCGCTTTGCCTATGACGGCGTGATCGAGCAGGCCAAAGCCATCGTGACCGGCGCGCCGTTCACCCAAGGCCCCGACAGCCCGGTCTGGGCGGACGTGAAATCCGAAATCGAAAAATTGAAAGGCGGCGGCAAGATCGATCAGGCGCAAGCCGATGCGCTGCTCGCCGCGGCCAAAGCCGAGATCGAAGGCAAGCTGGGGCCGTCTTATAACGCGCTCGTTGCATGGTTCGAGGCCGACCGCGCCAACACGCCGGAACAGGCGAGCGGCGTCGGCGCGTTGGCCGACGGCGCGGCTTTTTACGCCGAGCGCCTCGCCAGCAACACGACGACGTCGATGACGCCGGACGAGATACATGCGCTGGGCCTCGCCGAGGTGACGCGCATCCAGGCCGAGATGGAGGCGATCAAGAACGCGGTCGGCTTCGAGGGCTCGTTGCAGGAATTCTTCAAGTTCACTCGCGAGGATGATCGCTTTTTCTTCCCCGAGGGCGACGCGGGCGCGAACGCCTATATCGCCGAGGCGACGGCGAAGCTTGATTTCATCAACGGCCGGCTGCCCGACTATTTCGGCATTCTGCCGAAGGCTGATCTCGTGGTGAAGCGCGTCGAGGCGTTTCGCGAACAGCCGGGCGCGGCGCAACATTATTTTCCAGGCACGCCGGACGGCGCGCGCCCCGGCATTTATTACGCGCACCTCTCCGACATGCGCGCGATGCCCAAGCACCAGCTTGAAGTGATCGCCTATCATGAAGGCAATCCCGGCCACCACATGCAACTCTCAATCGCGCAGGAGCTGACGAGCGTGCCGAAGTTCCGCACGCAGGCGGGCTTTACAGCTTACAGCGAAGGCTGGGCGCTTTACTCGGAACTGCTCGCCCGAGAAATGGGCGCGTACGAAGATCCGTATTCGGACTTTGGCCGGCTCTCTACCGAAGTGTGGCGCGCGATCCGGCTCGTTGTAGATTCCGGGCTGCACGCCAAAGGCTGGACCGAGCAACAGGCCGTCGACTACTTCACGATGAACTCTCCCTCGGCTGAGGGCGCCATCCGCTCGGAAGTCCAGAGATATATCGTTCTGCCAGGGCAGGCGACCGCCTACAAAATCGGCATGGAAAAGATCAAGGCGCTGCGCGCGAAGGCGGAACAGGCGCTTGGCCCGAAGTTCGACATCAGGGGTTTCCACGATACGGTGCTTGGCGGCGGCGCGTTGCCCTTGAGCGTGCTTGAACGCCGCGTTGATGAATGGATCGCCTTACGCGAGGCGGCGTAGCGCCCGTTTGAGATCTCGCTTTCAATCTGACGAGCCTCGCGCAGCGAGGCTTCACGAAGGGGCGGGCTATGCCGACAGATTACCTAGTTCACCGCGCGACATTTCGGCGGTTGATCAGAGGAGCGAGGCGAGGCCCGTGATTTTATCAATTTAAACCGCCGCGCGGTCTTCCAAATTCAAATATGAAACGATATTGACCCATCATTAAAACTGTACATTAAGAATATAAGAATATTTTATTTTTTTGAAGTTTGTTGTAAAATTGAGCGGTGAATAGGAAGAGAAGTGCAGGTATCTGAATTCATTGCTTTGTCAGTAATAATACTGATTATTACATGGCCTTTGCTATTCTCTTTATGGAAGCTCTTTGCAATCGTTGCCAAGCTGCTTAAAGTGGCGTCATGGTTTTTCCGAGGTGCTTATTGGGAGTTAACTGGCGATGTTCCAGAGGATTTAATCCAAAAAGAAATTGAGAAATACGAGCGTCTGCGAAAAAAAAGCGGAGGGTTGAGCTAAAGGCACCAAGAAGTTGATCAATGTCGTTTACGCGAAGGCAGAACTGGCGGCCCGAAGTTCGATATCAGGGATTTTCAACATAGCGTACTTCGTAGTGGCGTGAGCCCCGCCTCCTGCGGCATCAAATCTGCGTCAAACAGCAAAAAAGTTATCCCCCACCCCTCCCGGCGGCCGCACGCTCTCCAATCAAGTCGGAGGAAGGCGCGTGCAAAAGCAGACGAGGTCGATCCATTGGGTCCAGTCGAGCCATTGTGGTCTCAATGGATCGCGGCGGACCCATATGCGCGAGAGGGCAAAGGGCTTTTCCCCAAATCTGCGCGCCGCGGGTGATTTGCTATTGCGAATTACTCGCAATTCTGCCATAGAAACGCCATGTCGATCTCGGTCATTCCGTTTCCCGCCGCGCGCGGCGGCCGCTTCCCGCAGGGCCAGCGGCATGTCGCGGGGCTGGGAAACCACGAGCGGGAAAATCTGGAACAAAAGGACTACGGCCCATTTGCGCGGCGGCCAGCAGCCATCGGCGTCTGCGGCATCTATCAGGACTTCAGGGCGTGTGCGATGCGCCGGCTCATCGCGTCGTCCGCCGGGGATGATCCGGTGTCGCTGCTTTATCGGTATTTCGCGGCGGTCGAAGACGGGCTGCGTCGCCGGCACGCCGCGTCGCCAGGCGGCGCTGCGGTCGAAGCTTGCGTCATCGAGTTGCTCGGCGCCGCGC
>JBGTFV010000282.1:0-12720 GCA_041747095.1 Parvularculaceae bacterium
CGCAGCCGCTCCGACCGCCGAGCCTGCTCGCGAACCCGCCCCGCGCGCCGAACCGAGCCACGGCGATCTGTTCGGAGGCGACGACGGCGATCTCGAAATCCCATCGTTCTTGCGGCGGAAGAAAATCAGTTAACGCCGAACGTACCGCAGAGCGCGCAAGCTTTCATGCGACGGATTTCCCAACCGTCGGCCAACTTGCCGAGCTGCGTGAGGGCCAGTCTTCGTGGGTTAGCGCCGCGCCCACTTAGGTGGCTTCCGAGCGCGACCTGATGGGCGCTGGCAGGCTGCGCCAGTGAACGCTTGCTGCGTTGCTTGCGTAACTTTTTGCGTCTGTAACCGTATGCCAGAGCTGCCGTTACATTTTGGATAGGGTGTATTGACGCGCTGATTGATCATTTGGCGCTGGCTGTCATACGAGTAGATTTTGCTTATATTTTCATGGGTTTATGGCATGATCTTCTGAGTGCTTTGTAGGCGCGGATTCGATTGTGTGAAATTCTACGCAACTATCCGTCAATTGCCTCTATTCGCGCTGCACTGCACAATCTGCTAAATAGCTTGAGCGGCGGGAGATCTGCGGATCGAAGTTCCCAGCTGCTGGTGTGAACGAGGTCATTGTAGATTAGTTTTCGGATTTCCGACTGCTGCGGATCAGTTCAGCATGGTTTCTTCCGGTCTGGAAAGGCGACAGCGGATATGAGGCTGCAACAAGCGACCATCGCCGCACCGATAGCCTTTGCCGGCGTAGGGCTTCACTCTGGGCTCGCCTGCAATGTGGTCATTGGCCCTGCGCGATCCGGTTCAGGCATCTATTTTCGCCGCAAGGAAAGCTCGGAAGTAATCCGCGCTATCCCTCAGTCGGTTTCAAGCACGCATCTTTGTACCGCGCTCGGATCAAGCGAGTTGTCTTCCACCGTCGCGACAGTCGAGCACCTTCTAGCGGCGCTCGCCATTCTTGGCGTCGACAATGCAGCGATTGATGTCGAGGGGCCAGAAGTCCCTATCCTCGATGGCAGCGCCGCTCCCTTTATCAAGGCGATTGAGGGCGTTGGGCTGCAATTGCAGGCGGAGTGGAGATCGGCCTACCGGTTCAATCGCCCCCTCAGGATTGAAGATCGCGGACGATACATCGCGATTGAGCCTAGCGAGACGCGGATCGTTCATGTGTCGATTGATTTTGCCGAGGCGGCAATCGGAGCAGGCGAGGTAATCGTGGACCTCGACGATCCCGTTGCCATTCACACGCGCCTTGCGCCTGCGCGGACTTTTTGCCGCCTCGCGGACGTCGCTGAACTGAGGGGGCGTGGACTGGCGCTCGGCGGTTCGCTGGATAACGCGGTTGTCGTAGACGCCGATCGCTTGCTCAACGATGACGGTCTGCGCGATCCGGATGAATTTGCCCTTCATAAGACGCTGGATCTCGTAGGCGATCTTGCACTTCTTGGCGCGCCTATCATTGGCAGCCTGAGGGCGCACAAAACGGGGCATGATCTAAACGTTGCCTTCGCCCGCCAGATCGAACGGGAACTCGCCTCCGGGTCTGGGGTGATCGAATTCGGGCCCCTTTCACAGCAAGCGCCGAAGCGTATTTCAGCCTGATTGCTGCTATTGGCTGCGCTGGCGGCAATTGCATGGAAATTGCCTAAATTTCGCGCTATCACCTGACAGGCGGGTGGGCGTGTGGAGCGCGAATTAATGAAAATTGATGGTCAGATGGCAATGGGTTGGCGCATCGCGAGGGCGGGCGGCATCGCCCTTATCGCGGCTGCGGCCCTCTCGGCGTGTGCGGGCGGCGGCAAGAAAGCCAAGTTCGCTTATGTGGAGCGCCCCGTCGAGCAACTCTATGCGGACGCCGCCCGTTCCATGGAGCGAAAGCGTTACGACCAGGCGATCCCGCTATTTGAAGAGGTAGAGCGCCAGCACCCTTATTCCGCGTGGGCGCGGCGCGCGATGCTGATGAAAGCATTCGCTTACTATCAGGGCAATGACTACGAAGACGCGGTAAAGGCCCTGGATCAGTTCATTGCGCTCCATCCCGGCAACAAGGATGCGCCTTACGCATACTACCTGAGGGCGATGTGTTTCTATGAACGTATCCGCGATGTCGGACGCGATCAGGAATACACCAACAATGCCGTTCAGGCGCTGAACGATGTCGTGCGTCGCTATCCGACAACCGAATACGCCCGCGATGCGCGGCTAAAGCTTGACCTGACCTTCGACCACCTCGCTGGCAAGGAGATGTATGTCGGCAGGTTCTATCTCGCGCAAGGCAAGCACATCGCGGCCATCAACCGGTTCCGATATGTGATCAATAATTATCAGACGACGAACCACGTACCAGAAGCGTTGCATAGGCTCGTCGAGGCGAACCTGCAAATCGGTCTCGTCGATGAAGCCCGGTCGGCCGCCGCCGTTCTGGGATATAATTATCCGGGCACCAACTGGTATGCGGACAGCTATCGGCTGCTCAATCGCAATGACCTTCTTGAGGAGGGTAGCCGCCCGAAATTCGCGTCGAGCGACAAAAAGCAGAAGAAGAGCAAGAAAAAGAACGAGGACGACCTGCTCGAGGAGGCCGCCTCCCCGGAGTTGAAGGACGTGAGCGAAGCGCTGGCGCCCGTATTTGAAGACGAGCCGTCCTGATCGAACTACAGGCCGCCGCAGTTCGCCGGAACCCGCTGCAATGCTGACCGCGCTGCACATTCAGGATTTTGTGCTGATCGACCAGCTTTCGATATCCTTGGGTTCGGGCCTGACGGCCATGACCGGCGAAACTGGCGCGGGAAAATCCATTCTGCTTGAGGCGCTAGGGCTTGCAGCAGGCGCGCGCGTCGGGCGCGCTTCTGTTCGGCCGGGCGCGGCAAGGGGCGTCGTCTCCGCTTCGTTTGAGTTACCGGAACACCACCCCGTCTGGCGGATTCTCGACGATAACGGCGTCGCTGCGACGGAAGATCAGGTCATTCTTCGTCGCGTTCAGGGCGCGGATGGCAAGAGTCGGGCGTTCGTGAACGATCAGCCGGTTTCTGTCGGGCTGTTGAGGGATGTCGGCGAGACGCTCATCGAAATTCACGGCCAGCACGATGGCCAGAGCTTTCTCACTGTCGCGGCTCATCGCGGTTTGCTTGATGCGTTTGCGGGTCTGGAGGGCAGCGTTGCCGAAATTGGCGAGATTTTCCGGCAATGGCGCGATGCCATGGCGGCGTGCGAGGCGCGCCGCGTTTCTCTTGCCGATGCTGGGCGGGAAGCGGACTATCTTCGGCATGTGGTCGCGGAACTGAAAGAATTGGCGCCCGAGGAAGGCGAGGAGACCCAACTTGCTGCGCGCCGGTCCGAACTCATGGCGGCCGAGAAAATTGCCGGCGATCTTTCTGCAGCGCTTGCCGCACTATCCGAGGAGGGACTTGAAGGCCAGCTAAGCGGCGCCGCGAGGCGTCTGGTGCGCGCCAGCGCTGCCTTCTCATCTGAAACGAACCCCCTTTCAAATGCGCTCGACCGGATCGACCGGGCTCTGAGCGAAATTATGGAAGCGCGGGCCGCAGCGGAGGATGCCGCCGAGCGTCTCGGCGTTGAGGAAGGCGCGCTTGAGGCGGTTGAGGAACGCTTGTTCGCCTTGCGCGCGGCTGCTCGCAAGCATGGCGTCAATCCGGATGCCCTTCCCGCTGTTTATAATCGCGCCGTCGCCAAGCTCGCCGACGTTGATGCAGGAGCCTCCGGTCTGCAGTCCCTTGAGAGAGCTGCGAACGCAGCCGCGGCGCGGTACCGCAAGGCAGCGCTCGCTCTGACTCGAATGCGCGAGACGGCGGCGACGCGCCTTGACGCGGCTGTTGCGGGTGAGCTGGAACCGCTGAAACTTGGCAAGGCCAAATTCCGCACGCACATCGTCAGCAATGCCGACGAGCCGCGCGCCGACGGCGTTGACCACGTGGAGTTCATGGTTGCGACCAATCCAGGTGCGCCGTTCGGCCCGCTAAAGACCATAGCCTCTGGCGGCGAGCTTTCGCGGTTCGTCCTTGCCATGAAGGCGGCGCTCGCGGCGGTGGAAAACCGAACGGTAATCATTTTTGATGAAGTCGATTCCGGCGTCGGCGGCGCCGTTGCGGATGCGGTAGGCGAGCGGCTTGCTCGGCTCGGCGAAGCGGCGCAAGTGCTCGTCGTAACGCACAGCCCTCAGGTCGCAGCGCGTGCAGGGACGCATTGGCGCGTTGAAAAAACCGAAACCGAAGCGGCTTCAATTACGCGCGTTCGGCCGCTGGAGCCCAGCGAACGCATCGAGGAAATCGCGCGCATGCTTTCCGGCGCCGAGGTGACGGAAGAAGCGCGCGCTGCGGCGCGGCGATTGCTCGGCGCGGCGGGAGGGACCGATAAACGCGCGCGCAAGCCTCGCGCGGTGGCGGGTTGAGCCTATTTTTGATTGGAAAGTCATGCGCGCATGTGTCTTGGCGCAGCTGAAGAACCGAGGTTGGTAAGGTGGCGGCGCGGATAAATCATTCGCGAATACGACCACTTGCGCCTTACGCAATCGAAAGCATCCATCCTTGCCCGGACGAAGAAACCCTCGCGCTTCAATGATCCAATCGACCGCTGACAAGCCCGTAAAGGAGCTGACGCCGGACGAGGCGGCGGTCGAGCTCGCGCGGCTCGCCCAGTTGATCGCCGAAGCGGATAAATCATACTTCGGCGAGGATCGCCCCTCTCTTACAGATTCCGAATACGACGCGCTGCGGCGACGTAATGCGCTCATTGAAAAAGCATTTCCCAAACTACGGCGCGCCGATAGCCCCTCCGAACGCGTCGGCGCCGCCCCCGCCGGACGGTTTGAGAAATCGCGCCACTTGCGACCCATGCTGTCGCTCGATAACGCATTTGACGATCTCGATGTGACCGAATTTGTCGCGCGGGTTCGTCGATTCCTGGCGCTCGACGAGACGGTTGAGGTTGCTTTTACCGCCGAACCGAAGATCGACGGCGCATCGCTTAACCTCCTTTACGTCGACGGCGCTCTCATATTGGCGGCGACCCGCGGCGACGGGGAGGAAGGTGAGAATGTAACGGCGAATGCGCTGACAATCGCGGACATCCCGAGACGCCTCGCGGGGGCGCCAGAAAGGCTGGAGGTGCGCGGCGAAGTCTACATGTCGCATGCTGATTTCTTCGCCCTGAATGCGCGCCTCGCCGAAGAAGCAGCACGAGACGGACGCGAGCCGGACCCCTTTGCAAATCCGCGCAACGCAGCAGCAGGATCGCTGCGCCAGATTGATCCCGCGATCACTGCTGCGCGCCCTTTGCGCTTTTTTGCGTATGGATGGGGCGAGGCGTCTGAGAAAATTGCCGTAACACAGGCCGAAGCTATCAACCGTTTCCGTAAAATGGGTCTGCCGGTTAATCCGCAGACGGTGCGTTGCCTGAACGTTGCCGATATGCTCGGGCACTATCGGTCCATTGAGGCCTTGCGCTCGGATCTCGGCTACGACATTGACGGCGTCGTCTACAAGGTGGACCGCCTCGACTGGCAGGACCGGCTTGGTTTCGTGTCGCGCGCGCCGCGCTGGGCCATCGCGCACAAGTTTCCCGCAGAGCAGGCGATCACCGTACTGGAAGCGATCGACATTCAGGTCGGGCGAACGGGCGCGCTGACGCCTGTTGCGCGATTGCGGCCGGTGACCGTCGGCGGCGTGGTTGTCTCTAACGCGACGCTGCACAATCAGGACGAGATCGAACGCAAGGACATCCGCATCGGCGATACGGTTGTCATCCAGCGAGCGGGGGACGTCATCCCGCAGATCGTTGAGGTACGGACGGAAATGCGACCGGCCAGGGCGGTGCGATTTGCGTTCCCGGAAAATTGTCCAATCTGCCATAGCCGGGCGATCCGCGAGGAAGGCGAGGTTGTTCGCCGCTGCACTGGCGGCCTCATCTGTCCTGCGCAGGCGATCGAAAGGTTAAAGCATTTTGTCTCGCGTCAGGCATTTGATATCGAAGGCCTTGGCTCCAAGCAGATTGAGACCTTTTTCGCCGATGGACTTGTGCGAGAGCCAGCGGACATCTTCACCCTTGAGGCGCGCCAAAGGGGCGGCGAGATCAATCTGTTCCTATGGAAACGAAAGGCGGACGGCACGCAAATATTGCGGGACGGACAGCCGGTCGCGACCAATCAGCGATCCGTTGAAAACCTTTTCAGCGCGATCAACGATCGGCGCCGGATCGCTTTGCCTCGACTGATCAATGCGCTCGGCATTCGACATGTGGGGGAAACAAACGCGCGGATTTTTGCGACGGCGTATGGATCGTTTGATGCTTTCCGCAATGCCGCAGTGGCCGCTCGCGATAACGCCGAGCCCGCGTATTCAGAGTTGCTTGGCATCGAAGGCGTAGGTCCTATCGTAGCAGCCAGCGTCATTTCCTTTTTCGCTGAGCCGCATAATTGCGAGGCCGTATCGCGGCTTTTATCTGAAATCGAGCCGGAAGCGGCCGCGACGACGATCGCCGACAGTCCGGTCGCCGGAAAAACCGTGGTATTCACGGGATCGCTTGAACGATTTACGCGCGACGAGGCCAAGGCGCGGGCGCTTGCCGTTGGCGCCAAAGTCGCGGGTTCCGTTTCGGCCAAAACCGATTTCGTCGTCGCCGGTCCTGGCGCCGGGTCAAAGCTCAAGGCGGCGAGCGAACTCGGCGTCAAGATCATGACGGAAGACGAGTGGTTGGCGATGCTGGATGGGCTGTAGAGTTACGCACCACATCTCTGGAAAATATTGGTACGGAGAACAAATGACAGTGCGCGATCCCGCGACCTCCTTCGGCGATGTCGCAACGCAGTATGCGGCGCAACGTCCGGCCTACCCGCAGGCGATTTTCGAGTTTCTGCTTGCCAATCTTTCTGGCCCGCGGGCGTTGTGCGTTGATCTGGGCGCTGGTGCGGGGCTCGCGACGGAGGCGCTCATATCTTGCTTTGAGCGCGTGATCGCCGTCGATCCTGATGCCCGCATGTTGGCGGCGTTGGCGGCCCCCGTTGCCCAGCGCGTATGCGCAAGCGCTGAGGAGGCCGACTTTCCGGAAGGATCCGTCGACGTCGTAGTCGCCGCTACGTCGTTCCATTGGATGGATCAGGAAAAGGTAATTGCCCGCGTCGCAAGGTGGCTTCGTCCGTCCGGCGTATTTTTTCCGTTCCTCTACGGACCATTTGTAGTGGAAGGTGAAGCAAAGGCGGTGTTTCAAGCCCACCGGGCGTTGTGGGCGCCATATCGCGATCCGCGGCTTGGAGCGCGCGCGGACTATTCGCGTGCGCTGGCGGGCAGCGGCAGATTTGCCAAATTGCTCACCTACTCCGACGAGGTTCGGTTGAAGATTGCGTCTGATGCGGCGGCGGGTCTGTTCCTGACGGCGTCCTACGCGCGCGAATATGCGCGAGATAATGGGGGCGAAGATGCGTATCGATTGCGCCTCGCGGAAGATTTTGCCGCTATTGGCGTTATTGACGTACGACTTCCACTCGGCGGGGTTCTCGCAATTGCACCGTCAGATTGATCGCGTCGCGTGGGCAAGCCACGCGCTGACGTCCGCTGGCAATAGCGGCGCGAGGGTTTGCCGAACGCGGGCGTGATATTTATTTAGCCAGTGACGCTCCACCTCTGACAATAGCGCCGGGACAACAAGGTCGAGTTCGATCGGCGCGAGAGTGATGGTCTCAAAACCCATCATCGGCCGCTCGCCGCCTTCGACCGGTTCAGGTTCTGTCACGACGATGAGGTTTTCGATCCGTATGCCGAACTCACCGGTTTTGTAGAAACCCGGTTCGTTAGATAGAATCATTCCGGGTTTCAACGCCTGCGAGCTTGACGCCTTGGCGATGCGTTGTGGCCCTTCGTGCACGCCCAGAAAACTGCCCACGCCATGGCCCGTGCCGTGATCGTAATCGAGCCCCGCTTCCCACAGCGGTCGGCGCGCCAGCGCATCCAGTTGCTGGCCGCTGGTTCCCGCCGGGAAGCGCGCCATCGCCAGGGCGATGTGTCCTTTGAGAACGCGCGTGAAGCGGTCGCGCATTTCGTTCGTCGGTTTGCCAATAGCGGCGACGCGTGTGATGTCGGTCGTGCCGTCCGGATATTGGCCGCCGGAATCGACAAGAAACAATTCGCCCGTTGCAAGTTTGCGATTGGTAGCGGTGCTGACCTTGTAGTGCACGATTGCGCCGTTTGGGCCGGCGCCGACGATGGAATCAAAGCTGATATCGACCAACTTGCCGGACTCTGCGCGGAACGCTTCAAGGCGCTGCGCCGCGCAGATCTCGTCAACCTCGCCGGAAGCACCGTGCACGGACAGCCAATGCAGGAACCGGGTAACTGCGACACCGTCGCGCACATGCGCCGAGCGGGTTCCCGCCAATTCGGCGGCATTTTTCACCGCGCGCGGCAGGGCGCAGGGATCGGTCATCTCGATAATGCGCGCCCCGGCGTTTTCAAGGTTGCGCACATAGCCCGCGGGAGCCAGCGACAAATCGACAGCGATGCGTCGACCGGCTTCGCCCAATCGAGCGATCTCCGCCGCGATGTCGGCCTCGTCGCGGATATCGACACCGGAACCGAGATGCGGCGCTAGGTCGTTGCCGACTTTTTCCGGGGCGACAAATAGCATGGCTGTTCCGTCGGCGGAGAGGATGGCGCGCCCGAGCGGCAAGGGAGAACGCGGCACATCGCCGCCGCGTATATTGAACAGCCAGGCGATGGAGGGCGGCGCGGTGATCAACGCCGCATCGGCGCCCGCGCTCTTTATCGCTGCGGCAATCGTCGCGCGCTTTTCCGCGGAAGGAATTCCTGCGTATTCAATCGGGTGTGGCGAGATGCGCGCGGTTGGTTTCGGCGGCTGGTCTGTCCATGCATCATCAATCGGGTTTCGATCGACGGCGACGAGCGCAAACCCTGCGCGAGCAGCGGACGCCTCGAGACGCGCCACGCCAGACGGAGTGTGCAGCATCGGATCATATCCAATACGCGCGCCTGCCGGCGCATGAGTCTCTAGCCACTCTTCCGGCGATTCGTCAGGGACTGACGCATATTCAAACAACGCGTCGTCGACTTGCTGGCGAACCTGCAGGGTGTACCGCCCATCGGTGAAGATGACCGCACGGTCAGCAAGAATTATCGCGGACCCGGACGATCCGGAAAAGCCGGACGCCCACATAAGGCGTTCGGCATAATCGGGGATATATTCGTTTTGATATTCGTCGTCATGCGGAACGATGAAGCCGTCGAGCCCCCGCGCCTTCAAAGCCGCCCGTAAGAGCGGCAGTCTGCGGCCAGCAAAGCTTCGGTCTGACGACGGCTCGAAGGTCTGAAACATGGAAACTTTCCCGCGCGGTTGACTGTTCGATTATATGGCTGCGGCTGGCTCCGCCTCAAGCGCGGCCGAATGCCCTCAGGGCTTGGCAAAGAGCAGCACGGGCCAGGTTTCGTGCGCCAGCCGGTTCAGGCGGCGGAAGCCCGCCGCCTCCATCGCCAGCGTTACGGATTCCTCCTGCACCGCCATCAATCCGGCGAGCAGCGCCCGCCCCGAAGGCGCAAGATGGGCGGCCATCGCGGGGGCAAGCTCAACCAAGGGGCCGGCCAGGATGTTCGCAAAGATGAATTCGAATGGCGCATGCGCCTCGACTTCGGGATGGTTAAAGCCGTCGGCAAGGAGGGTCTTTACCCGCGCGCCGACCCCATTAAGGGCAGCGTTCTCTGCCGCGATCTCGACAGATGTTGCGTCTATGTCGGTGGCGAGAACGTCGCGATCCCAGAGTTTCGCCGCAGCAATCGCGAGAACCGCCGACCCCGCGCCGAGGTCGAGAATTCGGCTGGGCGCGATCCCGGCGAGTCTGTCGAGAAGGGTCAGGCAGCCGGCGGTCGTCGGGTGGTGCCCAGTTCCGAATGCGCGGTTGGCGTCGATGCGGATGGGGATGTCGCCCGCCTCATTGGGTAGTTTGTCCGCGTCATGAATTCCGTAAAGGACGAAGCGGCCGGCGCGAACGACGCCAAGCCCAGCGAGCGCATGGGCCACCCAGTCGATATCGGGAAGTTCCTCGATCGCCTCTGGCGCGCCGGCTCCGGAGGTTGCGACAGCGGCTGCAAGGCGCGTCGCCTCCGGGCGGTCGCTGAAATAGGCGTCAAGCCGCCATGCGGTGGCCGCGTCTTCGGCGGCATCATCGTCCTTGGTCAGACTGACGGCCTCGGCAGGCGGCTCGGCGGTCTCGGTCAAGAGGATGCTTGCGGCCTCAAGCAGAGCTTCCGGTCCGCGCCAGACGGCCTTGTAGGTGGGCATGAGATTTTCCAAGAAGATTTGCTGCGGAAGATTGATTTCGGCGTGCCGCTCGATGCCTAAAAATTCAAGCGGCCTCTACGAAGGCGTCGACAATCTTTTTGTGGCCGGAATGTTCAAAATCGACGGTCAGCTTCTGACCCTCGATCGTTACAACCTTTCCGTATCCAAATTTCTGGTGGAAGACGCGCTGCCCTATGCTGAATTTTGCGCCTGCCGGCGCTGAAACGGAAATCGACGTTGCGCGCCCTTCGATCGTCGGGGGAGCGGCGGCAGGTCGGCTTGCCGCCGATCGCGCCCGGCGCCATCCAGGGTTGTCATAATAGGCGTCTTCCTTCAGTCGCGCGCCGTCAAAGCGCGACTGAGACGCAAGCGAGGACGCTTGCGCGCCATAGAGTCCAGGCCGCGAGACCACGTCGACATGTTCCTCAGGCAGTTCGTCGATGAAGCGCGACGGCAAGGCTGTTTGCCAGCGGCCGTAAATCTGGCGGTTGGCCGCGAAGGAGATGCGGCAGCTTTCCTCGGCGCGCGTGATGCCGACATAGGCGAGGCGGCGTTCTTCCTCAAGGGCGGCTGCGCCTTTCTCATCGAGCGCGCGCTGCGACGGGAACATGCCTTCTTCCCAGCCGGGCAGGAATACGATGGGAAATTCCAGCCCTTTGGCTGCGTGCAGCGTCATGAGCCAGACCTGTCCGCCTTCGGCGCTTTCGTTATGCTCGGCGACGAGCGCGACATGGTCGAGATAGGCTCCAAGCGTTTCGAACTCGGAGACAGCTTGAACAACCTCTTTCAGGTTGTCGAGCTTGCTCTCGGCCTTGGCGGATTTCGACGCGCGCCAAAAATCCGTGTACCCGGATTCCTCGAGAATGAGTTCGGTCAGGTCGCGCGGCGAGAGATCGTCCATCGCCGCCGTCCAGCGATCGACCATCTCGACAAAACGGCGCAGCGCGTTTCGACCCGCGGTAGGCAGATTGTCGCCTTCAATGAGAACGCGGCTTGCCGTCATCAACGGAACGCTTTGCGATCGTGCGAAGACATGCACTGTTTGCATTACCTGTCCGCCCAGTTTTCTGGCGGGCTTGTTCGCGATACGGTCGAAGGCGAGATCATCATCCGCTGATCGCACAAGGCGCAAATAGCCGAGCGCATCCCGCGTTTCCTCCCGCTCGTAAAAACGCGGGCCGCCAACAACGCGATAGGGAATGCCCATCGTATTAAAGCGCTCCTCGAACGCGCGCATCTGGAACGAGGCGCGGACGAGCACGGCAAGGTCAGAGAGCGGACGACCGGCCTGCTGGGCGGCCTCAATGTCATCCCCGATGAGGCGCGCTTCTTCGTCTCCGTCCCACACGCCGCGTAGCTTCACCGCTTCGCCAGCGGCTTGCTCTGTCCACAGTGTTTTTCCGAGCCGGCTTTTGTTCGCGGCGATGAGGCCTGATGCGGCGGCCAGGATCGCCGGCGTCGAGCGGTAATTTCGTTCGAGACGAATGACCGTCGCGCCCGGGAAGTCCTTTTCAAAACGGAGGATGTTCTCTACTTCTGCTCCCCGCCAGCCATAGATCGACTGGTCATCGTCGCCGACGCAACAGATGTTCCTTCGCTTCTGAGCGAGCAGCCTGAGCCAAAGATATTGGGCGACGTTGGTGTCTTGGTATTCGTCGACCAGCATATACCGGAATCGATCCTGATAATTGGCGAGAATGTCAGGATGGGTCTGGAATATCGTCAGGTTGTGCACGAGAAGATCGCCGAAATCGGCTGCGTTGAGCGTTTTCAGACGCTCCTGATAGACTCTGTAGAGGTCAATGCCGCGCCCATCGGCAAAGTGCCAGGCTTCATTGGCGGGTACTTTATCAGGGGTCAGGCCGCGATTTTTCCACGCGTCAATGGTTGCGGCGAGGCCGCGTCCGGTCCATCGCGTCTCGTCGAGATTTGCCGCTTCAATCGCCTGCTTGGCGAGGCGCGTCTGATCGTCCGCATCAAGAATGGTGAAGGAGGGTTTCAGGCCCGCAAGTTCCGCGTGCCGGCGCAAAATCTGCGCCGCGATCGAGTGGAAAGTGCCGAGCCACTGCATGCCTTCGACGCGGTCGCCAATCAGCGCGCCGATACGGTTTTTCATCTCGCGCGCCGCCTTGTTGGTGAAGGTGACGGCGAGGATCTCCTGCGGCCGCGCGAGGCCGAGAAAAAGCAGGTGCGCGAGGCGCGTTGTCAGTGCGCGCGTCTTGCCCGTGCCCGCGCCGGCGAGCATCAATACAGGACCTTCAGTGGCGAGCACGGCTGCGCGCTGTTCCTCGTTCAAGCCGTTGAGATAGGCAGGCTCTGCGCCGCTATCGCGAACGTGCTGCGCGGCAGGCGCGAGGCCAGCAAGGGCCCGCTCGGAAATCGATAATTTTTGCGTCATTGATCAAATTCTATCGGATCGGAGACGAT
>JBGTFV010000283.1:0-6220 GCA_041747095.1 Parvularculaceae bacterium
CGCCGCCGACATGAAGGCGCGGCTCGACGCGGAACTGCCGAAGCATTTTGGAGCCGAGGCGCCGCGCGTCGAGATTTCTCGCAACGTTTCGGCGAAGGCCGCCGCCGGCCGCGATTACATCAAGCTGCGATCCGACGCGGCGTTTTCCGATCTCGACGCCGCCCAACTGTTGCAGCATGAGGCGCTCGTCCATATCGCGACGGGGAAGAACGGCGCGGCGCAGACGCGCTTTCCCATTCTCGCCGAGAGCTATCCCGGCAACGCGCGCACCCAGGAGGGACTTGCCGTCTTCGCCGAGTTTATCTCCGGCGCGCTCGATCCGCGGCGGTTCAAACGCCTCGCCGATCGGGTCATCGCCATCGACATGGCCGCGAACGGGGCTGACTTCATCGAGCTTTATGGATTTTTCCGGGAACGCAGCGCCGCCGACGCGCCGTTCGAGGCGTTCGAGAACGCGCGCAGGGTCATGCGCGGCGGACTCGTTAGCGGCAGGGCGCCGTTCACGAAAGACACCGTTTATCTCGGCGGGCTTCTGGAAGTGCACAACTTCCTGCGCGCCGCCATGCGCGCCGGCGACCCGGCGTACATTCGCCTGCTTTTTGTGGGCAAGATCGACCTGGACGACCTCGCCGCCATGAAAATGCTGCGGGCGGCGGGCCTGATCGCGGAACCGCGGTTCCTGCCGCCCTGGGCGACGGATTTGCGATTCCTTTTGTCCTACCTTGCCTATTCGACGTTCCTTAACGAGATCGACCTTGGCGATGTCGCCGCGCGATTCGAGAACCTTTTCAGGCCCGGGGACATGGCGCTTCAAACGCCATGAAAGTTTATGAGAAACTTTATAAAAGTGATGCAAGACATTGTTTTATATGATAATATTACAGTTTGCTCGCATATCCGACATTGATCCGTTGGCGTGGTATGGAAACAAAACTCCGCGAGCAGACAGTTTTCGGCGCCTGGCGGCCTTGAACTTAACCAGCCGAAGGCGCATTCTATGCGTGCTGCGGCGCAGCAAGGCTTTTCACGCTCGAGTTTGCGACGTTCTGACAACAGGCCCGTCGCCTACTCGTTCATAAGCCGCTCGCGCCTTTCGCTCGGGACAGGCTTCGACAGCGGCCATCGCAGAACATGCAATGGCGGCGCAGTTTTCTGCGATTGGTCGACAAGCGGTTCAGCGAAACGGCGATTTTTGCGGCCGGCAAGGCCGCTTGCGCTATCCGGTCCGTCAAGTTGGCTCGGTTCGCGAATTCAAGAGGATTGGACGATGCCGACAAAGACGCCAACAAAAACGACGCCAGCCCGGGCCAAGGTTCAGGGACGCAGCGCGGCGACGCCGGGCAACCGTGCGGGAAAAACCGCTGCGGCGAAATCCGTTTCGACCAAGACCATCTCAAAGCCTGTTTCAAAGTCAGTTTCCAAGTCTGGCGCGAAAGCCGACCCTTCGAGTTCAGCCGCCGACGCGCGTCGGCGGATGATCCTCGCCGCCGCTGCGCGTCAGCGCGCCGTTGTCGCCGCAAACGGCGGTCCTCTCGTCGCAACCCCGCCAGTCGAAGAAGCGCTCGAACCGCACCGATTCGAAGTGGGCCAGACCGTGCGCGTCGTCTCGGCTGCCGGAATGTGGTTCAAGAACGGCACGACCTTCGTCATCACGGCGGCCCTGCCCCCAACAGCGGGCAGGCTTCAGTACCGTGTGCGAAACTCGGCTGAGCCGTTCGAACGCGTCGTCGCGGAAACACAGATCGAAGTCACCGCGGGCTAAATGCGTTAATGCGAGGCGAACGCTTCGCTTATCATCCTGCTGTGCGGGGCAGCTTTGCAAGGTCGCTTGCGCTGAATTTCGTCACCGTATCCTTCAGTGTACTGAATTCTACGTCGTTGCCTTCAGCCTCGATCATGAAGACCTTGCCGACCGTCTGTGCGTAACGGCCGGTCCGTCCGGATTTTGACCATTCCTCCAGCACGACCGTGTCGCCCTTGCGCCGCAAACGTTCGTGACCGTCCGGACCTTCGCGATCATATTCAGCCCCCGCCAGCCCGGCGACCGCCATCAAGCCGCTGATCATGGGCGAGTTCGTAACCTTGAACGTCACGCGCTTTGCGCCTTCGCCATAAGTGGCGGTCATCACCGCTGCGCGAATAGGAAATGACAGCGCTTCAACTTCGATCGATTGGCGCGGCAGACCGGCAATGCGCGCTGGCGCCAGCCCTCTCAACGCTTCCATATCAACGAGAGGCGCTTTCGCCTCCTCGCTTGATAATCCGCCGAGCGCCCCGACGATGGCGCTGATATCGCCGCTTTCGGCTGCTTTTTCCATTTGCGCGACCCGCTCGTCGAGAGACTGTGGCGCGCCACTCGCCGCGTCGCCGCCAGCTACGCGCGCAACGCCTGAACCGGGTCTACTGCCAGCGTCGCTGCTCGTCACGGCTCCCCCGCGACCCATTAACGGCGAGGCGATGAAGGCGATCAGTATATTGACGGCGATAGCGACAGCGATTGCGGCAAGCGTGTATGTCGTCGCTTTTCCGGGTTCGGGCTTCATCAATTTCGGCAGCCCGACAAAGATGAGGTAGAGGCTGTAAATCGCACCGACGAGCGTTAAAATTCCGAGCGCCGGCACGATCTGGAAAACGCTGGCAACCCAAACTGGCGTAGGCGCAAACGCGGCTACCTTGAACGCCTGTCGATAATTCCGTACGCCGCCAAACGTCGGCGCCAGCGAGTCGATAATGAAGGCGAACACGAACGCCAGCCCCACTGTAATGGCGACTGACACCACAGCGGCGACGAGGCCGGTAAAAAATCCCGTTCTATGGACGGTACCGAGAATTTCCACGCCGAAAATTGCCGACCCGATGAAACCGGCAAGCGCGGCGATGCCTGCGAGCGGCAGGATGTATCCCGTCGCAAGCTGAGCGGGAATGAGTTCTTCTTGCGCGATTGCATCCCATTCGGCCTTCGGCGATGTAATGATGCGCCGTACGCGTCCGGCGAGATCGTTGATCATTTCGTTGGTTCTCCCTCCTGTTGCCGCTATCTCCCAAGGCGGTAGTTAGCAAGAGTATGCGCTCTTCACGCTTAAACCACAAAACCGACGATTTCTTTGACCTCACGCACCGTCGCGTCGGCGATCGCTGAAGCGCGTTCGGCGCCTTGTGTCAGAACGTGTTGAAGATAGGCCGGATCGTTTTCAAGCCGGCGCAGTTCAGCCCCGATCGGCGCGATTTTTTCGACTACGAGATCGGCGAGCGCGGTCTTGAAAGCGCCAAATCCCTGGCCGCCAAAACTGCCGAGCGCCTCGGCGTCGCTTTGCCCGGAAAGGGCTGCGAATATCCCGACAAGGTTGGCCGCCTCGGGTCTTCCAGCGAGCCCGGCCGTCTCAGACGGCAAGGGCTCGGGATCGGTCTTGGCCCGTTTGATCTTTCGCGCGATGGCGTCGGCGTCGTCGGAAAGGAAAATACAGGCTTGTTCGGACGGGTCCGATTTCGACATCTTTGCCGAGCCGTCACGCAGCGACATGACGCGCGCGCCCGCGCCGCGGATCAACGGCTCCGGGAGCGGAAAAAAGCCGGGAGCCTCGAAATCAAAATTGAATTTCTGCGCGATGTCTCGCGACAGTTCGAGGTGCTGTTTCTGATCCTCGCCGACCGGCACGCGCGTCGCCTTGTAGACAAGAATGTCAGCCGCCTGAAGAACAGGATAGGTATAAAGCCCGACCGAGGCGCGTTCCTTGTCTTTTCCGGCCTTGTCTTTGAACTGCGTCATGCGGTCGAGCCAGCCAAGCCTTGCGACGCAATTGAATATCCATCCGAGTTCGGCATGCGCCCGCACCCCTGACTGATGGAATATTGTGGCGATGTTCGGGTCGACGCCTGCTGCGATGTACGACGCCGCGATGTGGAATGTCTGCGCCCTGAGTTTCGCAGGGTCCTGCCAGACAGTGATCGCGTGCAGATCGGCAAGGAAATAGAAGCACTCAAAATCGTGCTGCAGGTCGACGAACTTCCGGATCGCGCCGAGATAATTCCCAAGATGCATGCCGCCGGAGGGCTGGATGCCGGACAGAACCCTTTCAGGTCCGGCGTAGTCGGTGGTCGGCGCTTGCGTCATTCACTCTTCCTTGCCCGTCGCAACTCATACCGCTGCTCGCTCGCGATCGTCACGACCGGGCGCGGGCGTAGGCCTTGTAGTCGCTGACGCGCATGCCGCCAAGGGCGATAAGGAGCGCGCCGTAGACAACCATTCCTACTGCCGCGACCGCGATCACGCCGACCCAGTCGCGCCCGAGCAGAACGTCAGCAATGGCGCCCCGATAGTCGAGGGCAACCACGAGAAACGCCGCCATGCCGAGCGTCGCTGCAAGGATGCGGGGCCCGCGCGTCAGCAGGCGCATGTCGGGTCGGAAATGTCCTCGCCGCTGAAGCGTATAGCCAAGAAGCGCGATCTGCACCCACGAGGCGAAGCTTGTGGCGATGGCAACGGCGATGAACCCCAGAATTGGGAAAAGCGCCAGCGAGAGCGCGGTATTTATGGCGATGGCGACAAGAGCGTAGTTCATCGGCGTGCGCGTATCTTCCCGCGCGAAATACGCAGGCGAAAATACTTTGTGCCAGACAAAGGCTGGCAGCCCGGCGCCAAACATCGCGAGCGCCGCTCCGGTCATGGTCACGTCGTTTGCGGTGAAGGCCGATCCGCTGCGGCCAAACAATCCGAGGGCGTCGCTGGCAAGCCCCCGGAAAAGGGCGTCGCAGATCGGGGCCGCCATGATGATGAACGCGGCAGCCGCTGGCAGCGTCAGCGCCAACGACATTTCGAGGGATCGGTTGAGCGCATGCGCGGCGCCGGCGTCATCGCCGGCTTTAACGCGCCGGGACAGCATGGGCAGCAGAACGACGCCAAGCGCAATGCCGATCACCGCGAGCGGCAACTGGTAGAGCTGATCGGCGTTCATCAGCCACGAGACCGCCCCCGGTTCGCGGCTCGCGATGTTGGTGCCGATGATAAGATTGATCTGCACGGCCCCGGCGGACAGGAACCCCGGCGCGCCAAGCCTCAGCAAGCGCGAGACGCCTGGCGTCCATTTCGGCAGGCGCCATTTCAACAGATAGCCCTGACGATGCGCGCCCCAGACGAGCAGCAACAGCTGCAGGACGCCGCTGATCATGGTCGCCCACGCCAGCGCTTCGCCCGTAACGGTTATCTCGCCGTTAGCGAACGCAAGGATCGCTGCAATCTGAGAGATATTGAGCAGCAGCGGCGCGCCTGCATAGGCCATGAACCGGTCAAGAGAGTTCAGAACGCCGGAAAGCAGGCCGACGACGGACATGCAGGCGAGATAAGGGAACATGATCCGTAAATAGAGCGTCGTCAGATCAAACTTTTCCGGGTCGTCGACGAAGCCTGAGGCGATGAGATGCACGAATAGGGGGGCGGCGAGTTCGACGGCGATGGTCAATGCCGTCAGCACAAACACGAGTGCGGCCAGCACTTCCTCGGCAAAGCGCCTCGCCTCCGCCTTATCCTCGCCGATGAGCTTGCCTTGAAAGAGCGGAATGAACGCCGCCTGAAAGGCGCCTTCCGCAAAAAGGCGCCGGAACATATTGGGCAACCGGAACGCGGCCCAGAAAGCGTCGGCGACCGGATTGCCCCCGGCCCCGATAACGCCTGCAATCAGGATCTGGCGCACAAAACCGAGAACGCGGCTCACCATTGTCAGACCGCTGACCGTGGCTAGCGACTTCAACAGGTTTGCGCTCATGGCCTCGTCTGTCCGGTGGTTCACGCGCGTCGCCCTGCACGGAAGGGGGGCGCCGCAGCAACGCTGCGGTATTAGCGGGTATCGGTTAACCGGGTTTGAGGAATTGCGCCATCGGAGAGCGCCGAGAGCAGTTTTCTTTCGATCGATTGAAGCCGTCGCCGGTCGGTGATTTTGTAGCCGGGAGCGTCTTGTAAATAAAAAGTGTCGATTGCCCGTTCGCCATAGGTCGCGATATGCGCCGATCGGATGATCACGCCTATTTCCGAGAGCGCCGAGGCGAGCGCATAGAGAAGGCCCGGTCTGTCTCGTCCCTCGGCTTCGACGACGAGACAATCGTTGGACGCCTCGAGATCGATCCGCACGAATGAGGCGACCGCGAAAAGCGAACGCCGGTCGCCGACGCGGCGGGGCGAAGGCGGCGGCTTGGCGGGTCTTGCCTCGGCCGCTTCCAGCAATGCGGC
>JBGTFV010000284.1:0-1934 GCA_041747095.1 Parvularculaceae bacterium
CGGGGCGCGTCCCGAAGGCGTCGCGTCGCCGGCGGCAGTCGATCAAATTCTTGAGGACCTGCCTGCAACTGCCGAGCGCGATGCAAGCTCTTCGTCACGACCGCGCCGATCGCGAGAGCGGCGACCGCGCGAAGGCGATGCTTACGACAGGTCTCGACCAGAGCATCGTCCGATTTCGGAAAATCGCCATCCGTCTGATCGCCATACCCCGGGTCATGTATCGCCCGGCCGGGAATCTTCGGATCGCCCGTCCGGCGAGCGGCATCCGCGCGAACGCGCGGACAGCGTTACCGGCTTCGGGTCGGATGTGCCCGCATTCATGAGTCGTTAACCAAAAGTCGAACCGCCGGCTTAGAGGTTCTTTTACGGGGCGCGTCTACCTTCATGAGGCAGACCGCCCGCGGGGCGGCGCTTTGGAAGACGCATCGCCCTCATGCCGGCCACCCTTGACGAAACGTATGACCTCGCCGAGCGCGCGCTTGCCGCGCTTCGAACCGCGCGGCTCGCAGCGACGCCCGACAATATCGAATTGTGGACAATTCATTTGAGCGGAAAGAACCCGGCCCTTTCGCGCGAGATCGACAAGCGCGAACGCCGAGACGGCGGCGTCACGCAGGCCGATGCGGACGATATCTACAACGAGTTCATTCTGCGCGCCGACCTTTCCCAGGACGTCATCGAACTTGTTGAGCGCTTCGAAAAAGAGATGGCGCTCCTGACCGACGCGATCGAAGCCACCGGCGAGAAAACCGCGGTCAATACGGATGAACTGCAGAAAGTCTCCACGGAGCTGAAAAAATCAGCCGTCGACAATCCGACGATCAGCGCGCTCGTCGAGAGCGTCATTGCCGTGACGAAGTCGGTACGCGAAGCAAATCGCCAGCTCGAAAACCAGCTCGCCAAATCCTCGGACGAGGTGGTGACGCTGCGTCAGAACATCGAGAGCATCCGACAGGAGGCCATGACCGATCCCCTGACGGGCATCCGCAATCGCAAGAGCTTCGATTCGGCGATTGAGGAATTGATCGCGGCGTCGCGCGTCAAAGGCGCGCCGCTCGCCCTCGTGATGGCGGATGTCGATCATTTCAAGGACTTCAACGACCGCTGGGGCCACCAAACCGGCGATCAGGTGCTGCGCCTCGTGGCGGAGGTCATGAACGCCAATATCAAGGGAAAAGACCTCCTCGCGCGATATGGCGGTGAAGAGTTTGCCATTCTTCTTCCTGACACGTCTCTTGAGAACGCGGTTATGCTGGCTGACCGCATACGCCACTCGATAGAAGTCCGACGACTGAAGAAACGTCGGACCGAGGAAGATCTTGGCGCCATAACCATGTCTATGGGCGTCGCGCTGCTGCGGGAAAAAGATACCTCCGAGACGCTGATTGAGCGCGCCGACACGGCGCTATTTGCAGCAAAACGCAGCGGCCGCAACGCCGTGTTCGATGAAGCGCGTAAAACGTCGGAAAAGCCCGCCAAGCGCACTAGCGCCGCTTAGGATTGGGCGACTTAGCTTGCGCCCCGATGAGCGAACGCCGCACGGTAGGCTTCCATCACGCGCGCCTCGCCAACTTCGGAAACGCCAAGCGCACTGAGCGCTTGTAACAATTTCAGATGCGGCGCGCTTTCGAGAGCTGCGGCCATCTTTGATTCAAAGATGGAAAATCCGTCGATATCATCCGCCAGAAGATAGGCTGCGCCAGCTCGCAGAATAGCCGTCCTCGCGATAGAAGGGTCGCTTCCATTGCTGGCCGCTTCGGCAATCCGCGCATAGGCGGTCGCCGCTTGCGGCCAGACGCCTGCTGTCCAGAAGAACTCCGCCCGCATCAGGTCGATCTCGTCTTCGGGCGCCCCCGCGGCGAGTTCGAGGGCCTCATTGATGCGCCCGAGCGCTGCAAGCGCGCGCGCCTCGAGTGCGAGGCGGGCTTTGGCGC
>JBGTFV010000285.1:0-1714 GCA_041747095.1 Parvularculaceae bacterium
CGCAAGCCCGCGAGCGTCGGCCGGGCGAACTGCACCGGGGCCACGAAGATAAGCGCGTCGCGACTAGCCGTTTCGGCGAGATCAGTCGTCGCGCGTAAGGCTGCAGGCAATGTGACGCCCGGCAGGAACATCTTGTTCTCACGAAGCTCTGCAACCGATTGCGCCACCTCGGTTTCCCGCACCCAAAGCAACGTATCGACGCCGTTGGACGCAACGAGGCTCGCAAGCGCGGTTCCCCAGGCGCCGCCGCCGATGACGCCGACGGAAGAAAACGCCTCGTGAGGAGCGTGGCGTTGCGCGTCAGGAGGTGGTTGCGACATCGGAGCGGCTCGCTTCTCAATCAGGAATGGGCGCCTGGGAATTTGCCTATAGGCCAGTAATGGACCAACCGGGCGCGCGCTAGCCTTTGAGGTTTGAACGGTTTATTCAATTGTGCGCGCTTCGGTATCGAAACCGATCTCTCGATCGCCGCGTTCTCTTCTTGTTGATCGTATCTGCACTCGACCCGGCTGGCGCGCCGCGCCAGACTTGCACCATCGCTCCACTTGTGGCCGTCCATGCCTGGCACAGATCCTATCGCTCCCCTTGACGATGTCGGCCAGAAAATTCTCAAGGCCGCCAGCGGCCGCTTCCTGCACTACGGCTATGGCAAGACCACGATGTCGGAGATTGCAGCCGATTGCGGTATGTCGACTGGCAATCTCTACCGCTATTTTCCCTCAAAACTTGATCTGGCGGAGGCGTTTGTCCGCGAATTGCGGACCGACCACCTCAAGACGCTTCGCGCCGCCGCCGAGCCCGATGGCGATCCTGCCGATCAGTTGCGGCGTTTCCTGCAAGCAAAGTTCAAGCTTGCCTATGATCGCTTCCACGACAAGCCGCGCGCGTTCGAACTGTCGAGCGTCATTCTGCTGGAGCGGCCTCGATTCGCTGTCGCCTGGCAGCGGGCGGAAGCGGAAATCCTGGCCTCGATCCTCGCACGCGGCGTCAAGAGCGGTGTATTTGTGGCCGGCGACCCGTTGGAACTGGCCTACACGGTTCAGGCAGCCGTGTTCAAATTCACGACGCCAGCCATCTTCTACGAGGGTGATTATGGCGCCCTATCAACTGAACTTGACCGGGTCATCGACCTGATGTTGCGCGGCTTCTGCGCCGAATATCCGCCGAAAAATACTCCTAATTGACGATTGAATATTTTCGTTTCCGTTCATTGACATCCCGCGGACGAATTCCTAAATCCACCTCACGGCAACGAAGCGCGGGCGGAAAAGTCCCGGCACGTTTCCGGACTACTGAGTAAAAAACGAATAAATACAAAGCCAAAACGCCTTCAACAAACCACCAACGGAGTTCCGTCATGAAGCCCCTATCGACGTTCGCGACGCGCTTTGCGCCGATCGCGATCACCATCGCCCTGACCGGCGTGGGCGGCGTTCTCTATTTCCTCGCGATCGATTTCGCAACGCGCGCCCTCCCAGCTTAGGCTAGAAAATATTGCGAAGATCTCCGCTCGCTTAGCTGCGTTCCTGCTTCCCCGGCAGATCGTGGCGCCTCCCCCCGACGCGAGCGTATGAGAGAACGCGGGAGCTTACCCCAGCTCCCGCGTTCACCTTTTTCCGCATCGAAAATTGAATAATCGCTTGAAATTCCCGGCGGCCCGTCAGGCTTTAGGGCCGCGCTTTCCGCCCCCGTGCGCCCGCCCTTCCGGTGGCGG
>JBGTFV010000286.1:0-1764 GCA_041747095.1 Parvularculaceae bacterium
CGCCGGCTGGTCGCACGGCGCGTGGACGATCATGGATTATTTCGCCCTCGCCGGCGCTCGCCGCGCACCCAGTTCGATCAAGCATGCGCCGGAGGATGCGCCATCCGTTGCTGGCGCGATCCTTTTTTATCCACATTGCGGGCCAGGCGCGTGGTCGCGCATCGCGCCTTGGGCGGAGAAACCGCCGACGCTCGCGTTTCTCGCCGGCCAGGATTCGGTGGTGGATGCAGCAGCGTGCAAGGCGCGGTTGGAGGACCTGAAATCAAACGGCGTTGCGGTCGACCTCACAGTTTATCCGGCTGCCGATCATGCGTTTGACGATCGCGGGCTCGAGCCAAAATATCAGTATCTTTATAATGCCGAGGCGGAAGCGGACGCGACGGCGAAATACGCGGCGTTCCTCCGCCAACTGAACGGCTGACCAACGAAAGCCCTAACGCGGCGCGCGCGCGGCCTTTTCCGCCAGACCCGAAACGCCCTCGCGGCGAGACAGCTCGGCGGCAATCTCGGCAGGCGTCACGCCCGTCGCTGCGAGAAGTGCGAGAAGATGGTAGATGACATCGGCCGCTTCGCCGACAAGTCCCGCGCGGTCGCCTGAGACGGCCGCGACAATCGCTTCCACCGCTTCCTCACCGAATTTCCGTGCGCATTTTTCCGGACCGGCGGCGACCAATTGCGCTGTGTAGGATTGCGCGGCGTCCGCGCCGCGCCGCGCCTCAATCGTCGCGGCCAATCGTGAAATCATGGGGCCGAGATCGGTCTCCGGCTTGGCGCCTTCGGTCATCACTGCTCTCCGTATGCGTATGGACGCGCGAGATCGACAGGCGCGCGCACGGCCGCCCCGGCGCGCGCGAGCGCTGCCCGCGCATCGGCGATGGAAATCTCGCCGAAATGGAAGATAGACGCCGCTAGCACAGCGCTCGCATGACCCTCAATTACGGCGGCCACGAGATGATCCGTTGTCCCCGCGCCGCCCGATGCGATGACGGGAATGTCGACGGCGTCGGCGACCGCGCGCGTCAGCGCGAGATCATAGCCCGACTTCGCGCCGTCGCGGTCCATCGATGTCAATAATATCTCACCAGCGCCGAGGCGCGCGGCCTTAACGGCGAAGTCGACGACATCGAGCCCCGTCGGGTTGCGGCCGCCATGGGTAAAAATCTCCCAACCGCCTGCCGCATCTGTTGACGACGGATCGCGCCGTCGCGCGTCGATGGCGACGACGACGCATTGCGCGCCGAACCGGCGCGCCGCCTCCGAGATCAGTTCCGGGCGGCGGATCGCAGAGGTATTGATCGCCACCTTGTCGGCGCCAGCAAGCAAGAGCGCGCGGAAGTCGTCGACCGAAGCCACCCCGCCCCCAACTGTCAGCGGCATGAAGCACTGCTCGGCGACTTCGCGCACGCGGTCAAGCAGTACGCCCCTGCCCTCGTGGCTTGCGGAAATATCGAGGAAACATAGCTCGTCCGCACCCGCCTTATCATAGGCGATGGCCGCCTCCACCGGATCGCCCGCGTCGCGCAGATCGACGAACTGCACGCCTTTGACGACCCTGCCGTCCTTGACGTCGAGGCAAGGAATGATGCGCGTTTTCAGCATGGCAACCTTGATAGCAACCTGGTTATTCGTTTCGGCTCGGTTCGTCTGTCTCGAAAGCCGGGGCCGAAAGCCCGTCAGTCGTCAATTCGTCCCGCCGCCCCGCGACGTCTGCGCGCCAGAACGGCTCTTGCGCCCTGAACGCCGTCCATAGTCCGCGCACGGACC
>JBGTFV010000287.1:0-5073 GCA_041747095.1 Parvularculaceae bacterium
CGACGCGCGCGAGGAAGAACCCGCCTGGCGTCGCGCGCCGGAAGGACCGCGATTCGTTGAGTCGTCCTTCGCCGCAGCGCCCCGACAGTGGCTCGCAGGCCGGTCCGGCGAGCGTGTCGCAGGCCCTTTCACGTCGCCAGACGAGGGGGCGTCGGCGCCGAAACGAACCCTTTTCACGCGTCCGGGGCGGGCGGAGCCTTAATCTGATAAGCGCACTGTATGCGCCCGGTTAAGAGGCCCTTAACTAAAAACATCTGTCCTGTTGGTAACTTCATGTTGACGGTCGGTTCCGCGTCGATCACTATATATTGTGTTGGAAGGGACATTGATCGGCGATCGGTCCGCCCCTGACAACCACCGCCAAAATCGGCGGAATTCTTCAACAAGGCAGTGACGCCGCTATCGGAGCGGCCCTTTGTGGTCATCCGAAGAAAGGGGTTGTCGCGCCCGAGCCTCAGCCGAGGCAAGTCAGGGCGCGGCGGATCCAGTGCGGTCAACGAAGGAATGGGGAACGACATGTCTTTGATGAATGACGCGGCCGAGCGCCTCGATGCAGACCGGTTCACGGCTGCTCCCCTCTCCTCCGGCAACGCCTCCATAAATCTTTCGCCCGTCGGCGCGCCCGCTACGACGTCGCGGCCGACGCAGCGCCCTGCCTTGCGCGTCGTGCGCGATGTGGTTGTTGACCATTCCCGCGACAGCCTGCTGACCGATTTTGGCAAGAAGACGCTGGACGACCGTTATCTTCTTGAAGGCGAGTCCTATCAGGACATGTTCGCCCGCGTTGCGCGCACCTATGGCGACGACGCCGAACACGCCCAGCGAATCTACGACTACATCTCGCGCCTGTGGTTCATGCCGGCGACGCCTGTTCTGTCGAATGGCGGCGCCAATCGCGGGCTGCCGATCTCATGCTTCCTCAACGGGGTTGGCGATTCGCTCGATGACATCGTTGGCGTCTGGAACGAGAATGTGGCGCTCGCCTCGAATGGCGGGGGCATCGGCACCTATTGGGGCGGCGTGCGCTCCATTGGCGAAAAGGTCAAAGGCGCCGGGGCAACGTCGGGCATCATCCCCTTCATCCGCGTCATGGATTCGCTCACCCTCGCGATCAGCCAGGGCTCGTTGCGGCGCGGATCGGCCGCCTGCTATCTCGATGTGCATCACCCGGAGATTGAGGAATTCCTCGAAATCCGCAAACCGTCGGGCGATTTCAACCGCAAATCGCTGAACCTGCATCACGGCATCAACATCACTGACGAGTTCATGGCGGCCGTCGCGGAAGATCGCGACTTCGGCCTTAAATCGCCGAAAACGGGCGAAACGCTCCGTACCGTGAACGCGCGCAAGCTGTGGCAGAAAATCCTGGAAATCCGCCTGCAGACGGGCGAGCCTTATCTTTTGTTCTCCGACACCGTGAATCGCCAGATGGCGGCGCACCAGCGCAAGCTCGGCCTCAAGGTTTCGACTTCCAACCTCTGCTCCGAGATCATGCTCCATACGGGCAAGGATCATCTCGGCAATGATCGCACAGCGGTTTGCTGCCTGTCGTCGATCAACGCCGAGAAATGGTTCGAGTGGAAAGACGATCCGCGCTTCATCGAGGACGTGATGCGCTTCCTCGACAATGTACTGGAAGATTTCATTCAGCGTGCGCCAAACTCCATGGCGAAAGCGGTTTATTCCGCCAGGCGTGAGCGTTCAGTCGGCCTCGGGCTCATGGGCTTTCACTCGTTCCTGCAAACGCTGGGCGTGCCGTTCGAAAGCGCCATGGCGAAGTCCTGGAATATCCGGCTCTTCAAGCACATCCGCATGGGCGCCGACGCGGCCTCGGTTGTGCTTGCCGAGGAACGCGGCGCCTGCCCGGACGCCGAAGAAGCCGGCATGAAGCAGCGCTTTTCGCACAAGCTCGCGATCGCGCCGACCGCGTCGATCTCGATCATTTGTGGCGGCGCCAGCCCCTGCATCGAGCCGATCCCGGCGAACGTTTATGTGCACAAGACGCTTTCCGGGTCGTTCACGGTGAAGAACGTAGCGCTGAAAGAGGTGCTGGCCAAAAAGAACGCCGACACGGACGACGTCTGGGGCTCGATTTTGGAGCATGAAGGCTCCGTGCAGCATCTCGATTGTCTGTCTCAGGAGGAAAAGGACATCTTCAAGACGGCCTTCGAAATTGACCAGCGCTGGGTGATCGAGCTTGCCGCAGACCGCAGCCCCTATATCTGCCAGGGCCAATCGGTAAACGTCTTCCTGCCGGGCGACATCGACAAATGGGACCTGCACATGCTGCATTGGACGGCATGGGAGAAAGGCGTGAAAAGCCTCTACTATTGCCGCTCGAAATCCGTGCAGCGCGCCGGCTTTGCAGGCGGCACCCGCGAAACGGCGGCGGCGCACGGAACGGCCGCGATTGCGGCCAACACCGGCAAGACGGACTATGAGGAATGCCTCGCCTGTCAGTAGCAGGATGCGTTCGTCAAGGGCGAGCGTAACGTTCAGCGCAGCCCCATAAATTAAAAACGGCCCTCTGCGGGGCCGTTTTTTTCATTTCGTTTCTATACGGATCGCCGACTAAGCTTCAGCGTTCGCCGGAACGATCGTCACGCTCTCGCCGCAGCCGCAGGCGTCGATCTGGTTTGGATTGCGGAACACGAATCGCTGCGACAGCTTTTCCTCGACGAAATCGATCTCCGTGCCGATGAGGAAAAGAATGGCTTTGGGATCGATAAGGATCGTCACGCCGTTGTCCTCGACGACTTCCTCAAGCGGTTGCGCCTCGGTGGCGTAATCCATCGTATATTCCATGCCGGCGCAGCCGCCATTTTTGACGCCGATGCGCACGCCAATGAATTTTTCCTCCGCGCCCGCCATGATCTCCGACATGCGGGCAGCAGCGGCGGACGACAGGCGCACGGCCTTCGGGCGCGGGCGGCGCGTCGACGTCGGTCCAGTAACGGTTGTGCTCATCACATCCACCCGAGTTCGAGGCGCGCCTCGTCCGACATTCGCTCCGGCGTCCAGGGGGGCTCAAACACCATGCTCACCTTCACGCCGGCAACGCCGTCAATGTTCTTCACGGCGTTTTCGACCCATCCGGGCATTTCGCCCGCGACCGGACAACCCGGCGCCGTCAGCGTCATGTCGATGGCCAGTTGGCCGTCGTCAGACAGGTCAACCTTATAAATGAGGCCGAGTTCGTAGATATCAACCGGTATCTCGGGGTCGTAGACGGTCTTGAGGCCCTTGATCACGTCCGCCGTGATCCGGGCGATATGGTCCGCTGACTCGGGATTGGCGGCTTCAGGCTCCGCATCAGGGGGGATTGCAGTTTCAGGAGCGGCGGTTATCGCCGCTGGCAACGGCGACGACGCTGGCTCAGCGGCGGCCGCGGGGGTCGCCTCGTTGCGTGGTTTCAAATCGATAAAGTCGCGCATTATTGCAGATACCTTGGCTAGCAGCGTCATCGCAGGAGATCGTGCGTTTTCTTCAGCCCCCTGACGAGGGCGTCGACATCGTCATGGTTGTTGTAAGCGGCGAACGAAGCGCGGCAAGTCGCCGACACGCCAAGCCGCGTCATCAGCGGCTGGGCGCAATGATGGCCGGCGCGTATGGCGACGCCCGAGCGATCGAGAATGGTCGAGACGTCGTGCGGATGGGCGCCTTCAACGTTGAAGGTGATGATCGGCGCTTTGCCCGCAGCTTGTCCGTAGAGCGTCACGAAGTTCAGCCGGCGGAGCTCCTCCATCGCATGGGCGGCAAGCGCGGCTTCATGGTCGGCGATGGCGGCGACGCCTTTCCCTTGCATCCAGTCGAGCGCCGCGCCAAGCCCGATCGCCTCGACGATGGGGGGCGTTCCGGCTTCAAACCGGTGCGGCGGGTCGTTGTAGGTGACGTTGTCCGTCGTCACGACGTCGATCATCTCGCCGCCGCCGCGGAACGGGCTTAACCGATCGAGGGCGGCGCGGCGCCCATAAAGCGCGCCAATGCCTGTTGGCCCGTACAATTTATGACCCGTGAACACATAAAAATCGCAGCCGATGGCCTGCACATCCACAGGGCTATGCACGCTCGCCTGGCAGCCATCGAAGAGAATAAGCGCGCCATTTTCATGAGCAATGCGCGACAGTTCGGCGGCGGGCGTCAGCGCACCCAGCACATTCGACATATGCGTGATCGCAACGAGCTTCGTGCGCTCGCTGAACAACGCCTGATAGGCGTCCAGATCAATCTCGCCGTCGTCAGAGACGTCGAGCCATTTAAGGACGACCCCATGACGTTCGCGCAGAAAATGCCACGGCACGATGTTGGAGTGGTGTTCCATCACCGACAGAATGATTTCATCGCCTGCGCGAAATTCCGCCTGCGCCAAACCATACGAGACCAGATTAAAGGCGTCCGTACCGCCCGTGGTAAGCACGATATCGTCGGCGCTCGGCGCATTGAGAAACTTTGCGACAACGCCGCGCGCCGCCTCAAAGGCGGTGGTCGCCTCATTCGACAGTGTGTGCAGTCCCCGGTGCACGTTCGCATAGGAATGCGTCATCGCCTGCGTCATCGCGTCAATAACAGCGCGCGGCTTTTGCGCCGACGCCGCGCTATCGAGATAAACAAGCGGCTTGCCGTTTACCTCTCGCGAGAGGATCGGAAATTCATCCCTTAACTGAGCAACGTCGAACGCCATTATGTCTCCTGAACCCATGCCTGCATGGCCTGACGAAACGCCGCCTCGATGTCGGGGTCTGTCAGGCTGTCGAATGTCTCGCCGATCACCGCTTCCACGAGCATGCCGCGCGCGGCCGCCTCATCGAGTCCACGCTGGCGCAAATAGAACAACGCCTCCGCGTCGAGAGCGCCCGCCGTTGCGCCGTGGGCGCACAATACGTCATCGGCGTAAATCTCGAGCTCGGGCTTGTGGTTCGCCTCGGCTGTGTCGGAGAGCAGAAGCGCCCGCGCGCGCATCTCGGCGTCAGTTTTCTGCGCCGGGCGCGCGACAAGGAACTTGCCCTGAAAAACGCCGCGCGATCGTCCGCGCAAAGCCGCCCGGTGCGTCTGGCGCGTCACGCTGCCCGGGGC
>JBGTFV010000288.1:0-3144 GCA_041747095.1 Parvularculaceae bacterium
CAGGCCCTGCGCAATGCGCCGGCCTCGCGCACTCGTCTTCGCAAGTTCAAAAAGCCAGGCTGCCGCACCGAGCATGACAAGCCCCGCGAACGCGCGACCGAGCCCCGCTGATCCGCTTTGCGCCGCCAGCACCCAGAGAAAGTACGCCGCCGCTGCGAATACCGGGAACGACAGGGCCTGTTTGAAGGTCTTCATCCAAGGGCCCGGTCGCGGCAGGGCGCGCGCGAGATGCGGCGACAGCGACAGCGCGAGGTATGGCGCGGCAAGACCAAGACCCATGGCGAGAAAGATCGCGAGCCCTGCGGCAGGCGGCAACATGATCGCCGCCCCCATCGGGGCGCTTAAGAGGGGGCCGATGCAAGGCGCCGCAACCGCGACTGCCAGAGCGCCGGTGAAAAACGCGCCCGCATCGCCTTCACGCCTGGCAGCCGCTGCGCCGACATTCTGGAGACTTTCGCCGACGGTGAATACGCCGGCCAGATTGAGCCCGACGAGAAAAAGAACGTAGGCTGAAATCAGCACAACAATCGGCGACTGCAGGTGAAAACCCCAACCCACCTGTTCGCCCCCCGCGCGCAGGGCGAGCAGGGCGCCGCCAAGCAGCAGAAACGTCACGACGACGCCGGCCGTATAGACGACGCCATGGCGAACGATCGTCGATCGATCGGAGGCGGACGATTTCACGAAGGACGCCGCCTTGATGAACAAAATCGGGAAAACGCACGGCATCAGGTTCAATAGCGCCCCGCCAAGAAACGCTGCCGTAAAGAGCCAGGCAAGGCGTTGAGGACCGATCGATGCTGCCCCAGGCGGTTTCTGAACCGATGACTGATCCGCCAAATTCGCAGCGAACGCCGGGGCCAGGGCGTCTGGCGCTGCGCGCTGCCGCGGCGCAGTGAGTTCATACCCTCTCTGCGCGCCGGCTCTGTCTGTGATAACGATGACGCCCGCCGCCGACCCGGACGCATCGGCGTCAAATGCAAAGCCCGGCGTCAAGCGAAGCGCAAAGCCTCCCTCTTCCAGACGGATGGGCTGGGCGGCCGCCGGCTCAATGAGGCCCTCTTCTTCGGGGAAGAAAAACGCTTCGCTCACAGCGCCGTCGCTCCCGCCGGCGAGGCGCGCATTGAGCACCAAGCCATCGTTATAAACCGTCAGCGTCGCCTGCCCTTCAAGCGGCGCGGCGGCGAACGGTTTGGGAGCAGCGGCGCGCGCGGCGGAAAATACGGCCGCGTTCTGCGGGTTGATCTCCGCAGCGGCGCTGACGGGCAGCGTCAGACCGAACGAGGCGGATTCGGGAATGCAAACTTCCTCACATATGAGCCAGGTCGCATCAACGCTGACGTCGACGGCTCCGCTGGCGCTTGCCGGCGCCGTGATGGGAATAAGGAAAACAGGCGCGCCATGGTGCCCGTAGTTTGCAAGCGGCCCGACGGGAATACGTTCCGGCGTCGGATAAACCACTGGTCCCGCGAGGAATCCCTCAGGCAGGCGCCAGTTCAGTTCAAGCGGCAGACCGCTGTCGCCGGGGTTCTTCCAGTAGACATGCCAGCCGTCGCGCAGTTGCTGGCTAAGGGCGACCCAAGTGGTTTCCCCGGGGGCAATCGCCGTTTTTTCCACGATCAGCCGGGTCGTTGCGTTCCCCGTTTCCACGGTGTCTGAACGTAGAGCGTTCGCAACGTCAGGCTCCTGAGCGACAGATGCGCTGGCGAGCGTCGCCAGAGCGACCGACCAGGCGGCCGCCAGTAAGGAGCGCAGAACAATTGCAAGCCGGTTCACGCGATGCGACCTCGCTAATGTGCGCGCGGCGTTCACTCGATCGGTCAACAGGAATGCGCCTCGCCGATCAGGACAGAACCCGCGGTTCGAGCGCCGTCGCGTCAGTCAGATTATACCGCTTCACCCGGCGCAACATCATGGCGCGCCAGTTCCCCAGAGACATCAACTGCGCATAAAGCAGCGGCAACACGCCAAGTTTCCGCAATTGCAGGAATTGTTCGTCGGTGAGCGAATTCAGTTTCTGCTCATCGACGCCAAAATATTGCGCGAAGGGTTTCGGGCTCGACGCGCCGGCCGGCGTGAACTCCGCGGTCTGTCCGGCGATGAGGTCGAACTTCACAATCTCGCGCATTACGTTCTCGGTCAGCCGGCGATCTTCTTCGTAGGTGCGGCTGAATTCGAGAGCTTGCTGGGTGAAGGTTGACGGACCGGTCCCGTCAAACAGCATGCGCTCGACATTTGGCTTCAACCCATCAAACGCCGTGTCGAGAACGAGCGCCATGCGCTCGCCGCCTGTCTCCGCCGCGAGCGCGAAGGGATACCGGCGGACATACCCTGGTACATAAGTGTGATCTTCCCATTCACCTGTCTCGTCCACCATCAGGTTGACGTCGTCGATGAGCCCGACGATGGCGAACGGCGTCGGGTCTTCCTTCGAGTTGAAGACAACTGGATAGTCCCGCATCGCGGCTGTCACTTCGCTGATGGTAAGCGGAATGGCGCGCGCTTTGGCGCAGAACCCGAAAGGGCGAGCGGGTCGCTCGATGCCCAATCCGCCGTGCCGCTCGACGGTGAGCAATTCGGGCCGCTCGAACAGGAACATCTGGCCGGAGACTTCATTCATATTCGGCGTCTGGCTCATGGCCGACCTTTCTCTGTTATCGCGTCAACGTTCCTGAAAGACCGTGCGAGCAGCGCGAGCGCCCGCAGTCATGGGCGCTCCTTAGCAAAAAGGCTCGGCGCGTCCAAGCCGTCGCAAGTTAGTCCGCGGCGATGAAAGCCGCGGCGGCGTCAGGGACTTCCATCGGCAAGAGATGGCTCGCGCCATCCATGATCTCGACGCGCGCCCCGAGCCGGCGAAGTCGCGCCGGCGCATCGAGAAAAAGCGTGGATGAGGGATGGTTCGCGCCAAGAACCGCAACCGGGGCGGGCGCCCGGCGGACCGCCCCCCAGAAATCATGCCTCTGGGCCGCGAAGTTCGCTGCCTCCCAGGCAGGGGCGCAGGAGAGCCGCACACCGTCTTCGCCATCTACCAGCCCATCCAGGAGATAGTCTTCGAGAACGCCAGCCGCCCACGATCCGAACAACGGCTTGCCGCGATAGGATGCGAGCGCCTCGTCGCGGCTTGGCCAGCGATCCCGGCGGCGT
>JBGTFV010000289.1:0-5024 GCA_041747095.1 Parvularculaceae bacterium
TATAACGAGGTAAGACCGCATAGCGCGATCGGCGATTTGCCGCCGATTACGCTCCTAAATCGCGACAGCGCATCCGGCCCGCTGTCGTGACAGACCGCGAAAAATCCGACCCAACGCGGTCCAAGATTCGGGGGCGCCTCACCGTTACGACAGACTCTCTATTCAAATGCGGGACCAATTGGGGCTCAGGTCACGCGACATCGAACTGTCGCCGGGCGTTTATGTCTTGCACAACAGCGACCTGCGGCTGAACGGCGGGCGGAAGATAACCGGCACCGGCGTGACGATTTTCATGTCAGGCACCTCCACAATTACCGTCAACGGCAATTCAACGATCGATATCACTGCGCCAACGTCGGGCGTCTATAGCGGCATCGCGATCTTCGGCGACCGCGACAGCGCCGGCGATTTCGATCTTTCTGGAAACTCGGGCGTATCGATCGTCGGCGCGGTCTACTCGCCGAATTCAAGCATCACGTATACCGGCAACAATTCGAGCTTCACGCCCGGCTAATGCACGCAGATCATCGGCGGCACGGTGACTTTCTGGGGCAGTTCAGACTTCGATACCGATTGCTCAGCCTCCGGCACGCGAGAGGTGCGCACCGGACAATTAATAAGAATTGTGGAGTGACGATATGAAGATGATAAAGCATGTCAGACGCTACCTAAGCGCTTTTGGCGGTTCGCGCTCGGGCCTGGCTGCCGTTGAGTTCGCTATCATCGCGCCAGTGCTTGCGCTCGGCCTTGTCGTCATGGCCGATCTGGGCCTTGCCATCACCGAAAAGATGACGCTCGACCAGACGGTGCGGGCTGGCGCAGAATACGCCATGAATGGCGTTACCAGCGAAAACGAACTACGCGAAATGATGCTACGCGCTGCGACCGGGTACAGCGCCAGCGACAATGATAGCGTTCGGCCGGCCACGGATCTCTTCGTGGAAATCTCCCAAAAGTGCAGTTGTTCCCTGTCGGGCGCTGCGACCTCGTGCACGAACATTTGCCCGAACAACCTGCCCGCCTATAGCTTTTTCACTTTATCGGCGCGCAAAACCTACGAATCCATCTATATTCCGAACATCACTTTACGTTCGGAAATGTCCGTGCAAACCCGATGATCAATATGTTCACGCTTAAGCGTATAACGAGACGTATGTTTGGCGACGAGCGCGGCGCGGCCGCGCTGGAGTTTGCCCTCATCGCGCCGATGTTCTTCGCCGCTGTACTCGGAACTTTCGAAGTAGGCCGCGCCTTGTATGAACGCAATCGCCTGTCGGCAGCCTGTTCGCTTGGCGTTCGCGAGATGGTGCTGAAAGGCGATGCCGACGAAGCGGCAATCGAGGCGGCCATCCGCAGCCGATACAGCGTCGCAGAACGCGCACGTCTTGTTGTTACTCTTGACGATGAAAGTATCGACGGGATCGCATTCAAAAAAATCGAGGCGCGCTTCACCCATCGCGCGCTTGTCCGCGTCGAGCCTCTGCTCGGCAGCTACGAATTACTGTCGACGCGCTTTGCGCCGATCATAAGCTGAGCCCGCCGCCTCACGGCATCATCTTCTCGATCGGCAGCACAAGGATCGAACTCGCGCCGAGCGCTTTCAGCCGCTCCAGCGTCGACCAGAAGACAGCCTCGCCGCAGACCGCGTGAATGGCGACGAGATCTCCCCGCCCGGCAAGCTCCAATACTGTCGGCGCTTCGGCGCCTGGCAATATTTCCGTGATGGCGGGCACCGCCGAACGGGGCGCATTCATCATCACATATTTGGCGTCGCGCGAGGCGATGACGCCGCGCACGCGCTTCAGGAAGCCGTCGAGTATTGCGAGCCGCGCCGGCGACCACTCGCCTGCGCGCTTGATCACCACAGCTTCAGATTCGAACACGGTCTCCAACGGCTTCAGGCCATTGGCGTCGAGCGTGCCGCCGGTTGAGACAATGTCGCAAACCGCGTCAGCGATCTTGAGGCGCGGCGCAACTTCGACCGAGCCCTGCATGGTAACGGTCGTCGCAGTAACGCCCGCGCGCGTGAGGTAAGCGTCCGTTAGTCCGGGGTAGGAAGTTGCGATCCGCTTGCCTTCGAGCGCCCTGACGCCCGCGTAGGTCCAGTCCTTCGGTCCTGCGATCATCAGCCGGCAGCGCGAGTAGCCGAGCTTCAGGATCGTATCGGCAGGCGCGGCACGCGTGCGCGTCAGACGGTCTTCCTCGGCGACATTTTCGCCGACGATGCCGATGTCGCAGGCGCCGTCGGCGACGAACTCGGGGATGTCGTCGTCGCGCACCAGCAGAATGTCGATCGGCAGTTCGCGCGCGCGACCGTAAAGCGTGTCGCGACCGCGAGAGATGGTCAGGCCGCACTGGCGCAGGAGATCGAAGCTGCCCTCCGACAGGCGCCCGGATTTCTGGATGGCGACACGAAGGCGTTCCTCCGGTTCAGGCTGCGATCGTGTTGTTGCGGATCGTTCGGTCACTTCACTCTCCTGGAGTTTGCGGCGCATGCGGCGTCGAGCCGCTCAATCATCAGGCGGTAACCGCCATGGGGTTCATCCTTGAGGAAGCGCGCCACGCGCGCGACGGTCGTCGTCGAGGCCCCGGTCATCGCCGCAATGTCGCGATAAGAGTGCGCTCCCGCATGCAGCAGCCGCGCAATCCGCCAGCGTTCGGCGAAAGCGGATATTTCGGCTGGCGTCGCCAGATCGGCGAAAAATCGCCGCGCCTCCTCGCCAGACCGCAAGGCGGCGACGGCGCCGAAGAGGTCATCAGCGGGCGAGAGCGGCTCGGCCGTCCGAAAAGGTTCTGTCATTGGTCCCGGAAGATAAGGGTTTGAAATGGGTCGGGGTTCTATAATTGTATTACTACGGTGATACAAGTATTTTTACGCCAATCTGGGTGGTCGATGCGCGGCGGCCACGGCCCTCGGCCGAATGACGTCGCGACAACGGGGTGCACTTCCATCGATACACCCGCGCGGTATGGTTTAACGGGCATAGACGGTCTGCCGTGACTGGCGAGGCTCGACTGCGCGGGGGAGCAGATGGCCGAAATAAAGAGCATGGGCCGGGAGCGAACGGCGCTGCGCGCTCTTTCGCACCGCGTATACGACGAAATGGTCGTCGAACAGGAAGCAACAACCGTCAACCGGCTGGAAAACTTCGCGCAAGCGATCATCGTCGCCTTGATCGTATGCGTCAGCGGCGGCGCGATTTTACTGCTGCAAGGCTCCAGCGTCCGGGAAGCGCTTTACGACTGGCTAAACGGCGACGCGCCGGCTCTCATTATGAACGTGATTGTAGGTGCGCTCGGCGTACTTGGGCTTGCGGCTATCGTGGTGGCGATCAATTTGACGTCGGGCCGCACCTACCGGCTGGCGGGCCGCCTCGTCGTCTATATTCGCCGCCGGTTCCCTCTCCAAAGCCACGGACGCGAAAGGAACATCGAGTTCGTCCGCTACTGGCTGCGCAGCGATCCACGCTGGATTGCAGGCAAGGCGGAAGAGTTGTTCGGCGGGCGCACGATCGAGAAGGCGCTGCCCGCGAAAGTGCGAGCGCCCCTTGAGCGTCTGCGCGATCAGGGCGCCGAAGATCCGGTGCTGATCCTTCGCAGTCTTCTGGAACGAAAATACAAGGCGCTCTACATCGCATCGTGGTTTCGATCGCCGCGTGACGATGAACCACGCGGCGGCGCAGGAGCATCATATTTTGCGCTCGCCCGCGAATACCGCAACGCTATCAAGGTCAGCATGCTGCTCGACGTACTGGGAGCCGATCTCAGAGGCGAGTTTCAAGCCGATCCCCTTTGGAACCGGGAATACTTCACCCAGTCCGGCAAACAGCAGATGCCCCTGTGGGACGACCACGACCTGCCGCTTCGCCTGAGGACCTTCGCGCCCCACCTTAAGGCGCCGAACCCGTCCGAAGCATCCTCGGACGGCGAGGCTCCGATCTATCTCGCCATCGCCACGATTGAGAACCCACTTGAGCAACCTGTTTTCATCCTTAAGCTGAAGGACGCGATCGCAGCAATGCCGGACGCAGTTGTTTCCTTCGAGCTGGATGCGGAAACGGAACATACTGATGAAGCGGCGCGCCAGCGCCGCATCGCTGCGCTGGCGGTTAGAACGCTGGCGACGACGCCCGTCAAAATGGTGGGCAAGCGCGATCATCAGAACCTGCGCCCGTCCGGCGGCCGCAACGTCGCCGACGCCCCGTTACTCGAACTTCTCTCTCGCGAGCAGCGCCTTGGCGCCCCGGAAATTGATTCGGATGCTTGGCTCGGGGCCGACTGGGGCATTCGGTGGGATCCGAACCGGATCAACTTCGCTGCTCTCGACCCGGTCTCAAACGCCGAGATCATGCGGGCGCTCGCGCTTTTTATTGAAGCGCTCGACATTGCAGCCCAGCGCGCAGAACAGCGCATCGTCGTGCGCCGGGGCGACGTGCTGATCATGGACAATCGGCGCGCTCTATTGAGGCGGCGCGAACAGGATTTTTACACGGACCCCAAGCCGTGGAAGCTTCTCATAAGGATGCCGCCGCAATGGTGGCTGCGCGGATTTTACGGCTTCCGCCGGAGCGTCGCTGTCGGGCAGGCTGCCGCACCGCACGGCATCCGAGGCCCGCGACGCGCGGCTGACGGCGGCGAGATCTTGATGCTGCCGCCCCCTGCTCTATCGGCTGCAACGGCGGAAATGGCGACCGCAAACGCCTCCGGCCGAAATTAGGGTGAGCATTCTAATTCCGTCGCCTATCTCGCTGTCATGAGAGGCCGCGCCATCAGGTTCGGTCGCAGCAGAAAAGGACGACATCACATGGCCAAGACAGCCACCACTTTGACGATCAAACCCGCCGAAGCCATCCGCAACGGCTGGCTCGCCTATCTCGGCCTTTACGGCGTCGCCTACGATCGCGCCCGCCAGCCGGTTGAAGCAATCGCCGCCAAAGCCACCTCTTTCTTCGGCGACCTCGTCGCGCGCGGCGAGACGGTTGAAGCCCGCGCCGAAGCCGCGTTCGCCGATGTGCGCGGCCGCG
>JBGTFV010000290.1:0-7880 GCA_041747095.1 Parvularculaceae bacterium
GAGACCCTCAAGGCGCGCTTCGGGCGCCGCCACGCCTGCCTTGTTGCACGCTGCCGTCATGGCGGCGGCTAGCCCAACGCCGGCAACGCCGGTGCGCGAAGGCCAGGCGGCAGGTTGCACGAGGTCTACGAGCGCGGCCGCGGAGCCTGGTTCATCGCCAGCAAGGCGCGAAGCAGAAAGAGCGATTGTTGCAAAATGCGTCTTGATTCTTTCGTCCGAGAAAAAATCATCGAGCGCTTCATTTGCCGTTGCAGCCAGGTCAAAGTCGAGGCCGCGGCGCCGGGCAAAGTGATCGAGCAATGGGCGCTGCGCGCCGCGATGCTCCGAAGCGGATGACCCGGAAGCACCGACAAGTCCGGCGAGCATGGTAGCCAAACCCGCCTGCGATGATGATTCCGCAGATCCTGCGGTCAACCCGGATCGAGCGGGAGCATTAGGCGCCAGCCGGGCGAGCATCGCCAGAAACTCAGGATAAAGTCGCGCGGCAGACGGATCGGTCGCCGCGATCGACGCCTTGGTTTGCTCTGCCGAACGATATGACGAAAGCACCGCCCCATCGTCGAAAAGCGACATCCGGGCGGACGCCGGGCGGGGGTCCAATCCGGTATGCTGAAGATTGAGCATCCGCCAGACAGCGTTCGGGGGCATTGCACGAGCCCCGATTTCGGGCCGCTCGCGTCCCGTACGGACGATGACGACCGACGCCCCTGCTACCGCCGCGCAGGCGGCGGCGGCGAGCCCTGGTCCGTCGGCCCCGACAATCGCCAGATCGAATGAACTGCGCGCCGAGGACATCAAGAAGCAGTCGAAGCGTCAGACGGAGTTGAAGACGGCGCGGAAGTCGCAGCCGCTGTGACAACTTCATCGAATATGACAATGACGCTCGCCTCGGCGCGCTTCAGCATTTCTTCAGCCTCCTCAATAGCGTCAACGCCGCACGCGCGCGCCAGACGATCGCGCAGCGCAGGCCCTGTGCGACCGAATACAAACGCTCCCCCCGCGGCTGCGCGGCCCACCTGCAAGATTGTTTCGTACAGCTCCAGCGCTGTTATGAGGGTGTTCGCACGCGCTGCGTCAAGAATTTCGGCCTTCTTCAACTCGGCCAGCGCGACCGCAGGGTCGGTGTTCAGGTCCGAACCGAGGGCGGAACGATGCGCCAGCGACAGGTACTCGATGACGAAGTCGATGTCGGTGAACCCTCCGTCGACATGCTTAAGATCCCACGGATCAGTGGACCTATGTGACGCACGCAGGCGCGCGCGCATGGAAACAACATCATGGGCCGTTGCCGCGGAATCACGCGGCTGCCGAAGTATAGCTGCAATCTCGCCGTGAACAGCTTCGCAAAGGCTGGGTTCGCCGACGATAAGGCGAGCCTTTACAAGCGCCATCTTCTCCCACGTCCAGGCGTCGGCTGAATAATAGCGCTGGAACGCAAGGAAACTAACCGCGGGCGGGCCTGATCGGCCGGAGGGACGTAGCTGCATATCAACCTGATAGAGCGCGCCCTCTTCGGTGGGGGCCGACATCGCCGTCAGGAATCGGCGAACGAGCCGCCCGAAATAGTCGGCGGCGTCCAGCGATTTCGAACCGCTCGACATCGCTCCCTCAGCGGCTCGGTAGACGAACATCAGGTCGATATCCGACGCTGCCGTCATGCAGCGTGCGCCGAGCCGGCCGAGCGCAACGATGGCGAGTGCGCCGTCTATTGCACCGTATGTGCGGGCGGCGTCAGCCGCCACCAGCGGCGCAAGGGCGGCGATTGTTGTCTCGGCGAGGTTCGTAAACGCCTCAGCCGCCGCCACAGGTTCGATGGACCCTTCCGCAAGCTGGGCGGCGATGATGAAATGGTGCTCGGCCTGCCAGCGCCTGAGGACGTTGAGCTGCGCCTCAAAATCCGCGACGCCCGCCAGTCGATCCGAAAGACTGGCGTCAAGCTCAGCCCTTCCAAGGAGCGGCGAAGGCCAGCGCTGCTCCAGCAGCGCCTCTACGAACAAGCTACGGCGGGCGAGGTGCCGTCCTAAATTGGGCGCAATCGTCATGATCCGGATCAAACGATCGTAGATCGCCGGATTGTTCGCCAATAGCGAAAAAATCTGCACGCCGCCCGGGAGCGCGGACAGGAACTTGTCGAAGGCGGTGAACGCTTCGTCCGGATCGTTGGCGCGAGTAAGCGCCGCAAGGAGACCCGGCGTCATTTCCGTAAGCAGTCCCCTCGCCCGCGCCGTGCGCGTTGCGCGTATCTCGCCCATGTGCCAGCGCCGGATGCGTTCGGCGACCGCCGCCGGGTTGGCGAAACCAAGCGCGCCGAGCGTCGCCCGCGTCGCCTCATCGACTTCGACGCCAGTGAAGCTCAGCGTACCAATGGGCAGAGACAACCTTCGTGAACGTTCAAATAGCGCAGCGAAATGCCGGTGCGTCGTTGTCAGCGTTTCTACAATTCGCGCCTCCAACCCCGCAACGCTTGCTTCGCCAAGAAACGCGGCAAGCCGGGCCGCGCCTACCTCATCCTTTGGCAGACGATGCGTTTGTTCGTCAGCAATCATCTGCAAACGGTGTTCAACGCGGCGGAGATAGACGTAACAGCGCGTCAGCTCCTCCCGCGCACTCTCGGAAATGATGCCGGGCGCAGCAAGCGCAGCCAGCGCATCAAGCGTTGCGGGCGCGCGTAGGGCGTCGTCTTTGCCTCCCAGAATGAGTTGCTGAGTTTGGGCGAAAAATTCGATCTCCCTGATCCCGCCACGCCCGGTCTTCAAATCATGGCCGTAAAACTCGATGTCGGCGCCGCCCTTCGCGGCATGGATTTGGCGCTTGATGGAATGGATATCTTCAACCGCCGCGAAGTCGAGATGTTTGCGCCAGATGAAGGGCCGCAGACGCTTCATGAACTCCGCGCCCAGATACATGTCGCCGGCGATGGGACGGGCCTTGATGAACGCCGCGCGCTCCCAGTTCTGCCCATGCGCCTCATAATACGCTTCGGCCGCGTTGATTGAGACCGCGGCCGCCGAACCGCCGGGGTCGGGGCGCAAGCGCAAATCCGTGCGGAAAACGTAGCCATCGCGCGTCTGGTCCGACAGGCGCGAGACCATCAACTTCGTCGCCAGCACGGCCGCCCGGCGAGGATCGCCGCCCGAGGACAGAGCATCAGTCGACGGATCGTAGATCACGATCAGGTCGATATCGCTTGAGTAGTTGAGTTCGCGCCCGCCGAGCTTGCCCATCGCAATAACGGCGACCCCCGAACCCTGTTCGATGGAGCCAGCGCCATTCGCAACCAGGAGACCCTTCGCCTGCACTTCTTCCAACGCCATCTGCAACGCCGAACCAACCGCCTCATCGGCAAAATCGGACAGGGCGCGGGCGGCATCCATCGTCGACCAGGCGCCCGCAATCTCGGCCAGTCCGATGGCGAGAGCCGCCGCTGACTTCGCCTCGCGCAACGCCTGCATCTGCCCCTTCACGCCATCCGCTTGAGCAGCGGCGCGCGCCAGCGCCAGCGCAGTCGCGAGCGAGGCCTCAGGCGCCATATTGAAGAGGTCAAGGGCGTGCCGGGTTTTGCGCTCGATCAGCCGCGACAGATAGGGCGAGCCGCTGCCGATCCCGGCGAGGAGGTCGCGAACCGCCGGCGTCGCATCGCCCAGCCGTTCGTCCAGCGTCGCCATGAAGCGAGCGGATGCGTCAGCGTCCGACACGGCCAGCTTCTCGACAATCCGAGTCCGGAGCGGATGGTTCGCGCCGCTCATTTCCGCCTGCTCTTTCCTCGCGTGCGGGTATTCTCGCTATCGCGTGTCGCGGGTTACGCTTGCGCCGCTTCCCTCAAACTTGCCGACGGCCGAAATTTCAACCGTTGGCCTGCCGGGATCGAAATTTTCTCGCCCGTGCGCGGATTGCGGCCTTGCCGGGCCGGGCTGCGTGTAACAACGAAGGTTCCGAACGATCCGATAACGTACTTTCCGTCCGGCCAACCTTCTTCCGCCCGGCGTCTCAGTCCCGCCTCGATTTCGCGAAGCACGAGATCGACCATCCGGCGCGCTTCTGAAACCGAGACCTCCCCCGATGCGGCGACGCCTGCGATCAATTCATTCTTGCTCATGGACCTCTTTCCCGCAAATTCTTTTCCGAACGAGGCAGACAAAGCCCCGATTTCACTGCTCCATGCAAGCGCCGCCCGTCCGCCAGAGATTGCGTACCGCGTCCTGACAAAGTCACTGCGCCTGTGCTGTCAGTTCGCGTGGCGCACGCGCCGAGGCCGCCGGCGAAACGCGGGTGTCCGCTGAACGGAAGTTCAAGGTCACGTTCAATCCGCGCGGGTTCGGGGACGAGATGGCGTCGCTCAAGGTGAGCGATGCGCCATGCGCCCGGGCGATGGCGGAAACAAGGCTTAGGCCAAGGCCGCTCCCCTGAGAGGTCCGGCTCGCCTCCAGCCGAACGAAGCGCTTGAGCACATGTTCGCGCTCGCCCGCAGGCACGCCCGGTCCGTCATCGCGCACACTGAGTTGCACTCGGTCGTCGCGATTGCGGCGGACGGCGATTCCGATCGTTGATCCGCCTTCGGCATATTTCAACGCATTATCGAGAAGATTGGCGACCGCCTGCGAGATCAGCTCGCGCGAACCCCAGACAGGCGGGGCCGGCTGGGTCTTCACTTCAAGCGCAAAGCCCGCGTCCTGCGCGGCCGGTTCGTAGAGTTCAGCAAGCTCGGCGACGATCGCCGCCAGATCGACCGGCTCCATGGCGCCTGCCGCCTCGCCCGACTCAATCCGCGCAATCGACAAGAGGGCGTTGAAGGTCGAGAGCATGCGTTCTGAGTCTTCGAGCGTGGCGCGCAACGCCTCAGCGCGAGCGGCGTCGTCGCCCTTCAGCGCTTCGGCAAGCCGACCCTTGATCCGCGTCAGCGGCGAGCGAAGGTCGTGGGCGATATTGTCGGACACCTCGCGCATGCCGTTCATCAGCCGCTCAATCTGGTCGAGCATCGCATTCAGGTTGATGGCGAGATTCTCAAGCTCGTCGCCGGCGCCGGTGAGAGCGATCCGGCGCGACAGATCGCCGTCGCGAATGGCGCGCGCCGTACGGTTCACCGAATCTACCCGGCGAAGCAAAGATCGCGAAAAGAGCAGCCCAATGACGAGACCGAGGAGGACGGTTGCAATCGCAATGCGCGTGATCTGCCCGCGCGACTGACTGCGCAAGGCCTCGCGTCCCGAAATATCCCGCGCGATAAAAACGAGAAGCGACGTCTCGGCGTCCGGAGACGCGCGAAAGCGGCGGATCTTGCCGCGCGCTTCGCGCGGCTCGACGCCGATTTCCCGGCCTGCTCCGTCGACGCGCGTGCGCTCAAACGAGAAATTGAAAAACGCCTCGTTGGCGCGCAGCGCTTCCGGCGGCAACGACGTCAGATTACCGGCCAGCAACGCCCCGGACGGCGCACTGAGCAGCAGATAAAGCCCATCGTCGCGCCACGCCGCGCGATCCTTCATGACGCGGACGAGCGCGCCGCCGCCCACGGCCGCGAACAGCTCTGCGAGCACGTTCATGTCCTGGTCGATCATCATGTCAGTCTGCTTCGAGACGACCGCAAAGGTCGCCTGATAAAACAGCGCGCCAAGAAGCGCGACCGACACGGCGAAAACAAGCACGTAGACGATGGTGAACCGGAAAGATGTTGTGCGGAGAAGCCGCAGCATCGTCAGTCGGCGTCCGTTATCGTATACCCTGCGCCGCGGATGGTTTTCAGCAGAGCCTTGTCGAAGTCCTTGTCGATCTTCGAACGCAGTCGGGATATGTGTACGTCAATAACGTTTGTCTGCGGATCGAAGTGATATTCCCAGACATTTTCAAGCAGCATCGTACGGGTGACGACCTGATCGGCGTGGCGCATCAGATATTCGAGCAGACGGAACTCGCGCGGCTGCAGGTCGATGCGCTTGCTCGCCCGGCGAACCGTCCGTGTAAGGACGTCTATTTCAAGATCGCCCACTGAGTAACGCGTCGTTACATTCGCCGGCGCAGAGCGGCGACGCCCCAACGCCTCGACGCGCGCCAGCAGTTCGGGAAAAGCGTAAGGCTTGACGAGATAGTCGTCGCCGCCCGCCTCGAAACCCTTCACGCGGTCGTCGACTTCACCGAGCGCGGAGAGAAACAGCGCCGGCGTTTCATCGCCCGCCTCGCGGCGGCGCGTCAGCAACGAGACGCCGTCGAGCTTCGGCAGCATGCGGTCGATCACGAGCGCATCATAATCGCCCGCGCCCGCCATGTTGAGACCGACCTCGCCGTCGAGGGCGTGATCGACGACATGTCCGGCCTCGCGCAACCCTTTGGAAAGGTACGCTGCCGTTTCGGCGTCATCCTCGATAACGAGAATTCTCATGCGTCAGCTCCCGGAATAAGCGTTATGCCACCGCTCGCCGCCAGCGACAATCGCCTTGGCGCTCGCCATAGCGTCTGGACGGCCTGTTTAACTCGGCTTGGCGAGCGACAGCGCGCCGAATTGCTTTGCGCCGCCGACCTGAAGCTGCAACAGGACGGCCTCCTTGCCGGCCTTGCGCGCTTCGTCAATGCGCGCCTTGAGGTTTGCAACGTTGGCGACGGGCTGCTGTTCGACCTGAAGGATCACAACGCCCGCGCGCAATCCCGCATTGGCGGCGGGGCTGCCGTTCCGGACCCCGGTTACGACAACGCCCGTCGTCTCGGATGCAAGCCTGAACTGCTCTCGCGCCGCCGCATCGATATTGGCGACCCGAAGGCCGACGCTGGTGGCGAGATCGTCTTCAGCTTGGGCCGCTGGCGCTTCGGCGAGGGTTGCTTCTTCGGTCCGCTGGCCGAGCGTCACGTTAAGAGTTTTCTCGGCGCCATTGCGCAGGACGCTGACTTTCACCCGCTCACCGGGAGGAAGCGCCGACACCGACCGGGTCAGATCGCGCGGATTGGAGATGTCCTTGCCGTTCAGTTTCGTCACGAGGTCGCCGCTTTCAAAGCCGGCGGCGGCGGCGGGGGTGCCCGCGAGCACTTCGTTCACGAGGGCGCCCTTGGCTTCCTTGAGGCCAAGCGCTGCGGCGATTTCTGTCGTCAGTTCCTGGATCGATACGCCGAGCCAGCCGCGAGTGACCGATCCATTGCGGATCAACTGCGCAACGGTTTCCTTCGCCGTCCGCGCAGGGATCGCAAAGCCGATGCCGACGCTGCCGCCAGTCGTCGAGAATATGGCGGTGTTGACGCCGACAACGCGACCCTTGAGGTCAAATGTCGGCCCGCCCGAATTACCGCGATTGATCGGCGCATCGATCTGAATGAAGTCGGTGAATTGTCCGCCCTCGCGGCCAAGCGCCGAGACGATGCCGCTGGTGACGGTTCCCGACAGGCCGAAAGGGTTGCCCACAGCAACGACCCAGTCGCCAACCCGCAGGTTCACATCGTCTGCGAACTGAACGAACGCCTGCCCTTTCGGGGCGTCGACCTTGAGAACGGCAAGATCGGTCAGCGCGTCGGCGCCGACCAGCGTCGCCGCTAGTTCCTTGCCGTCGGCGAGGCGCACTTTTATCCGCTTCGAGCCCTCAATGACATGGTTGTTCGTGACGATGTGTCCGGCCTGATCGATGAAGAAACCGGAGCCTTGCGCTTCCAGCCGCTGCGTCTGGTTGTCAAAACCGTCCTGGCCGGGCTGACCGAAGCGGAAGCGGAAAAACTCCTCGAATTCTTCCGGCATCTGCGGCCGCTGGACCTCGCGTTCAACAAGGATGCTGACGACGGCCGGGCTGACGCGTTCGACGAGATCGGCGAACGATAGTCCGCCTTCCGACGCTGACACCGGCGACAGCAGGCGGGGCGCCTGCGCCGTTGCGACGGGCGCCGACAAACTGGCGCCGAGCGCCAATGCCGCA
>JBGTFV010000291.1:0-5517 GCA_041747095.1 Parvularculaceae bacterium
CGCCTGAGCATCCGGACGCCCGCTGACCCAGGCCGGTTCCACTCGCTTGAAAAGTTGCACCGGCCTGGGCCAGCTACCACAGCGCTGGTGGGGTCAATTTTGGACGCCGATAGGGGGTCAATTTTGCGCGCCGATTGACACGCAGGCCGATAACGCTGCTGCGCAAACGAAAAGCAATAAGACCTTTGTCATAAAAAAATCCCTTTCATTAAAGCGGATGGGTTGCAGCCTATTTCAGGCATTTTCATCCTGCTTTTGCTTCGATGTTTACGGTGGTTTCCGCCAGCTTTGTCAGATATTCATCGCAGCGATAAAGCGATCCCGTGACCTGATCGAGTTTGCTCTTGTCTTCATCGAGCCCAAGCGTGCCGGCGTAAGAAGCAGCAGTTCCAAATCCAGCGATCGCGTAATGGGTCATGCGCTGGTATTGAGAAATGATCACCGCATCCAAAACTGGCCCCGCTGCGGGCGCGTCGGTGATGGCGTGTGTAGTCGCTTCTGCAACCAGTCCTGCCATCCCCTTGCAATGCTCTTTCGCCACCTTCTCGCCGGACGCTGCGATCATGTCTTTCAGAACGCCCGTATGCGTCGCAATGGAGTCGACAGATTTAGTCAGCATTGTTTTCAGGTCGGGGTCGCTGCACCTCGGAACAATTCGTTTCAAGGCGCCGGTCATCTGATCGTTCGCCGACCAGAGATGTGTCAGTTCGCTATTGTATAGATCACGCAAGCTATCGGGTGCGGACATGATATCTCCACTTCGCGCCGCTGCGTCGGTGCAGCATAATTTTAACGGCTAACTTGCGAGGTGGTTCCGCTGTGCGATTGGGAAAAATTGGAAGTCCTGGTCGCGGCTTAATAAAGAGCGATTATTGTGCTGAGCGCCGAGGGTGGGCGTTTCGCGGATGTTGAGGGCGATTAGAACTTCTAACTTTTTGCTGAGGACGGAACGCCGAAGACGCCGCTAAATCGCGTGCATATGGCTTACGCAACGCAGCTTTCGATATCACGCAATCAATATGCACATTTCAAATTTGGCCTCGGTCTAAAAAACCGAGGCCCTCACTGCAAATTCTACTAACTTCAATTCGGTTGCCGTTCGGGAACTGAATCCGGGTCAGTTGTCGGCAGCGGCACCGTTACCGGTTCATTTGGGTTATTCTCCGAGGGATCAGGATTGACCGGCTCAGTGCCAGGCGGCGGCATGATAATGGCGCCGCCTTGAGTGACGTCGGTCTCCGCGGCGTCTGACCTTGGCTCAACGCCACGCGGCTCCATGCTTTCGATACCCATTAAAGTTGCTCCTCGTGCGGACTCGGTCCGGATGCGGCGGACCTCTGCGAGATGCTTGCGGATGGTCGGAAGAGTAGACTGCGCGTAAAGATCCAATGACGGATCAGCTCCATCCTCAGCGTACGTTTCAAAGAGCTCGACCGCGCGTTCATGCATTTTTTCCTGCATATCGAGATATTTGCGGTCAAATGAATCGGCGTCGGCATTGCGCAACGCGTTTACGTCCTCTTGCAGAGATTGATCCGCTGCAGTCGGAAGTTGATATGCCGAAGAGGCGGCGCGAAGTTTTTCGAGCGACGCCGTGTGGTCCTTCACCATCATGCGTGCGAATTCTTTGACTTCGGGGTTGATGGCTCTGGTCTCAGCAATTTCGCTTGTTTGTATCTCAGCAAGATTTCCCAATGCCGCTTTGCGCACGAACTCTTCAGTTTGGCGATTAGCGTTCATGGAGCCGGTGTCTGCAGTTCTTGCGTCAGTCGCGCGCACATTTTCGGCTCTATCGACGGACCGATTGGCGTCCGTGTCAGTGCAACCGATCAGCGCGATGACGGAAACCATTCCTAAAGCTTTCAGCATACGTTCCTCCAACGGGGCGCGCCGGCCGAGTGCCGCCTACGCTGACATACAAACCCGATTGGGCGCGTGTGGGTTCCAGCCATGGCAGGGCGCTAACATTAATTGCCGGAAAAGACAGGCACGAAAAAAGGGTCCGAAACGGATGATTCGGACCCTTTTCGACGAATTCCCAACGTCAATTAGCGATTGGTTTGCTGGCCCTCATTGCCTTGTTGGTTCGTCGGGTTGCGCTGCCGGTCACCCGTTTGGCCAAGGTTCTGGTCGCGCGGACTGTTCTTCTGTTGCTGTTTTTGCAACCGTTCCTGTTCGGTCTGGTCACGCTCCTGGTTGCCGATCCCTCCGCGGCTGCTCTCGCCTGGAGCGTCTTTTGGGTGGTTATTTTGAGACGGGTGCTGATTGCGCTCGTTCGGCTGATTTCCATCGTTCGTCGACATGCACATTCTCCTTTATTGATGAAATGCAAACGTTGCGCAGTCGCGGCAGTTCCCAAAAAATTCAACTTTTGTCGCAGCAGGCCGCCTTTTATCCCCACGTCCTTAGTCCATCTTGCCGGCGCTCCGAGTTTGGATCATTCGAGAACCGAGTGGATCAGATTAATCTGTCGTGCGAGCGGCAAAGCCAAATGTTAAGCTCGAAAACACGGTGTCGAAGTCGGCTTCCAAAGAGTCCTTAAGCGGCCGCGTCCATACTACGTTCAATAGCCATGATCCGCGTCGGGGGAAGTTAAATATTGTGCGGCCATTACGGTCAGACACGTGTTGTTCGAGGGTTCCCAAACCTAAATCGAGGCTGGTCAGCTTGACGAGCGCGCCGGGAAGCGGGCGGCCCTCATAAAACACTGTTACGGGGAGCGGTTCGCCCTCGCGAAGGGCGCACGTATCGCGTTCGGGCACGAGCTCAAGCGTAAGGCCGACCGGATTTGGAACACGTGTGGAATCGCGCCCGTAGGCGTCGCCCACGCAGATCACCGCCTTCGCTCGACGACTATAGATTTCCCGTCCTTCTCGCGTTGTGGCCTGCGCTTGCGCTCGTATTTCGATGGCGGGCGTTAATCCCACCTCCGAAAGGTATGAGTTGAACTTCGTTGGAGGAAGAATGCTTGTTGAATGCGTAGATTGAAACGCAATAACGTGCGCGCCATGGGTCGCAAACGTGATTTCGCCGTCGTCGGCATCGTTGAAGTGCAAGCTTAATCGACGATCGACAACTTCGTTGCCTGGCGCGATCGTCACCATCTTCACGACGCGCTCCATGCGACCGGACCACCGCTCACGATCGTCGCCGTGTCCAACATAAAATGTAAAAGAGACCGGCGCGCGGGCGTCGGTCTGATATGCCTCCGGCTGAATCCAGAAATCATGCGCCGAAGCTTGCGCCGTCAATGCAGCAAAACCAGTTACGACGGCGACTAGAGAATAGATATTCCATTCGCTCATGTCCCGGTTACCGTCGATGTTTCGTCCATGGTCCCTCTCCTTTGAGTAATGAAGCGTTACACAGCGCGCCTTTCTGGACGAGGATCGGAATCCACCTAACGTGGGTAGATTCCGACTCTGGTTTTTCCTCCACCCGCTAAACACCTTATCAGTCCGCCGGAGGTAGTTCGATGCGCACACGTTCATTATTCTTGCTGACCAGCGGCGCTGCGGCGCTACTAGCGGTCGGGACGACGCCGATCGGAGCTTCGAGCCACAGGGAGGCGCCCTCCATCACGCGCTCTCCGAAGGTCGACGGTACTGACTTCTACATGTTCAGGAGTTATGAGCCGGGCCGTGAGGCGTTCGTGACGTTCATCGCCAACTATCAACCATTGCAGGGTCCAGGCTTTGGGCCGAATTACTTTACGATGGACCCGGATGCTATTTACGAGATCCATATCGACAATGATGGCGATGCAGTCGAGGACCTCACTTTCCAGTTCAAGTTCACTAATGCCTTTCGTAACGGCACGGGCGTCACGGTTACCGTCGGCGAAAAGACCTTGCCTATCGCGCTGCGGGCGGGCGGTCCCGTCTCAAGCGCCAACGATACCAACCTGGGTGAGACGGAAACCTACACGCTTGAGCTAATCACGGGGGATCGCCGATCTGGCGCGCGCGCGCCCGTGACGAATGTTGGCGACGGTTCTGCCACGTTCGCCAAGCCGCTGGACAACATTGGCAATAAAACAATCCCTGATTATGCCGCTTACGTGGCGCCGTTCGTCTATTCCGTCTTAATACCAGGGTGCGGTGACGCTGGGCGCGTATTTGTCGGGCAGCGTGAGGAAGCGTTTGCGGTTAATCTCGGGGCCGTGTTTGACTTGGTTAATCTCGTGCCAGTGGATGGCGATAGCTTTCCCGGTGGCATCCAGCAAAGCCGCGACAACGACGATCTGATTGGTAAATACAACGTAACGTCGCTGGCCGTTGAGGTGCCGATTTCGTGTGTGACCGGCGCGGGCAACGGCGTTATTGGCGCGTGGACGACCGCAAGCCTGCCGCGGTTGCGTGTGCTTGATCGCATTCCTTCATCCGCTTCTCTAGCTGGTCAGGTTGACGATATCCGGTCGCAGTCCTCGTCGGCGCGCCAGCTCGGAGGATTTGGTGCTTCATTCAGGAAGTTTGGCGCCTCCGTGCAGGTGTCGCGGCTTTCGGCGCCGTTGGTCAACGAACTGGTGATTGGATTGCCGCAGAAGGACCTCTTTAACGCTGCGGAACCGAACGGTGATGCAGCGCTGGCCGAGTTCGTTACCAATCCGACGTTCCCGGCTATTCTCGACACCTTGTTTCGCGCGCCGGTAAATGCGACGCTTGGCACAAGTTTCGAGAGCATAGCGCCGTCGAATTTTCCTCGCAACGATCTGGTCGCGACGTTTCTCACCGGAATCGAAACGTTGAACCAACAGCAGATAATCACTCCGTCAGAAATGATGCGGCTCAACACGATGGTGCCGCCAACGCTGCAAGCGGATCAGAGCGCGTTTGGCGTGGTCGGGAACGATTTGGCCGGCTATCCGAACGGCCGTCGGCCCGGGGACGACGCGGTCGATATTACGCTGCGCGTAGCCATGGGCCGCCTTTGCCATCCGGTGCCAATAGCCGACACGCTCACGGATTTAGGATTGTGCACGCCTGCCGACGCGCCGGTTGGCACCGCCCCGTTCACTGACGGAGCCCCGATTGCGGCCGTAGAACTGCAAAACGTTTTCCCATACTTGAATAACCCCATACCAGGCGCGCCCGGCCATCCCTCCAGAATTCCTTGATGAACAGACGTCGATCGGCCCGTTCGCCCGCGTCGCCATAAGCGTCGGGGTTCGCGAAGCGGCACTTGCCGCGAAACGCACGACGGGGATGACCCTCGAAAAAAATCTGTGAATCGCCAAATGGCTCCCCTTCGTGAATGCGTATCGAACTTTGTGTCGGGCGCCGAAGGCGGAATTTCGAGCGCTTTTACAGGAAATTGGCCATTAGGTATGACCTGAGCCCTTCGGCTCCCTCATTTATTTCGAGAGTCTGGCCCTTTCTGAGGCGCCCCCGAATCTTGGACCGCGTTGGGTCGGATTTTTCGCGGTCTGTCACGACAGCGGGCCGGATGCGCTGTCGCGATTTAGGAGCGTAATCGGCGGCAAATCGCCGATCGCGCTATGCGGTCTTACCTCGTTAT